>JADJCA010000009.1:340938-681877 GCA_016703425.1 Myxococcales bacterium
GCGAACGACCACGCGCCGCGACGCGCGCGCTTCAGCTCGGACGTGTCGATCCTCGCGATGGCGCTGGCGCTCGCCTCGCGCGAAGCGGGCGCCGAAGTGCGAGCCGGCATCGGGACGCCCAAGTCGCTGGTGCAGAAGCTCGCGACGCGGCTCGGGCGCGAGCCGTCGACGGTCGCCTTCGTCGTGGCCCTGTCGCGGGCCATCGGCCTTTGGGACACGTCGGCGACGAGCCCCGCGGCGCCGCCGGGCTCGCTTCCCATGCACGATCTCACGTCGGCCCTGTTCGATGCGTGGCGTCGCGGCGGGGCGTGGGACGAGGCGCGGCAAGAGCCCGAGCTCTTGCGTATCGCCCCCGAGAGCCGTGAGTCGAGCCCTTCCGCCGTCATCAAGGACCTCGTGCTCGAGTCGCTCCGCGAGCTGGAAGGCGGCGGCTGGGTGCCTTGGAGCGCGCTCGCGGGTTATCTGCGCAGCGATCACCGCGTGGCCGGCGTCACCAGGTTGCTCAGGCGCTGGGCCGAGCGGCAAAACGTCGAAGCCGTCGACCCGATGGAGATCGCCAAGCGCATCGTGCAGATCAGCCTGCCGGCGCTCGGCCTGATCGATCTCGGCGAGGAAGATCACGACGTCGACGCCGAGCCGCCGAGCGGCCTCGATGCGTCGGGCGATGTGCCGCTCGTGCTTCGTTTGACGCCCCGCGGCCGCGCGCTGCTCTCAGGGACCCCAGCGCCGGCAGAAGGCCAGGCGAAGTTCCTCGACACGCACGTGCTCCGGGTCGCGCCGTCGACCAAGGTCTTCGCCGTCGTGGCGCTCTCGACCATCGTGGAGCTGGGACGCATCACCGAGTCGCTCGATCTCATCGTCGCACCGCAGACGCTCGCGCGCGCTCTCTCGGCTGGCTACGACGCCGAGCTGGTGCGCAAGCGCCTCGAAGCGGTGGCGCCGCTCCCCGAGACGCTCTCACGAACGCTCGTGCAAGCGAGCGTCGTCGTGGGCCGCGGGACGTTCGTCTCCGCCGGCGGCTTCTTGTGGGTCGACGATCCGAACGTCCGCGAGCTTCTGCGCACGCGGCGTGCGACGGCGGAGCTCTTCGTGGAGCCTTCTCCACCGGCGGGCTTGCTCCTGCAAAGCGGCGTCGACCTCGATCGCCTCGTGCGACGCGCGCGAACCGTGGGCGTCGAGATCGTGTTCGAGGGTTCGGTCATTCGTACGCGCACGACGCCGCCGAGCAAGTCGATGCCGGCGCCGCGGCAGACGCCGGGGCGTGGGACGAAACACGGGTAACGAGCGGGGGCGGCGCGCTCGCTCCTCAGGCAAGCGCCCTCGCCAAGCACGCCGCTGTCGTCACGTTGCGCGAAGTTCGAGCACCGCGGGACCGAGGTTGACGTCGCGGCCCACGGCGAGGACGGTGCCGTCGCCGCCGAACGCGCAGTCGATGAGGCTCTCTTGGCCGCCCGTCCCGCGAGCGATCTCTGCGCCGTCCGGCAACGAGAGCACGACCAGCTGATCGTGCGAGGCGATCGCCAAGCGCTTGCCGCCGGGCGCGATGGCGATGGCGTCGACGCCGCTCGACCAGGGCACTTGCCCGCACGCGCGACCGTCGATGGCGGCGAAGAACGTGAGGGTGGCGGTGCCGCGGCGCTCGCCGTCGGGCGCGAGGGCCCAGTCTCCCGCCGCCCCCAGGATCGTCTCGCCGTCGGGCGACCACGCGAGGCTCACAAGGAGCCCCTCGCCCAAGGGCACCGTCCACAGGACCTGTCCGCTCTCGGCAGCGAGGCAGGAGAGCGTGGCGAGCCAGGCCTTCTTGGCGTTGTCCCGCACGGTCGCCGCCGCCGCAAACCACCGGCCGCACGGCGAGAACGCGATCGCCGCCTTCTTCACGGTGGGGACCTTCCACGCGGCCTTGCCGGTGGTGGTGTCGAGCGCGACTAGCGGGCGCTCCCACGTGCTCACGACGAGCTTCGTTCCGTCCGGTGAGAGCGCCTTAGAAGGCAGGGGTCTTCGCGAGAACCGTCGTCTTGCCGGTTCGGACGTCGAGGCGGAGCACGCTGTCGGCGTCGCCGAGGAAGAGCTCGCTCCCGTCTTGGGCGAGGGCGCTCGCCCAATGCTCGCCCCGACGACGCTTCTCATAGAGCGACTCACGCGTCGCGACGCGGAGGATCCCGACCTCACCGCCGGAACCGGAGTACGCGAGCGTCGAGCGATCGCGCGATAGCGTGAGGGCGTTCGCCTGATAGGCGCCCGCGCCGAAGCGCGTGACCGGGCCGCTCGGGACGTGGAGCGTCAAATAGGGGAGTGCGGGGGCCACGGCTCGGGACGGGTTGAGTCGCTTCGCGTGCTCGAGCCAGCGCTCGTGGCTCATGTCGCCGTAGACCACGTTTACGATGCAGGCCTCGCGCGCCGCGCCTTCACCGAAGAACCCCTCTCGGTCGAGCTTCTCGAGGGCCAAGAAGCACGCCTCGTGGAGGGACGGCCCGCCCTCGAACGCGGCGAAGGCCTCGCCGCCCGCGTCGTGGTACGGCGAGTCGGGCGCCGAAAAGCGAAGGTCGCGCGTGAGCGAGGCGACGCTCCGACGCGCGTCTCGGGCCTGGTACTCGGCGATGACGCGCGAGAGCGCCTCTTCGGACCACGCGGTCGCTCCCGCGTAGCTCCCGCCCTCGGTCGTGTAGAGCGCGAAGAAGTAGAACGCTTCGTCGCGGTGCGCGTCGCGCAGCGCCTCGAAGACCTTCGCGGCGGCGGCGGCCAAGGCGGTCACGGTCTTCGCGACCGGCTTCGCGGCAGGCTTCGTCGTGCTCATCTCGCGTGTCTCCGCTCGTGAGGGCTCGTGGACGCTCGGGTTACGCGCCCCAACCGGCCTTGTTGCTGAAGGTCTCGTAGTCGGCGGGCGGGTGATACTCGAACTCGCTGCCGGTCTTCCGGGCGTAGGCAGAGCCGGAGAGGTAGAGGAGGCTCTCGAACTCCATGTCTTTCGGCATGGCGGTCGGATCGGCCAGGACCTTGCGGAAGAACTCCTCTCCGTTGGCGACCACGACGCACCGCGCGTAGAGGAACGTGTCGACGGAGAAGTAAGGCACGTCGTCGACGTAGGCGTCCTCGCCGGTGTTTCGCGCGTGCGCTTCGGTGTCGAGCGCGAAGAGCTTCTCGGCGAGGATGGCCTCGAACTTCTCGATGTTCTCCACCGGCATCTGGGCGAGCGCGACGAGAGCGGGCTCGAGCACGGCGTCGTCGTCGCCGGTCTTCTTCCAGTTGAAGAGCTTGATGATTCGCCAGAAGACGGTCTCGGACATCGCCATCGTGCCCCAGTCGGGCTTCTGGTGCGCGGGGGCTTCGGCGATGGCCCCTTCCCGGTAGCCGGCCTTCAGCTTCGCGGCGATCAACTTCTCGGCCTCTCGCTCGGCGGCCGCTGGGTTGGCGTGCGCCTTTCGCGTCTCCTTAGGCTTCGCCCCGATGCGGCCGTTCGTCGTGACGACGACCGAGCCCTCCACGCCCACGGTCCAGAACTTGTTGGACCGATCGTCTTGATAGAAGAACTCGCGCTTCATCCCGACGAGCAGTCTACGGCCCGAGGCTCGCTGCCGTGGTGTGACAAAACGGGAGCCCGCCGAGCGAACCGCGCCGCGCGCTCGTGCGCGGTCGCGCGTGTAGACAAGGGTGCGGGGTTTCTCCTACCAGGGTGGGATTCCAATGAGCGCGCGCTCGTGCTCTCTTCGTGAAACGCGCGGCTTCGCGCCAGAGGGGTTCCCATGCGGAAGCGGATCATGCTCACGGTGCTGTTGGCTACGGCAGCGTGTGGTCACGAGGCTGAAAAAGCGAGCGGGCGGGCGGGCGGAGCAAGCCTCGCGCCGTTGACGACCACGGCTGCGGCGGCGCTCCGTGATCGCTTGAGGACCTCGTTCCGCGGGGTGTTCCCGCAATCGACTGGGGATGCGCGCATCGCAGTCGCGGCAGCCGGCTGGAGTGCCACTCCCAACGCGCCGCCTTCAGGCGGGTGGTCAACAAGTACCGCGTTCGCTGCGGCCACGCTGCCGACAGATGCGGCGAAGCCGTTCCGCGTCGAAGGTGGCGGTGCCGCCATCGCAGTGCGCCTTCGTGGCCTCGAGACCAGTGGCGGAGCGCTCGTCGACGGCGACATTGTCTACGCGTCCACGCTAAACGGTAGCGCGGGCAGTTACGTGCAACATCCACATGCTCACGGCACCGAGGACTTCCTCTTGCTCGAGCAACCCCTTCCCTCCTCGGCCGTCGAATACGAGGTGTCCCTCGAGCGCGGGATCGCGGGCGTTCGCGTTGTCGAGGGAACCGTCGAGTTCTTGACCGAAAGCGGGACGCCAGCGTTGCGCATGGCCAAGCCCAGCCTCGAAACGGCAACGGGCGCCATCGTCGAGCCCGACGTCCAGGTGTCGGGTTGCGCGGTTGACCGTGATCCGCGTGCGCCGTGGGGACGCTCGCCCGTTCCCCCCGGGTCGAGCGAGTGCGTCGTGCGACTCGATTGGAGCAAGACGGCACTCACGTATCCGGCTCTTGTCGATCCCGCTTGGGTGGCGACCGGCACGATGATCGGCGCGACCCGTCGTGATCATGCGGCCAGCGTGCTCCGCGACGGTCGCGTGCTCGTGTCTGGCGGTCGCGTCGGGACCACGTACAACGCCTCCGCTATCCTCTACGACCCCACGAGCCGAACGTGGGCGAACACGGGCGCGCTCAAGAGCAAGCTCGGGTCCCACACGTCAACCACACTGCCGGACGGCAAGGTCCTTGTTGCTGGCGGCTACAACCAGAGCGTCGGATCCGGCGGGCCCTACAAGGAAGCCGAGATCTACGATCCGGCGCTGGGAACTTGGACGCTCGTCGCGAGCATGGTCTCGAATCGCTACCAGCACACCGCAACGGTGCTCTCGAACGGCAAGGTGCTCATCGCCGGTGGCGGCGAAACCGTGCCGCTTGGCACAACCGAACTCTACACGCCGGCGACCAATACCTGGACGGCTGGCCCAGCGATGGCCGTCGCCCGTTGGCTCCATCGCGCGGAGGCGTTGCCCGATGGTCGCATCTTGGTGGCCGGCGGCTACACGGGAAGCGCGTACTCGGCGAGCGCGCAGCTCTACAATCCAACGGCCAACACTTGGGCGACGACGGGCAGCCTCGCAACTGGGCGCGCGGACTTCTCACTCAACGTTCTCGCATCGGGACTCGCGTTCGTCGTTGGCGGGACCAACGCAGCGGGCAGCCTCGCGTCGACCGAGCTCTACAACGTCTACACGGGCGTCTTCAGCGGCACGGCGCCCGCGCTCGCCGCACCACGCGCCCAGCATCGAGCGGTGACGCTCAGCCCTGAGCAGATCCTCGTGGTCGGAGGAAAGAACGGCGCCACCAGCTTGGCGACGACCGTCCTCTACAACGTCGACACGAACACCTGGACGGCCGACGCGAATCTTCCCGCCGCACGGGACGGGCACGTGGCCGTCGCACTTCAACGCGGTGGCGTCCTCTCGGCGGGCGCGGGCGGCGCCGAAACCTGGGGCGGTCGCACTACCGAGGGCGAGTCCGCCATCGGCATCCCCGTCAAGGTGGAGTGGTTGCCCGTGACGGGTGTTCGGACCGCTGCGGATCTGCTCTCGGTGCGCATCACGAACATGACGTCGGCGAGCAAGTCCGTGACGCTGAAGGTCGAGGCGCGCGGCCTCGACGATCGGGAATCGATCCGAACCGTCGGAACCTACACGGTCGGAACGACACCACTCACCGTGACCATGCCGGTCGGCAATCTGCCGGTACAGAGCGTCGGCACGCAATCGATGGCGGGCCTCACTGCGGAGTACACGCACAACAGCGTGAGCGCGTTCGTCCAGGCCCTGCCGATTTTCTACCAGTTCGCGGCGGGCTTCGGCTCGGCCACGTTCTACGGGGCGACGCAGAACTCAGTGCCGGACCTCGATCCCTACACGACGTTCGGGTCATCGGGAGGCGAGGTGATTCTTGAGCGCGGGGCCTTCGCGACGCAGCTCAAGAACGCCGTCGAGCCGGTGTTCTCGCTGGCCGGGCAGGTCTGGGATGCGCCGGCGGGCGTGTTCCGGCCTCTCGCTGAGCTGGGCAATCGCGTCTTCGTCGGAGGGACGACCCACGGCATGATGCCGCTGGACCACAAGTTCTTCTCCGATGCGACGAAGATCTTTGTGACCGGCGCCGCGCCCGCGCCAGAGAGCGGCCCCACCTACTACCTCTGCGGCTACTGGGCGGGGAAGTTCACGGACTCGGGTTACGGCGAGGACAACTACCGGTTCCGCGTCGTCGAGCACTCACCCGCCTCGTGGGCCCGCGCATCAATCGTGAAGCGCTCGACCGGTATCCTCCACTGGCGAGGCGTGCTCGACGCGAACGGCTGCGCGCTCGTGCCGCTTGCTCCCTCGTCGAGCTACATCCTCACCGTAACCTCTCGCATGGCGCGGGAGGTCCCGCCGGCGCCAACGGCGACGCTGACGGCGAGCTACCGAACAGGCACCAGCGGGACGCGGACGGTGTTTCCCGCGTCGATGCGCTTTGGCGCCACGGAGACACAGAAGGCCGTCATTTCGTCCCAATCGCTGGCGTTCTCGTATGGTTTCACCACGGCCGCGAGCGCCGGCATCATCGAGTTCAGGCCTTGGATGCAAGACACGCTGACGCGCACGCTCATCGTGCTCGCGCGCTCGTTCGCGGACCCAACCATGGGGGTGGTCGATGGTCGCTACTACCGTGCGTATGGGGACCTTGGCTGCGAAGGCAGCGTGAGCGAGCCCGCCTGCTACAGCCCTACCAAACGTTCGTTCTACGTAGGGCCGGCACCGGACACGGTCCATGACTCGTTCTTCAAGTTCGTCGTGGGCCACGAGTTCGGCCACAACATCGCGTCCTTTCGCTTCGGCAACCTAGGCTTCGACTACGACGTCTTTGCGTCAGAGCCCTCCGTTCTGTGCAACTGCCAGGTGGTCGGCTCCCTCTTGGATGGGGGCACGGACGCGTATATCCAAGGCAATCGTCGCCACTGCCTCACGTCGAAGGAAGAGCATTCCGCCGCGCAGGGGGAGGGCTACGGTCACTTCACGGCGAGCCGACTCTGGAACGACCTCTCCCAGTCCACCGGTGGTTGCACCTTCGTTTACTACAAGGAAGCCATCAACGACCTCGGTGGCGGCAACACCTCGACCGATCCCATCCCTGTGGCACGCTCCTGCGACGGCCCCGTGAAGTGGCTCGACAACAAGTGCGGCGGCGCTGACGGCGGCGCGGGTTCTGGCGTCGAATGGGACTGGCTCAATTTCTTCGTCGCGGTGAATCGGGGACTCGACAAGACGGAGATCGCCGGACCTGGGCGAGATCTACCGCTGGGCATGTGGGGGCGGAACGACGCCGATTGACTGCAACAACCACAAGCCGACGTTCAACCAGCTGAGGCTCGCGGCAGCGACGTACTACGGAACGAGCCCCGGAGGACCTGCAAAGGCGGCGAGGTTCGAGGCCCTCGGGGTCGCCAATGGCATCAACCACTGACGCTTGTGTGCGCGCAAGCGCCCTTGTTCTGCTGCTCGTGTCCGGGCTTGCGACGGCCGCCGCATGTCGCCGCGAGGCGAATGGGACACCAGCGCCCCGGACCATCGGCCTCGGCGTAAGCGACGGATGCGAAGGCAAGCGCTCGCCCGAATGCAAGCACCCAGCGGTCATGGAGCGCTGCCAAGACGGCTGGTGTTTCATCCCCAAGGGCTGCTTCGTGATGGGCTCGCCTGAATGTGAATGGGGGCGCGGCCGCGACAGCGAACCGGAGAACGAAACCACCCTCACGCATGATTTCTGGATGCAACAAACGGAAGTCACTCAAGCACAGTGGACGGGAGCAGGCCTGCCCAACCCGAGCGTGACCTCGGGCGACGGCGTCGTGCTCGACTGCGCGGACTCGTCGTGTCCGGTCGGCAACACGACGTGGTTTGACGCGGTTGCCTATGCAAACCGACTATCCGATTCCAAGGGCCTTACGGCCTGCTACGCGCTCGGCGGCTGCACCGGCGAAGTCGGCGCGGGGCTCGTGTGCACGTCCGTCGCGCAAGTCGGTCCTTCCGTCTACGACTGCCCCGGCTACCGCCTGCCCACAGAGGCCGAATGGGAGTACGCGGCCCGAGCAGGAACGCAAACCGCGACCTACGCCGGCGACCTTTCTCTCTCCGGCGACTCAAGCCGCTGCGCGGATGACCCCACGCTCAATCTCATCGCTTGGTACTGCTGGAACACGCGGGTCTGGGTCGGAGGCGTCGACACCTACTCGACGCATCCTGTCGCGAAATTGGAGCGCAATCAGTGGGGGCTCTATGACATGTCAGGCAACGCCGCTGAGCGCACCAGCGACATTTCCAACGGTGCGGGCTATGGCAAGGTGCCACGCGTGGACCCGGGCCACGCCGTCGGCCCAGCGTCGACGGCCGTCGACACCTTCCAGGCGGGCGCAGTGCGCGGAGGGTCCGCCTTCCTGTTTCCGGTGTTTGCGCGGTCCGCGTACGCGTCTTCGCGCGCGCGGCACGAGCGGTGGCAAGGACTCGGCTTCCGCCTCGCGCGGACCGCCAAGTGACGTTGCACACCTACATCACCGCGCAGGCGTCGAATGGGACTGGCTCAACTTCTTCGTCGCGGTGAATCGCGGGCTCGACAAGACGGAGATCGCGGACCTGGGCGAGATCTACCGGCTGGCGTGCGGTGGAGGAGTGACGCCGAAGGATTGCAACAACGAGAAGCCGACGTTCAACCAATTGAGGCTCGCGGCGGCGACGTATTACGGAACGAGCCCCGGAGGACTGGCCAAGGCATCGAGGTTTCTCAACGAGGGGCTCGCGAATGGCATCAACCACTAGCAGCCAAGCCTGGCGAGGGGGTGGCGTTCTGCGGTTGAGCCGCTCCACACTGGCTCTCTGCTTGCTCCTTTGGGTCTTCGGCTGCCGTCGCGAACCCGTGGTCACGCCAGCTCCACGCACCATCGGCCTAGGCGTAAGCGATGGTTGCGACGGCGGCCCTGCGTCCCCCGAATGCAAGCACCCGGCAGTCGTTGAGCGCTGTGAGGACGGCTGGTGCTTCATTCCCAAAGGCTGCTTCGTCATGGGTTCGCCGAAGTGCGAATGGGGCCGCGGTCGCGACACGGAGCCGGAGAACGAAACGACCCTCACGCATGATTTCTGGATGCAGCAGACCGAAGTCACTCAAGCACAGTGGACGGGAGCAGGCCTGCCAAACCCAAGCGTAACGTCCGGCGAGGGCATCGTGCTCGACTGCGCGGAGCCCTCGTGCCCCGTGGGCAACGTGACTTGGTATGACGCCATCGCGTACGCGAACCGACTGTCCGAATCGAAGGGCCTCTCCGCGTGTTACAGCCTGAACGGCTGCACCGGCGCGCCCGGCGCCGGCCTGGTCTGCACCGGCGTGACGCAGGTGGGATCGTCCGTCTACGAGTGCCCCGGGTACCGCCTGCCCACCGAGGCCGAATGGGAGTACGCCGCCCGAGCGGGAACGCGAACCGCGACCTACGCCGGCGACCTCTCCCTCACGGGCGACTCCAGCCGATGCGCCGACGACCCCACCCTCAATCTCATCGCCTGGTACTGCTGGAACACGCGGGTATGGGTCGGAGGTGTCGACACGTACTCGACCCATCCTGTGGCGAAACTGGAGCGCAATCAGTGGGGGCTCTATGACATGTCAGGCAACGCCGCTGAGCGCACCAGTGACACCACGTACGGTGCGGGCTACGGCACGGCCCCACGCGTCGATCCGGGCGCCACGATCGCGACTGCGCGCACAGCGCCCGATACCTATCAGCAAGGCTCGACGCGTGGAGGCTTCGCCTTCGGCTACCCTGTCCTGGCGCGGCCCGCATACCCGTTTTCGATGTCAAGGCACGAGCACATTCAGGGTAGAGGCTTCCGCCTCGTGCGCACCGCGAGGTGAAGTGCATCCTTGGGCGGGTGTCGAATGGGACTGGCTAAACTTTTTCGTGGCCGTGAATCGGGGACTCGACAGGAGCGAAATCGCCGACCTGGGCGAGATCTACCGCTTGGCGTGCGGGGGTGGAACGACGCCGATTGACTGCAACAACCACAAGCCGACGTTCAACCAGCTGAGACTCGCGGCGGAGACGTACTACGGCGGGCAAAACACGCCTAGGGCGACCAAGTTCCGCAACGAAGGGCTCGCCAATGGCATCAACCATTGACGCTTCTCCAGGGGCGGCCTCGCTTCTTCTAGCACTTGCGCTAGCCGCGTGCGCCCGGACTGCGGCGCCGCCCGCCCCCGCGGCCGTCGAAAACCCGGGGCACAGCGACGGGTGTTTTGGCTCGAAGCCAAGCGCCGAGTGTCGACACCCGGGCGTCGCCGCACGGTGCGAAGACGGTTGGTGCTTCATCCCCAAGGGTTGCTACGTGCGTGGCTCTCCCGAGTGCGAATGGGGCCGTGGTCGTGACAGCGAGCCGGAGACCGAGACCACGCTGACCCACGACTTCTGGATCCAGCAGACCGAGGTGACGCAGGCCAAGTGGACGAGCCTCGGCGTGCAAAACCCAAGTCGGGTCGAAGGGCAGGTGCGCGATGGGACAAGCTCCGATTGCCCCGTCGGCAACATGACCTGGTTTGAGGCGCTGGCCTTCGCAAACAAGCTCTCTGACGCGAAGGGTTTACCGCGGTGCTACGTCCTCGACCGCTGCATCGGCGACCTGGCGAGCGGCATGGTCTGCGAGGAGGCGCAACAGACGGGCCAAAGCCTCTACGACTGCGACGGCTACCGGCTGCCCACCGAAGCCGAATGGGAGTACGCGGCGCGGGCGGGCACGCGCAGCAGCACTTACGCAGGTGACCTTTCGCTGTCTGGTGATTCGAGTCGCTGCGCCGAAGACCCGACGCTCAACACCATCGCTTGGTACTGCTGGAACACGCGGGTCTGGCTCGGAGGGCTCGACACTTACTCGACTCGCCCCGTTGCGACGCGTGCGCCCAACAGGTGGGGCCTCTACGACATGGCCGGCAACGCAGGCGAGTGGCAGAACGACGCCTTCCACGGCGACTCCTACCGAACGCAGCCTCGCACAGACCCCGGTGCGACACTCGAGCGGGCCGCGCTCGCCACGGCCCTCGCGGCCGTCACGCGCGGCGGCTTCACCTCGGCATACCCAGTCATGCAGCGATCGGGCTATAGGGATCAAGCTGCGCGGCATGTGCGCTCTCCGGGGCTCGGTTTCCGACTGGTACGCTCGGCGAAGTGAAGCGTCACTGCCCGACGTCGAAACAAGCAACCTCCGCCGCGCAGGCGGAGGGCTACGGTCACTTCACGGCGAGCCGGCTTTGGAACGACCTCTCACAAGCCACCGGCGGGTGCACGTTCGTCTACTACAAGGAAGCCATCAACGACCTCGGTGGCGGCAACACCTCGACCGATCCCATCCCC
Organism: Myxococcales bacterium; assembly: GCA_016703425.1. Taxonomy (NCBI): domain Bacteria; kingdom Pseudomonadati; phylum Myxococcota; class Myxococcia; order Myxococcales; species Myxococcales bacterium. The sequence continues at coordinate 352,385 of JADJCA010000009.1, forward strand.
GTCCCGCGCTCCTGCGACGGCCCCGTGAAGTGGCTCGACAACAAGTGCGCCGACAGCGGCGCCGGCGCGGCGGGTGCGGGTGTCGAATGGGATTGGCTCAACTTCTTCGTTGCGGTGAATCTGGGACTCGACAAGACGGAGATCGCGGACCTGGGCGAGATCTACCGCGGTGCCTGCTGCGTCATCGCTGATGGCGGCCCACCGAAGGACTGCAACTTCCAGAAGCCGACGTTCGACCAATTGAGGGCGGCGGCGGCGACGTGCTTGGTCACCGCCAACGCTGGCACGGGCAATGCTGAGCGCCTCCCCCCTCCCGCGTCCCCCTCCTCCCCTCCCTTCCATCGTTCCCTCCTTCAATGGAGCCCCGCTCCGTCGCCGCTGCGTCGGCGATCGGCGCCTCGCGACCTTGTTGTCCGGCGCGCGGACTCGCAAACGCGAACGCGATGCCCTCCGCGCGTCAGCGCAAGCTCGCTGCCCACCATGGCATGGTCAATTCCGCGTGGCGCATGCTCGATCGCGCGCCGCGGTGACCCTCTTGTCGCGCGTTGGATGGTCTCTTGCGCGCGCGTGCCCCCTTCGCGCGCGCGGGGGAGACCTTATGCGCGCCCGAATGACCCTTGTGCGCGGCCGGGAGACCTTAGTTTCCGCGAGGGACCCCTAAATCACCGTTTTGCCACTTCGGATCGGTGCGCTACGGGCAACCCGTGCCATCGGCTTTGCCATGGCAACCCGTGCCGCAACCGCCGAACAGCGCGCAACCGCTTAGGGGCGCTCGGCCGCTTTGCGCCAAATCGCCTTCTCGCTACGTCGCGCTTGGCGCTGCGTTGTACGTCGCGATGGCGATCATGTGGATCGACCGCGAGCAGCGGCCGGTTCCCGTGGAGCCGTTGCAGGCGTCTTCGCCCTCGAAGCGCTCTTCCTTGTGACGAAGGCCGTCTAGGACGAGGCGTGTCATGTCGTGGCCGCCGTCTTTGCAGCGCGGATCGCCGCAGGGCAAATCGAAGAGCGCGGGGGCGTGCGCCACGACGATGCGCCGCACGTGTCCCGGCTCCGCGACGGGGCTGCCGCCGCTCTGCTCGTGGAGCTCGAGGCGCAGCGTCGCCAAGGTGGGGCATTCGGCGATGAGGCGCGGGGCCTCGTCTTCGCGACGGCGACGTTCCGCGATGCGTTGCGTCGCCTCATTGTTCCTTCGGTAGTGGTTCACTGGGTTGCGCTCCGTCTTCTCCGGGTGCCTCTGGCCCGATACCAGCGAGGGCCGTTCCCTCGACGCTGCTCGTTACCGTTTCGTCGTCTTGTGGCTCACGCTTCGATGAACGCCTTCAGGTGGTTCGCGCGGCCGCGCTGCCGCAAGCGGCCCAGGGCCTTCGCCTCGATCTGGCGAATGCGCTCGCGCGTGACACCGAAGCGCTGGCCGACTTCTTCGAGCGTGTGCTCATCTTTCTGACCAACGCCAAAGCGCATGCGGAGGATCATCGCCTCGCGCGGCGTCAAGGTCGCCAGCATCAGCTCCGTCTCCTTCGAGAGGCGCGAGTGCGCCGCCAGCTCGAGCGGCGAGGGAGAGCCGCGATCTTCGACCATGTCGCCGAGCGTCGCGCCTTCGTCTTCGCCGATGGGCGTCTCGAGGCTGATGGGCTGACGCATCGCGCGGATGGCGCGCTGCACGTGGCCGGAGCGAATCTCGAGCTTGTCGGCGATCTCGTCGGCCGTCGGCTCGCGGCCGAGCTCCTGCACCAAGAGCTGCGTGGCGCGGCGCACCTTGCCGACGAGCTCAAAGACGTGGACCGGGAGGCGAATGGTGTGCGCCTGCTCGGCGATGGCGCGCGAGATGGCTTGCCGGATCCACCACGTGGCGTACGTGCTGAACTTGTACCCGCGTCGGTATTCGAACTTCTCGACGGCGCGCATGAGGCCGATGTTGCCCTCTTGAATGAGGTCCACCATCTGGAGGCCGCGGTTGACGTAGCGCTTCGCGATCGAGACCACGAGCCGCAAGTTCGCCTGCACGAGCTCGGCGCGCGCGGCCGCGGCGAGCTGAACGGCGTCTTCGATGGCGACGCCAGCGACGCGAGCGCGCGTCGACTCGCGACGCGAAGTGGCGCCCGCGCGAAGGCGCTCTTCCGAGTCGCCGAGTCGCCGAGCCAAGGCCTCGATGGTGCGCGGGTTGAGGCGCATCGAGACGAGCGCTTCGACGACCTCGGGGCGCTTCTTCAAGGAAGCGCGGCCGCCGTCGGTCAGCTTGGCGACGACGGTCATGAGGCGAAGCACGCGTTTGCGCTCCGTCTCTTCCCAAGACTCGTCGTCCTCGACGCCGCCACCGCGCACGAGGTCGCGCGTCCTGAGCTTGCCGCTCTTCAATCGCTCGGCGAGAAGGGCGATCTCGCTCGCGCCGTCGCTCGTGGCGGCGACGGCGCGGAGCACCGCTTGTTCGCCGAGCTCAATGCGCTTGGCGATGGAAACTTCGCCCTCTCGCGTCAGGAGGCCAAGGCGGCCGATCTGATCGAGGTAGCTGCGCGCCGCATCCGGCGTCGTGTCGATGGCAGTCTTCATGGGTTGGCGAAATTCTTGGGCGCCGCGGCTTTCGATGACGGGGGGCGCGTACCGATCCGCCAAACTCGGAGGGATGCATAGCACACAAGACGCCCCCCGGGCGTCCCTTCTCGTGGGCCGCACGACGGCCCTCCGCGGCAGGCTTTCCCCGTGTCACGCGCCGTTCTTGGGCGCCGCTTCGCCGACGCGACCGCGCACCCACGCCGCGACCTCGGCGCGGCCGTGGACGAGCGGCTCGGCGGCGCGCGAGAGGAACACTTCGGCGGGGAGCGCGCGGCCGTTGTACTGGCTCGCCATCGTAAAGCCGTAAGCGCCCGCATCGAGGAACGCCACCAGCGTCGCGTCGTCGGGAAGCTCGAAGGCGCCGAAGTCGTCGGAGCTCTCGCAGACGGGACCGGCGACGCGGACGGCGCTCTTCGGCCGCGAGCTCGCGCCCAGCGCCACGACCCGATGCCGCGCTTGGTAGAGCGCAGGCCGGAGGAGGTCGTTCATGCCCGCGTCGACGAAGACCCAAGGTAGCGGCGTCGCCTTCTTTCGCTGCACGACGCGCGCGACGAGGACGCCGTAAGACGCCACCAAGCGGCGCCCCGGCTCCACCACGAGACGAATGCCCGCGAGGCCCGCCGCTCGCTGCTCCTCTTGCGCGGCGCGCACGAAGTCTTTGGGGCGAGCGTCGCAACCTTCTCCATAGTCGATGCCGAAGCCACCACCGGTGTCGAGGAAGCGGAACGACGATCGCTCCGGCACCTCGCGCGCGATGGCGAAGAGCTTCGCCGCGCCGCGACGGTAGTCGTCGGTGCTCGTGAACTGCGAGCCGACGTGGACCGTGAGGCCGCCAAGATCGAGCGACGGCTCTTTGCGAATGCGATCGAGGGCGAGGCCCACGTCCGCCAAGGCGACGCCGAACTTCGCCTCGTCGTGGCCCGTGGCGATGGCGTCGTGGGTGCCGAGGTCGTCGATCTCGGGGTTGATGCGCAGGCCCACGCGGGCCTTGCGACCGAGGCTGCGCGCGATGGCCGCGACGCGGTCGATCTCCTCGACGCTCTCCATGTGAATCGAACCGATGCCGTGCTCGGAGACGGTGATGGCGCGGCGGAGCTCGTCGTCGAGTTTGGCGACGCCGTTGTAAAGGATGCGCTCGGGCAAGACGCCGCTCGCGAGGGCGACCTCGAGCTCGCCGCCGCTGACGACGTCGGCGCCGCAACCGGCGGCCGCCAGCCGCCTCACGATGGGACCGGCGCTGTTGGCCTTGATGGCGTAGGCCACGAGGTGCGGCTCGCCCGCGAACGCCGCGTCGAGCTCCCGCGCTTCGCGCTCGATGGCGTCGAGATCGTAGACGTAGAGCGGCGTTCCGAAGCGCGCCGCCAGCTCCTCCAAGGGAGCCGAAGCGAGGAGGCTCTGCTCAGTCCCCTCGCCCTCGCCTCGCCCACCTTCGTTTCGATGCGTCGCCACGGCGAGCGTTATAGCGCGCCCCCGCGTCACGTGCAGGGGGTCCGCTGCGGAAACGAGCGCCCATTTGGCGACGCCGGGCATCGTGAACTGTGGCATCGTTGTCGCCGATGCAATTCCGCCGCGCCAAGATCGTTTGCACGCTCGGCCCCGCGTGCGACGAGCCCGAAGTCTTAGGCAAGATGCTTGAAGCCGGGCTCGACGTCGCGCGCTTCAATTTCTCGCACGGCAGCCACGCCGATCACGCGGCCCGCCTGACGCGCCTCCGCGACGCCAGCAAGAAGGCCAAGAAGGCCGTCGCGGCGCTGCAAGATCTCTGCGGACCGAAGATCCGCACGGGGCGCTTCCCCGCGCCCTTCGAGCTCGTCGATGGCACCGACGTCACGCTCGTGGAAGGCGACAAGACGACCTCGGAGCGTGAAATCCCGATCCAATACGAAGGACTCGCCGCCGACGTCCGCGTGGGCGATCGCGTCATGTTCGACGACGGCAAGGTGCACGTCCGCGTGCTCTCCGTCGTGGGCGACGCCATTCAGGGGAAGGTGGAGCAGGGCGGCGGCATGCGAAACAACGTCGGCGTGCACCTGCCGACGCGAACGATGCGCATCGGGCCCCTCACCGACAAGGACAAGGAAGATCTGATCTTCGGCCTGTCGCAGGGCATGGACTACATCGCGCTGTCGTTCGTGCGGCGGGCCGAAGACGTGAAGCTCGTGCGCGAGATCGCCGAGGAGTGGGGGCAGCCCACGCCCATCGTCGCGAAGATCGAGACGCCCGACGCCATCGAGAACCTCGAGAGCATCGTCCTCGCGAGCGACGCCGTCATGGTTGCGCGGGGCGATCTCGGCGTCGAGTTCCCGCCGGAGCGCGTGCCGGTCATTCAGCGGCAGATCATCGGCGTGGCGCGCCGCGTGCGCCGCCCCGTGATCGTCGCCACCGAGATGCTCCAATCGATGACCCAGGCGACGCGCCCGACGCGCGCCGAGGCCAGCGACGTCGCCAACGCCGTCTTCGGCGGCACCGACGCCGTCATGCTCTCGGGCGAAACGGCCTCCGGCGAGCACCCGGTGCTCGCCACGTCGATGATGAGCCGCATCGCCCTCGAGGCGGAGCAGAGCACCTTCTTCGATCACAACCCGCCCTACGCCGCGGGCCGCGCGACGGGCATCCCGGAAGCCGTGGCGCGCGGCGCGTGCAACTCGGCGCGCGACATCGGCGCCAAGTTCCTCGTCGCCTTCACGCAGAGCGGCTCGAGCGCCCTGCACGTGAGCTTGGCGCGGAGCCCGGTGCCCGTCATCGCCTACTCGCAGATGCAGCGAACGCGCCGCCGGATGGCGCTCTACTGGAACGTGCTGCCGCGCGAGATGCCGCCGCTCCAAGACATCGACGGCCTCGTCAATTGGGCCAACGGAGATTTGCTGGGGAGCGGACTCGCCTCCCCCGGCGAGCGGATCGTCATCGTCTTCGGCTCTCCCATTGGCGTGAGCGGCTCGACGAACACGATTCGCGTTCACGTCGTGGGCTGAGCCCTTTAGGTCGAAGGCCAGCGTGGCAAGTCGCTCTGACGCGAGGCCGAGCCTTCGCGCGATGGGGGCGGCGTCGACGCATGCGCTGCCGCGCGGAGCGGGCGATGCTATGAGTCGGACATGACCCGCGTCCTCTTCGCGCTCGCTTGCATCCTTGGCTCAGCACACTGCTCCGGCGGGTCGGTCGTCGCGCCGAACGCTGACGCCGGCGACGGCGGCACGTCCGCTGATTCGGCCGCGCAGAAGGTCCCCACGGTCCACCGCACCGCTGCCGCGCCTTGCACCGCGCCGCGACCGGCAGGCACGCCCCCCGGCGCGCCCGGCGACTGCAAGGCCGACGCGGACTGCACCGCCGGGAAGAACGGCCGCTGCACCTACGGTCCCACGTTCTCCGCCGTCTGCTCCTACGACGAGTGCAGCGCCGACGGAGACTGCGGCGCGGGTGTCTGCGACTGCCGCAACGAGACCCGACGGGGCGCAAACACGTGTTTTCGCGGCAACTGCGTCACCGATGGCGACTGCGGGGGTGGCGGCGGCTATTGCTCGCCGTCAGGGGCCTCGCTCTGGGACAACTGCCGGTCCAACGTCCCGCCCGGGTCGTTCGGCTACTTCTGTCACACGAAGAGCGACGCGTGCGTCGACGACGTCGATTGCGGCGAGGGCTTCACCTGCCTCTTCGCGGCGGACACGCAGCGCTGGTCGTGCCTGCCGAGGCTTTGCACGAAGTAGCGCTCGATTCGCCGCACCTAAAAGGCGCCGACGAAGCTCGCTTGCTGAGGCGAGATGACGAGGCCCGCTTGCGCGCCGGCCGGCTTCGGCTTGACGAGCAAGAAATACGCGCCCGCAGCGCCGCAGGCGACGGCACCCACGAAGGCGACGTCGGCGAAGGTCCGGTAGAGAACGCCGGTGGTCTTCGTGCTCGGCTGCTGCGGATCTTGAACGTTGTTGTACGTGTCGGCGAGCGCCATGGCGCGAAGCCCGAGGAACGTCCCCGCACCGGCGAGGAGCACCGACCCGCCGAGGAGGCCAAAGCCCAAGGTGGAGCGGTTGATGCCGCCCGTCGACGCCGACGGATCTTGCGGCTTGGCGTGGGCCACGAGCTCCACGGAGATCGGCGTTTCGATGCGCGAGACGACCTCGACGGCTTGCTCGGTCGGTTCGTGATCGTCGGCTTCGACGCGCAGCTTGTGAGGCCCCGGCGCGGCTCGAACGAGCGTGGGGCGCGCGACGAGCAGCGCGATGGATTTTCCGTCGAGCGTCGCGCGCGCCCCCGCGGGCTTCACCTCGAGGGCCAACGTGCCGAGCTTCTCGCGAACCTCCGTCAGCGTCTTCTGCGCGCTCTTCACCTCGTCGGCGGTCGCTCCACCGTCGTCGGCGATGAACCGAACGAGATCTTGCTCCGCGTCGACGAGCTCGCCAGTCCTCGCGCGAGCGATGCCGAGGTTGAGCAAGATGCTCGGGTGCGGAAAGAGCCGGTAGGCCTCGACGAAGGCCTCCCGCGCCGCGACGTAGTTGTTCTCTTTGGCCGCCGTCACACCGCGACGAAAGGCGGCCCGCGATTGATCGCGACCCTCGTCGCCGGCGAGGGCCGAGGGCGACGAGGCGAAGAGCAAGATGGCGAGCGACGCCGCGGTCCACCGGGAGAGCTTGCGCACGACTTTTCGTCCTTAGTAGCGGGGCTGCTCGACGAGCGTTGGGCCCTTGCCTTTGGGAGGCGTAGACACTGGCGGCGGCGTCGGCGGTTTGGCGGACGCGCGGATTTCCGGCGCCGTTTTGAGTGGCGGTGCCGCCGGCGTTGGTCGCGGCGTGGCCGGCGTCTTGGGGCCCCGCCTCGCATTCCGCTCGTCGAGCTCGACCTCGACACTCGGCGTCACTTGCGGCGGTCGTGCTTCGACGGGCTGCGAGCTCGGGGCGACGGGCGGGGCGACGGGAGCCACCTCGACGAACGGTGCGACCGGCGCAGTGGTGGGCGCCATCGGGGCCGACGGCGCGGCGACGGGGCCGGTCTGAACCGGCAGAGGGGCCGCCGGCTCGGGAGCGCTCGGCGACTCGGGCGCGAGCGCCGCGGGCTTGGCTTCTGCCGCGGGCACGTCCTCCGCGACCTGCGCGGAGCCGCGCCGCGAGAGCGCCGTCACGAGGATGAGGCCCGCGAGGGCCACGCCAGCGCCGATGGCCAGGTACGGCCGGCGCGGTCGGTCTTCTTCGGGCGGCATCGACGGCGTCGCGCCGGAGGTGACGACGACTTGCGTGGGCGGCGACGACGGGGACGTCGGAACCGCTGGCGGCACGGGCACGACGGGCTGCGACGTGGCTCCGCCGAGACCTTGCCACGCCCGGAGCATCTCGCGACCGTTGGCCGGTCGCTCCGTGGGTCGGCGCGACAGCGCCTTGACGAGGAGCGAGTCGAGCCCCGAAGGCACGGGCACCAGGTTCAAGCCCTTCATGGCGCGCGCCGGCCGCTCGAGCTTCACCGCAAGAAGGGCCATTTGCCCCTGCGCTTCGTACGGGATGCGCCCGCACACGGCCTCGTAGACGATCATCGCAAAGGAGTAGAGGTCGGCTCGCTCGTCGACCTTCGACGCGCCGCGGATCTGCTCCGGCGCCATGTACGCGATGGTGCCGACCGACTCGCCGGTGACCGTGAGCTTCTTCGGGTCGTGCTCGTCGAGCTTGCAGACGCAGAAGTCGAGAATCCGGGCGCGGGCGAGGCCGCCGTCGAGGTGTTCGATGAAGATGTTGCCGGGCTTGAGGTCGCGGTGCACCACGCCGGCGTCGTGCGCGTCGATGAGGCCACGAAGGACGTTGTCACCGATGTGGTAAACCTCTTCCCAGGACAGCACGCCGCCGCGCTTGAGCCGCTCCGAGAGGGTCTCGCCGGTGAGCAGCTCCATCACGAGGAACAGCTCGCCCGACTCGAGTCGGTCGACGTCGAGCAAGCGCGGCACGTAGGGGCTCTGGATGCGCGTCGCCGCCGCGGCCTCGCGCTCAAGACGCGCCATCATCGTGTCGTCGACGATCTCGCGGTTGACGACCTTCACGGCCACGTCTGTGCCGGATGGAAGGTGCACAGCATGGAAGACTTCTCCCATGCCCCCTCGGCCGATTGAGGCCACGAGCTCGTACTTGTCCCGAAGGACGGTCCCGGGCAGCATCTTCCGTTCCCGGTAGTCTAGCCCGAGCCCTGGGCCTTGCGAACAAGGAACCCAAAAAGCCCCAGGGCGGGCCGTAAATCGGCTCGTTGGCGCGACTTACCCCCTCTTCCCGGGTCGCCATCGCCGCGGAGCCGAAGCACGGAATGCGCTCCCGGTCCGCGCAAGCGAGCTGGTAGGCTCCACCGTGATGTCGGAAGGTCTTTCGGACCAAAGCGCGAGCGATCGGCGCGCCGCTGACCGAGCGAGCATCACGCTTCGCGTCGATTACAAGCGCCTGAACACCTTCTTCGCGGACTACACGAAGAACATCTCGAAGGGCGGGACGTTCATCCGAACGACCAAGCCGCTCGACGTGGGGACCGAGTTCGTCTTCGTGCTCTCGTTCCCGTCGGCGGAGGGCCAGCTCAAGCTCCGTGGGGAGGTCATGTGGGTCGTGCCGGAGGAGGCCGCCAAAGAGGAGCACCCGCCGGGCATGGGCATCCGCTTCTTGTTCGAAGACGACGCCGCGCGGACCAAGGTGCATGACTTCGTCAAACGCCTCATGACCGACGCGCTGGGACCGCACATCGCGTCGCGCCTCATCGCCGAAGCCGCGACGCCGAAGCCCAGCGGCACGGAAGACCCGCCGCCAACGCGGCGGCCCGAATAGCCGCCTCCCCTGACGCGAGAGCCCGCGCGAAACCTGGCAGCGCCCCTCCTCGCTGGCGCGATTGGCGCTACATTCGGCGCATGTCGCTTCCGCTCGCTGGCGCGCCCGCCCCCATCGACCCGAGCCTGGATCTCGAAGAGGAGATCAAGAAGCTGAAGAAGGCGCGAAACGCCGTCCTCTTGGCGCACTACTACCAAGACTCGGAGATTCAAGACCTGGCCGACGTCATCGGCGACTCGCTGCAGCTGGCGCAAGCCGCGGCGAAGACCACAGCCGACGTGATCTGTTTCGCCGGCGTCCATTTCATGGCCGAGACGGCGAAGATCCTGAACCCCGACAAGATCGTCGTCTTGCCGGACCTCACGGCGAGCTGCTCGCTCGCCGACGGGTGCCCGCCGGACAAGTTCGCGGCGTGGAAGGCGGCGCATCCCGGCGCCATCGTGATGTCGTACATCAACTGCTCCGCCGAGGTGAAAGCGCTCTCCGACTACATCGTGACGTCGTCGAATGCGGAGCGCATCGTTTCGTCGATCCCGCGAGACCAGGAGATCCTCTTCGCGCCCGACAAGAACCTCGGCGCCTACCTCGCGAAGAAGCTCGACCGCCCCATGCGCCTTTGGCAGGGTAGCTGCATTGTGCACGAAACCTTCAGCGAGAAGAAGCTCGTGGGGCTGAAGACTCGTCATCAAGACGCGCTCGTGTTGGCGCACCCCGAGTGCGAAGAGCACATCTTGCGTCACGCCGACTTCATCGGGTCGACGACGGCCATCTTGAAGTTCGCCGTGGCGAGCCCGAAGAAGGAGTTCATCGTCGTGACGGAAGCGGGGATCTTGCATCAAATGCAGAAGGCCGCCCCCGACAAGGTCTTCATCGCGGCGCCGCCGGAGGCGAACTGCGCATGCAACGAGTGCCCCTTCATGAAGAAGAACACGCTCGAGAAGCTCTACCTGTGCCTGCGGGACCTTGAGCCTCGCCTCGAGATGGCGCCGGAGCTGTTGGAGAAGGCGCGCCTGCCCATCGATAAGATGCTGGCCTTCGGGTGAGAGGCGAGGGCCCCACGAGCGCCGCGGTGCCGAACTGACCCGCGCGCCATTCCCCCCATGCTCCTCTACGCAGCACTTCTCGCGGTTCTCATCGGCGTCGCGCTCGGTCTCCTCGGCGGCGGTGGCTCGATCCTGACGGTGCCGATCCTCGTCTACGTGCTCGACCTCAAGGCACACGAGGCGGTCGCGACATCGCTCTTCGTCGTCGGTGTCACGGCCCTCGCCGCGAGCGTGGGACACGCGCGCGCCGGTCGCATAAGCCTCCGCACGGCGCTCCTCTTCGGCCCCGCGAGCATGGTCGGCGCCTACGGCGGCGGGAAGCTCGCCCATCGCTTGCCGGGGCCGCTGCTCCTCGGGGCCTTCGGCCTCATGATGCTGGTTACCTCGCTCGCGATGCTCCGCGGACGGCGAAAGCCAGCGGCCGGCGCGTCCACCTCCGCGGGACCGGTTCTCCTGCGCGGCGTCCTGGTGGGCGCGGTCACGGGCCTCGTGGGCGCCGGCGGCGGCTTCTTGGTGGTGCCCGCGCTCGTGCTGCTCGGAGGGCTTCCCATGGAAGTCGCCGTCGGCACTTCGCTCCTTGTCATCGCCATGAACTCCTTCGCCGCGCTCGCCGGCCACCTCTCGCACGCGCGCCTCGACTGGACCGTCGCGGGCATCGTGACGGCCGCCGCCGTCGGCGGCAGCTTCATCGGCGGAGCCTTGGCATCGCGCGTGTCACCGGAGCGGCTTCGGAGGGCCTTCGGCTGGTTCGTCTTGGCGATGGCCGCGTTCATGCTCACCCAACAGGTGCCGCCAGCGCTTGGCGCGGCGATGAGTAAGAAGGAGCTCATGCAGGCCGCGCTGGGACTCGCGCTTTTCGCGACCTTCGTGGGTGTGCTGGTGGAGCGACGTCGCGCGCGGAGCACGTCTGACGCGCCTTGAGGCGGGCGCTGCAGCAGGCGCCATCCACGCGGGGTGAGTCCTCGGCCCGAGGCGGGAACTCGGCCGGTGACGACTAGTGACGAAGGCCTAGTCGTGGGAGGCTAGGCGCCATGAAGCTCTTCGATCGCTGCTCCGCCCACCCGATGGGCTTTCGCGAAGTCAGCCCCGCCGCCGTGGCCGAAGACAGGGGCCAAACACGGCTTGTCGACGTGCGCGAACCCCACGAGTTCACCGGCGAGCTTGGCCACGTGAAGGGCGCGGAGCTCGTGCCCTTGGCGACGGTAGGCGCTACGGCCAAGTCGTGGTCGAAAGACGATGACGTCGTCGTAATTTGCCGCTCCGGGGGCCGCTCCGGCCGCGCCGCGGCGGAGCTCGCGCAGGCGGGCTTCGCGCGCGTCATGAACATGGTGGGCGGCATGCTCGCGTGGAACGAGGCGAAGCTGCCCACGGAGCGCTAGACGAGAGCTTGCTTGCCCAGCCTTTGCGAGCCCGACTTCGGCGTCCCGTGTTTGCGAACTCGCTCTAGCCTGTCGCCCCGCGGGGCGCGCTCGGGAATCGCCGCAAGGCACGACGCCACAGCGCGCGCAGCTCGTCGGGGTGAAGAAAGCAGAAGTAGAACGACAGCGCGATGTACGAGAAGGGCCCGACGTGGAGCGTGGCCGCGATGCCCAGGTGAAAGAGGACGCCGAAGGCCAGGAACCACAGCCGCACGTCGTGGCGAAGAACAAAGCTCCGGAGCCGGCCACGGCCACCCTCTTGCTCAGACTCAGACGTGGCCCGGTAGTAGTAGAAGAGCAGCAAGAGCGGCGCGGACATCTCCCAGTAGACGCTGACGAAGGTCATGGCTTGCGTGACGGGATAAACGCTCGGAAGGAAGTCGAGCTCGAACCGCGCCCGGTCGGGGCGCTGCAGCACGTTGTAGATGGCCGTGTAGCCTTCGGCGAACGTCCAGCCCTCGCCGATCTTCTCGAAGCCAGCGAAGGCGTAGACGCACACGAGCTGGAAGATGGCGAGGTAGCGCGGCCACGCCATCACGGTGACGTCGTCGCGAACAAAGCGCCCGTGACGCAGCTTGGCGTCGAGCGAGAGCGTCGCCGTCGCGTCGGCCAGCACGAGGAGCCAAAGACCGTTCGCGATCAACCAATCGCTGCTCGCGTTGATGCTGGTCGGGTAAAGCGCGGCGTAGGCCTGCACCGCGATGAGCGGTGAGAGCCGCCCGAAGGCGCCGATCGCCGTGCCGATGCCGCCGACAACGGCGGTCCACACAAGGCCCCAAACGACCGGCGGCGTCGGCCCGCCGAGGAGGTCGACCAGGACCGTGCGTCGCGGCGACGGGAAGATGCCGCCATGGGCGGCGTCGACCCAAAGGGCCACGACGGTCCCGTCGAACACCACCGAAAGCAGCGTCCCAGCGAGCACCGTGCCCACCGCGATGCGGAAGAGCGCGAGTGCGAGCGCCGGCTCGCGTCGATCACAGAGCGCGACCCACGCGCGCCAGCGGCGGCCCCATCGCATGCGCCAGGGGGCCGTCACGCGGTCGTCACGCGGCCGTCACGCGCCGTCAGGCCGGTCGTCATGCCGGTCGTCATGCCGGTCGTCATCGGATTGGCCCCAGCGGGACAACGATCTCGCGACGAAGCTCGCCGACCGGTGGCGGTCCGTCAGGAGCCAGGTCACGTGGACGATGCGGGGGCGGTACGTCGTAGACGAAGGTGCGTACACGCAGCGCCGTGGCGTCCTTGAACTCGTGTGCCGCTCGCCGCGCTGCCCATCGCGCGAACGCGTTCCAGGCGTCGTCGTGCCCTCGGATCGCGTAGCCGAAGAGCTTGCGCATTCGGTCCCCGTCGAGCTCGCGCGAGAGCCACCGGTGCTCGCGCGAGCCGCGCACGAAGAGCGGCTCGAAGCGTCCGTTGCGCTCGAGCTCGATGTGCACGCGGGACACTTCGCGGCCGCTGCTCAAGAAAAGGCTCCACCCCTGGCCGAAGCCGGCCGCGCGCGCGTACGGCTCGAACGCGGACGCCAACGCTCCCCGCACGCGAAGGTAGCTCTGGGCCGCGGACCACGTCGCCCGCTGCAAGGCGCCGTCCTCGAGGGTCATGCCGAGGCCACGGAGCGCGCCGGAGAGCCGCGCGAAGCGCGCTTGGACCTGCGGCCTCTGCCAGTCGCTCGCCCGCTTCAGGCTCGCCGGGTGCGGGAGCGAGAGCACGAGCACGGCGAGCACGTGGAACGCCACAAAGGTGGCTCGCAGGTGGGGCCAGTGCCGGAGCCATCTCCGCATCGCCTAGCGCCATAACATGATCGGCCGTCGGGCTCCCATCGGCGAGGGTGCTTTGCCGAACGCGCGTCGCGGGGACGCGGGGCCACTTCGCGAGACGCGAGGCAGCCGAACCGGGAGTTAATCGGGGAGCCCCGGGGCGGTCGGTTCGAAGTCTGCTATCAGCCAGGCCAATGACGGACAGGACGCACGATCGATGCTGTCGCGCCTCCGGCCGCACCTCTGGCCACGCCCCTCGTCGCGTTGCCGTGCTGCTCTGCGCAATCGCCGCGTGCGGCCCAGCAGCGACGGGAGGCGCCCCTGAGCCGGCTGGCCTCAGCGAAGACGCTGGCCGCCGTCCCGGGCCGGAAGCGGTCGACTCGGGCGGAGTGACCGCACCGAGCGCTCCGGACGCGAGCGACGGCGGAGCTTCGGATGCTGGCGCGCCGCGGCTTCCTCCGAGCATCTTGCCGGTGAGCTACCAGCGCGCGGACAAGGGCACTCCCCTCACCGTCGCCCAGCTGCAGGCGGCCACCGACGAGCTCATCACGCTCCTCAAGGAGACTCGCTATTTCGATTTTCTCGACGAGCGGGTCCACGGATGGCCCAAGACCGATCCGAACGGCGGCTACTGGTGGGGCACGTATTGGTACGGCACCGTCAACGTCACGAAGGCGTCTGGCACGGTCACCTACCAACACCCGAACCACGGGTCCCACAACTCTGGCATCCCGTCGTCGCCGTACATCGAGGGCGCCTGTTACGCGCATCTCCTTTGGGGTGAACCCAAGACCGCCGACCTCGTGAGGCGGATGGCGCGCGGCATGTCGGCGTGGGCTGTCGCGATGGAGCGCGCCTACGGCGACACCAGCCCGCGCATGCTCTCCCGCTCGTTCTACCCGCCCTCGGTGACGTCCAACGAAGGCGGGCGCTCTCTCTTCATCGACAGAAGCCAGTGCCGTCCCGGCCTCGATCACTGGGAGATGTCTCAGTTCATTCACCACCCGAACAACCCGACGCTCGGGGACATCTACGTGATGAACCGTCGATCGAAGGATGACATCGGGCACATGCTTCGCGCTGCCGCGCAGGTCCAGGCATGTGCGCCCATCCTCGAGCCCGCTGCACAGGCCGACGTAAAGCAGCTCGACTCCCTCTACGCCGCCTGGGCCGCCGAGGTCGACTCGCGCAACTTCGTTATTCCGACGCGGGACGCGGCGGGCAATGTCTACGTGCCGGACGCCCAGCTCGCTCACTATTCGGCGGCCGAGTGCCCGAGCAAGATGGCCGTGCGATTGGCACACGCGAGCGGCCCAGGAAACCTCGACTGCGGAACCGGCTTGATCCCGCTCGAGAGCACGACCTGGCCGTTCCTCAAAGACGACGCGCGACAGATCCAGCGGTCCCACCATGCCGCAGCGGTCCTTGGCGCCCATCGAAGGCTCGCCACCACGGTCGGCCTCGACCTGCTCAAGGGGCTTGGTGACCGGGTGTCATTAGACTTCACGAACGCGAGCACCCCCATCAACGGCTTTCTGCCGATCGAGGCTGCGGGGTTCATGATCTACGCGGCAAGCGTCGGCGTTCCCCTGCGCTCGGACGAGATCCGTTTCCTCCACGCCCGGCTGCACGAGGCCTACGTCGGGATGCGTGATCCGAAGCACTTCGCCACGTTCAACCTCTTTGACCCGTCGGTGCCCGACGGCGCGTACGCGTACCACGCGCCAAACATCGGCCTCTTTCATCATGACCTGGCGCTGATGCTCGGCACGTGCGCGTCGCCCTACCGGAATCCCGCGGGGCGTCCGCTGCTCGACTGCGACCGTCTCCTCGACGCGTTCAAACCTTAGAAGCCGTCGCCATCCTGGCGCGTACCGTGGCCCAAGAAGAGTGGCGCCCCCGCCAGGAAGTCTTCGCGGATCGACTCGGCGAGCGTGGAGTGGCCAGCGCGTCAAAGGCGAAGGACGCCTCGACCTCGGACAGCTCAGGCGGTGCCGTTCCCGCCGTAGCCGTCGTAGCCACCATCAGCCCCCCCGTCCGCAACGCCGCCTCCGACGGCGCTCCCCGCGTCGCTGAAGAGGCCGTTGACCACGGCCACGCAACCGGCGACGGCCGCAGCGTTGACGCCGGCGGTACCGAGTACACCGCCGGCAAGCCCCATCACCATGCCCGCGACGCCGCCCTTCCCGCCTGCGGCGCTGAGCCCAAGGCCGAGACTGCTGATGAGCCCCTCACAGAACCCTTGTACGCCGGCACCGTCGGACGCGGGCGACGCATCGCCGCAGTCACCAGCGCCGCAGCCGCCGTCTTCGCCTCCCGTCACCTCCGCGAGCTCAAGGTCAGTCAAGTCGACAAGCGTGTTGTTGACATTGTTCATGTGGCGGCATCCTTTCGACGGGCCCAGCCGAGTCTCCGAAGCATGTCGCGTGCCGATGAAGACCGGGCCCAACGGCGCGTCTTTTTGCGGCGGCGGCGACGCCGAAGCGCGCGTCGCGGACGACAGTCCTCCCCTCGTTGGACGCTGGTCCCGAGGTCGTGGACGGGTCAAACCACAGCTCCGAGGGCGTTGGCGAACCGATGCCCCGCTCGAGCCGTCCCTGGGCGAGAAATGGTAGCGTGGCCGCGTGAGCACGGACGACGACCTCAAGACCGAGGTTCAGCGACAGCCGCCGCTAGCGTTGGTGTCCCGCCGACGATCCCTCGTGCTCTCGTGGACCGATCAGGCGGGGGCACACCGCGAGAGCATCGAAGGGCGCACGCTCCTGGGTACGTCAACCGACGCGACCCTCACGCTGCAAGATCGCAGCGTGTCCCGACTTCACGCCGAGCTGGAGCGACGCGGCGACGGCCACATCTGGATCCGCGATCTCGGCAGCACCAACGGGACGTGGGTCGACGGCGTCATGGTCGAGCGCGCGCGCGTCACCGCAGGCTGCACCCTGCGCCTCGGCGCCACCAGCATCCTCGTAGAGACCGGCAGCGTCAGCGACGTCCCGCTGTGGCCCGACTACCGTTTCGGCGCGCTCGTGGCGCGCTCCGAGCTGATGCGAGAGTTTTTCATGTTGCTCTCGAGCTACGCGACCACCGAGTCATCGGTCTTGGTCCAAGGCGAGACCGGCACCGGCAAAGAGCTCGTGGCGCGCACGCTGCACGAAGCGTCACGCCGCGCCCAAGGCCCCTTCATCGTCGTCGACTGCGGCGCCCTACCCGAGTCCTTGCTCGAGAGCGAGCTCTTCGGCCACACGAAAGGCGCGTTCACGGGCGCGCTTGGCGCCCGCGTCGGCGCCCTCGAAGCTGCTGACGGTGGAACGGTGTTCCTCGACGAGATCGGTGAGCTTCCCCTCGCGATGCAGCCCAAGCTGCTTCGCGTCCTCGAGTCCAAGACGATTCGGCGCTTGGGCGAAGCCGAGCACCGGCGCATCGATGTCCGCTTCGTGGCGGCGACGCACCAAGACCTCCGCGGCATGGTGGCGCGCGGCGCATTCCGCGAGGATCTCTACTTTCGCCTCGCGGTGCTGCCCGCCTTTCTGGCGCCGCTTCGTGACCGGCCCGACGACATCCCCCTCTTGCTCAACGTCTTTCTCGCAGGGCACGCCGTCCAAGTGCCAAAAGACATCGTGGCAGCGCTTCTCACGCGCCCGTGGGCGGGCAACGTGCGCGAGCTTCGCAGCTTCGCGGAGCGGGTTGTCGCCGTGGGGCCCGAGAAGGCTTGGGCCATCACTCGGTCCGGCGACGACCTCGGCGCGCCCGAGCCGAGAGTCCTTCCTGCGAGCGCCGACGGGACCCTGTCGGTTTCCATCGAGGTGCCCTTCAAGATCTTGCGGGAGCAGTGGATTGATCGGCTCGAGCGCGACTACCTCACGCGACTCATCGCGAAGCACGGTCGAAGAGAGGTCCCGACCCTCGCTGACGCGGCGGGTCTCGATCGGAGCTACGTGCACCGCCTGCTGCGAAAGCACGGGCTCTAAGACACGCGGCGCGGGAGCGCTCCGCGAGGTCGGGCGCCTGGTGGTTCGAGCGAGCTACTGCGTGCCTGCCAAGAAGAGCTGCACCCCCGCCAGGAAGAGCGTTCCTGAAGAGCGAATCCGATCGGCGCCACCGATGACGCCAGCGAGCTGCCGCTCGTTCAGAGGAGCGAGGCGGTTGTCTTCGCGCATAGGCGGGACGACCAGGTTGTGGTGGCGTTGGTGGAAGGCCGGGTTTTCCATGAGCTCCCCTTTCCGTGGGTGACTCAGTCGATGCAGCCTTCGTGCCCCGGATTCCGCCTCTCCAAGAGCTCGTGGGCGCGCCGAACTGACCCTCGTCGGTTCAACTTGGTCCAAGTTTGAGCGGAGCCTTGGGCCGCCGAGCGGCAGCGGCTCGCCAGAGCAGGCAGAATCGGCAACGCCTTGCCGCCCTTCTCGTCTCGCCGCGCGCGGCCTCGACCCTCAACGCGCGGGCCTCACCTCTTGCGAACGGTCACCTTGACGGCTTCGAGTCGGCGCCCCTGCCCGCGGGTGCCGCAGAACGATGGGCCGCTCATTAAGGCGACGTCGCCGATGCCCTGCAGGTGGCACTGGTACTCGACGACGTAGCTCGAGGCGCACGCGCCATCGAGCTGGAACGCCACGCCCTCGAGGCCGCCCTGGATGAACGAAGGCGCGTCGTACCAGCCGGTGTCACCAACCCTCGACACGTGCCCCATGTACTTCAGCTTCAGGCAGGCGGGCCAAGGCGCTGCGCCGGCGGTCGGCCCCGGCCGCACGGAGAGCGACGCGAGCTGGATGCCCTGCCCCTTGGTCCCGAGCCAGACGTCGGGGCTGACGGCGAAGTCGAGCTGGGTGACGAGGAAGTCTACGGTGCTCTTGCCGGGCGCTGCGCTCGCAAGCGCCGTCGGTGAGACGGTCGACGGGGTGATGTAGAGGACGAAGGCCTCGAGCGGCCGGCCTTGGCCGCGGGTGCCGCAGAACGCGGGTGCGGACATCATCGTCTGATCGCCGAGGCCCTTGAGGTGGCAGTTGTAGTGGATCGCATATTGCTCGGCGCACGCTCCCGCCAACCGGAACGCGATGCCCTCTACGAACTTCGACGCTCCGAGCGTCCCGACGCGCGTCGGCGCTTGGAACCATCCGGTGTCGCCCTGACCCGGCAGGTGGGCCATGTACTCGAGCGTCAGGCAGCTCGGCCAGGGAGAGCCGGTGGTTACGGAGAATGCCTCGACGCCAACCCCGCTCCCCTTCTTTCCGACCCATGCCGCCGAGGGGTCGGTCGCCGAGGAGGCCGCCTGGGCGGCGGCCGCGTTGCTGGCCGCCGCGACCGCCGCCGTGGGGACGGACTTCATCTCTGTCGTCCACGGAGGAACGCCGGCGTTCGCGGGCCACGGCTGCGGGGGCAACATCTCGTTCTTCACGTACGCGGTGAGCGTGTACGACGGCGCGCCGACGTCCTTCGGGGCCCCTATCCTGGCGGGGTCGAGCTTCGCGGGCGTCAACGGCGCGACCGGCGGAGTGGTGCCGCCGCTGCGCGACGAATTGCCGAGATCGGGCCGAGCCCCCGGCTGCGTGGGCCCCGCGCTCGACGCGACAGAGAGGGCCCCCGCGAGGGCGAAGACGGTAGCTGCGGAGAGAACTCTAGGGGACGGACGCGGAGTCTTCATGAGAGCACCTCTGTGTGCGTCGATGACGCTCAGGCCTCGATCACACAGGTCAACATCGTTGTGGCTCTGCCTGAGTCAAGCGTAGGGGCCGCGCAATCGTTCGCCCCCAATGCGCAACGTGTGCGCGTTCGGCGGCGACGACGTGCCCGTCGCAAAAGCACGCGAGAGCACGCGAACCCCCACGGGCGCTCCCGGACGGAGCGAGCACCCTCGACCGCTCTGGCCTCGACGAGACCCGCGATCGCGCGCCGGGCGTCGATTGAAACGCCTCCGCTTCGCGACTAACGTCCGAGCCGTGAACTCCGTCGCAGCAAGAGCGAGACGCCCGTGCCTCTTGACCTGACGGCGCTCGTCGCGCGCCATCATGGGGACGCGTCGCGCCTCGTGCAGATCCTCCGCGACGTGATGGCCGCCGAAGGCTACGTCTCGACCTCCGTCATCACGGAGCTGGCACGTGCGCTCGCGCTACCGCGCGGTCACGTCGAGGGCGTGGTCGGCTTCTACTCGTTCTTCGCCGCGGAGCCTCGGGGGCGTTCCGCGTGCTCTTCAGCGACAACATCACCGACGAGATGGCGGGGAGCCGCCAGCTTCGCCAGCACATGCTCGACGCGTTTCGGCTAGAGCCGGGCGAGGTGAGCCGCGACGGCCTGCTCTCGATCGGCGTCACGAGCTGCACCGGGCTCTGCGATCAGGGTCCGGCGATGCTCGTCAACGAGCGCGCCATCGCGAGGCTGACGCCCGCGCGCATCGGCGCCATCAGCTCGCTCATCCGTGGCCGCA
Organism: Myxococcales bacterium; assembly: GCA_016703425.1. Lineage (NCBI taxonomy): Bacteria > Pseudomonadati > Myxococcota > Myxococcia > Myxococcales > Myxococcales bacterium. The sequence goes on from JADJCA010000009.1 coordinate 372,341, forward strand.
TCCCTGTCGACCAATGGCCCGACAACCTCTTCACCATCCACTCCCATGTCGAGCGGCGCGACCGGCTCCTCTCGACGCCGCTCGCTCCCGGTGAGGGCCTCGACGCCGCCATCGAGCGCGGCGCGGCGGCCACGGTCCAGGAGATCACTCGCTCTGGACTGCGCGGCCGCGGCGGCGCTGGCTTCTCGACGGGAGCGAAGTGGGCGGCGTGCGCCGCGGCTCCCGGGCCGGAGCGAACCATCGTGTGCAACGCCGACGAGGGCGAGCCAGGTACCTTCAAGGATCGCGAGCTCTTCGCCAACCACGCCGAGCTTGTCATCGAGGGGATGGCCGTCGCGGGGTTCGCGGTGGGGGCGTCACGGGGCCTCATCTACCTGCGTGCCGAATATCCGTTCCTCGTCGCGCCGCTCCTCGCCCTCCTCGACGAGCGTCGCCGCACGGGTCTCCTCGGCAAAGACGTGCGAGGAGCGCGCGGGTTCGACTTCGACATCGAGCTCCACGTCGGCGCCGGCGCGTACGTGTGCGGGGAGGAGTCGTCGCTCCTCGAGTCCCTCGAGGGCAAGCGCGGGATCCCGCGGAACCGACCGCCCTACCCGGTCACGCACGGCTACAAGCAGACACCGACCGTGGTGAACAACGTTGAGACGCTCGCCGCCGCGGCGCTCGTGGCCAAGCACGGCGCGGAGCTCTTGCTCTCGGTCGGCACGGCGAAGTCCTCGGGGACGAAGATCCTCTCGGTCTCCGGTGACGTGAAGCGCCCTGGGATCTACGAGTACCCGTTCGGCGTTGGCGTTCGCCAGGTGCTCGAAGACGCCGGCGCCGTCGATACGCAGGCCGTGCAGGTCGGGGGCCCCTCCGGCACGCTCCTGTCTGGCGCTGAGTTCCACCGACGCATCGCCTTCGAAGACGTACCGAGCGCCGGCGCGTTCATGGTGTTCGACGGGACGCGCGACATGCTCGCCGTCGTCGAGAACTTCACGCGTTTCTTCGCGCACGAGAGCTGCGGCTTCTGCACCCCGTGTCGAGTGGGGACCACGCTCAGCGCCCAGATGATGACACGGGTCGTCAGCGGAAAGGGCTCACGCCGCGACCTCAAGGATCTGGCGAAGGTCTCGCAGGTGATGAGGTCGTCGAGCCACTGCGGCCTCGGCGCGACGGCCGGCAACCCCGTGCTCGATGCGCTGGCGAAGTTCCGGCCCTCATTCGACAAGCGCCTGCGATCGCTCGAGGTGCTCCCGACGTTTGATCTCGACGAGGCCCTCGCGCCTGCCCGCGAGGCCACCAGCCCGCGACGATGCGGCGGCGCACTTCGAGGAGGATGGGCCGTGACCACACCCGTACCTAACGCGTCACAAGACCGCGAGCGACGGACCTTCCAGATGGATGGCATCGACGTCCCCTTCGACGAGGGGCAGTCGATCCTCGAGGCGGCGCTGGCCGCTGGAAAATACGTGCCGTACTTGTGCTTTCACCCGGAGTTCAAGGCGCACGGGAGCTGCAAAGTCTGCACCGTGAAGGTCAACGGCCGCATGCACGCCAGCTGCACCACGCCGGCGCACGAGGGCGACGTCGTCGAGTCGAACGTCGACGAGCTGAACGACGTAAGAAAGACGCTCGTGCAGTTCCTCTTCACGGAGGGGAATCACTTCTGCCCCTCTTGCGAGGCAAGCGGGAGCTGTACCCTCCAAGCCGTGGCCTACGACCTCGGCATGACGACGGCGCACTACAGCCCGCTCTTCCCAGACCGGCCCCTCGACGCGTCGCATCCCGACGTGCTCCTCGACTTCAACCGCTGCATCCTCTGCGAGCTCTGCGTGCGCGCCAGCGCGATCGTGGACAAGAAGAGCGTCTTCGCGCTCTCGGGGCGCGGCATCACGAAACACCTCGTCGTCAGCTCCGAGTCCGGCAAGCTCGTGGACACGGCGCTCGCCGTCACCGACAAGGCCATGAGCGTCTGTCCCGTCGGCGTCATCCTGAGGAAGCGCGAGGGGTTCAAGATCCCCATCGGCGAGCGCAAGTACGACGCGCATCCCATCCGCGAGGTCGCCGTGGCCCCGCACGACAAGGAGTGAGATGGTGGTGGCCGAGATGAAGAAGCTCCGCGTCGCCACGACGTCGCTGGCGGGGTGTTTTGGCTGCCACATGTCGCTGCTCGACATCGATGAGCGCCTCGTGCCGCTCCTCGAGCTCATCGAACTCGACTCCTCCCCGCTCACCGACATCAAGCACTGCGGGCCCTGTGACATCGGGCTCGTCGAGGGCGGCCTCTGCAACGCCGAAAACGTGCACAAGCTCCGCGAGTTGCGGGCGAACTGCAAAATCCTGGTCGCCGTGGGCGCCTGCGCGATCAACGGCGGCCTGCCCGCGCAGCGTAACCACCTCGACATTCGCGACTGCCTGCAGACCGTCTACCTCACCGGCCTTGGCGTCGAGCGCGGCTTCATTCCGAACGATCCCGAGCTCCCGCTGCCGCTCAAGCAGGTTCACCCGCTGCACGACGTAGTGAAGATCGACTACTTCCTCCCCGGCTGCCCGCCTTCGGCTGATGCGATCTGGCAGTTCCTCACCGACCTCATCGCCGGCCGCACCCCTCACCTGGGCCACGGGCTCATCCACTACGACTGAACCACCGGAGAACGCCCATGACCTTTCCTCTCGACACCGCGGAGCATCCAGAGAAGCTCCGGCGCGTCGTGATCGAGCCGGTGTCTCGCGTGGAGGGACACGGCAAGGTCACCATCCTGCTCGACGATCAGAAGAAGGTGCACCAGGTGCGCCTCCATATCGTGGAGTTCCGCGGCTTCGAGCGCTTCATCCAGGGCCGCCCGTATTGGGAGGTGCCCGTGATGGTGCAGCGGCTCTGCGGCATCTGCCCCGTAAGCCACCACCTCGCAGCGTCGAAGGCGCTCGATAGCGTCGTCGGCGCCCGCACGCTCACAGCCGCCGCCGAGCGGATCCGGCGGCTCATGCACTACGGCCAGATCCTCCAGTCGCACGCGCTGCACTTCTACCACCTCTCGTCGCCGGACCTGCTCTTCGGCTTCGCGAGCGACGTCGGCAAGCGCAACGTCGTGGGCGTCCTCGCCGCCTATCCGGACATCGCGCGGCAGGGCATCCTGCTCCGCAAGTTCGGTCAAGAGGTGATCCGGATCACCGCGGGCAAGCGCGTCCACGGCACCGGCTCGATCCCGGGCGGCGTGAACAAGCGGGTCACCGCTGACGAGCGCGACGAGCTCCTCCGGCCGCTCCCCGATGTGCTCGCATGGGCCCAGTCAGGCGTGAGGCTCGTCGCCGAGCTCCACAACCAGAACCGCGATCTCTACGAGCAGTTCGGCACCGTCCGCTCAAGTCTCCTCTCGTTGGTGGGGCATGACGGCAAGCTCGACCTCTACGACGGCGTGCTGCGCGCGCGCGACGCCGACGGGACAATCATCTTCGACGGCGTCGCGTGCGACGACTACGGGGCGCTGCTTCGCGAGAACGTTCGCTCGTGGAGCTACATGAAGTTCCCGTTCATCGCCTCGCGTGGTGCCGACGACGGTTGGTACAAAGTCGGGCCGCTCGCCCGCATCCAAAACTGCGACGCCATCGGAACGCCCTTGGCGGAGGCTGCGCGGCAGGAGCTGATGGCGAGCTGGCCGGGCGGCCTCATCCATGCGCCGCTCGCGTTCCACTGGGCGAGGATGATCGAGCTGCTTCACGCCGCCGAGATGATCGCGGGTCTCCTCGCTGACCCGCTGCTCCTGGGAGAGGAGCTCGTCTCCGGCGGGCCGCGCGGGAAGACGGCGGTGGGAATCATCGAGGCGCCGCGGGGCACCCTCATTCATCACTACGAGGTCGACGAGCAGGACCTCGTGACGATGTGCAACCTCATCGTCTCGACGACGCACAACAACCAGGCGATGAACGAGGCGATTCGCCAGGTCGCGCGGCAGTACCTCGACGGGCACGAGCCGACGGAAGGGCTCCTTAACCACATCGAGGTGGCCATTCGGGCCTTCGACCCGTGCCTATCCTGCGCGACCCACGCCCTGGGCAAAATGCCGCTCGAGGTCGAGATCGTCGACGCCAGAGGGGCGCTCGTCGAGCGTCTGGTCAAGGACGGCGAACGCCTTTGACGACGCGCGCGCCGCTTCTCGTCCTCGCGATCGGCAATCCCTCGCGCGGCGACGACGCGTTGGGTCCGCTGTTCCTCGAGCGCGTGAGCGTGGCGCTGGCGACCGAGATCGCGAGCGGAGCTATCGAGCTCGTCACCGACTTCCAGCTTCAGATCGAGCACGCTCTCGATCTCGAGGGACGCCGCCGCGTCGTGTTCGTCGACGCGAGCGTGCGCGCGGCGCCGCCGTTCGAGTTCTCCCGGCTCTCGGCTGAGCGTGACGGCTCGTCCTCGACGCACGCGATGTCGCCGGGGGCGGTTCTCGCGACCTATCGCGGGATCAGCGGTGAGCCACCCGAGTCGTGGGTCCTCGCGATCCGTGGCGAGCGCTTCGAGCTCGGCGAACCGCTCTCCGACCCGGCAGAGGCGCACCTGGAAGCCGCGCTGGCGTTCTTCGTCGCCGAGGCTCGAGGGCGCGCCCCGGCGCCGCCCTGGGGACGGCGCCTCGAGATCGAGGGCACCGTCCAGGGCGTGGGCTTCCGGCCGTGGGTCTATCGAACCGCGCTGCGGCTCGGGCTCACGGGCCAGGTCTGGAACACGCCTCGGGGCGTCACCATCGAGGCGTTCGGTCCCGAGTCCGCAGCAGAGGCGCTCGTTCGCGCCGTCCAGAGCGACGCGCCGCCGGCGGCGCGCGTGCGCGCTCTCAGCTCGTCGCCCATACCCTGGCGCGAAGAGGGGGACTTCACGATCGCCTCGAGCGAGGCGGGGGGGGGCGCCACGATGGTCCTGCCGCCGGACCTCGCAACGTGCGCCGCGTGCCTTCGCGAAGTAGACGCGGCCGACGACCGTCATCACGGCTACGCGTTTACCAGTTGCACGGCGTGCGGTCCGCGCTTCGCCATCGCGGAGGCTCTCCCGTACGACCGCGCGACCACGACGATGGCGGCGTTCACGCCGTGCGCTGCGTGCGCCGGCGAGTATGCGCATCCGGAAGATCGCCGCTTCCACGCAGAGACCGTGGCGTGCGCTGCCTGCGGTCCGCGCGTGTGGCTCGCCGACGTGCGCGGCGAAGAGCTCGCGGTCGCCGAACCGCTCGAGGCCGCGGCGGCGCTGCTCCTCGATGGGAAGATCCTCGGCCTAAAGGGGCTCGGCGCCTTCCACCTCGTCTGCGACGCCACGAACGCCGCCGCCGTCGTGGAGCTCCGCCGGCGCAAGCGACGCGACGCGCAGCCCTTCGCGGTGATGGTCTTGGACGTCGACGCGGCGGAGGCGCTCGCCGAGTTCGACGACGCGTCGCGTGCCGCGGTCACCTCGGCCGCGCGTCCTATCGTGCTCGTGCCCGCCCGGTCCTCCTCTTCGCTCGCGGGTGACGTAAACGGACCGTCGCGGCGCACCGGGGTCGTCCTTCCGTACACGCCGCTTCATCACCTCCTCACGGAGCGCGTGGCGCGCCCCCTCGTCGTCACCTCGGGGAACCCCACCGGTGGGCCCGCGGTGATCGATCACGCGGCGGCGCGTGCGCTCCTCGGAGGGCTCGTCGACGCCTTCCTGCTCCACGATCGGCCGATCGTGCGCCGCGTCGAGGACTCGGTCGTCGCCGCCTCGGCCGGCGGTACGCGCGTCGTGCGTCGCGCCCGCGGCCTCGCTCCCGCACCGATCAGGCTCCCGGCGAGCGCGCGCGAGCCGGTGCTCGCGGTCGGCGGTCACATGAAGAACACAGCGTGCCTCGTCGTCGGCGACCTCGCGTACCTGACGCCCCACCTCGGCGATCTCGATCTCGTCGAGAGCGAGGCGGCGTGGCGACGTGACGTCGAAGGCTTCGAGCAGCTCCTCGGGCTGCGCGCCAACGTGCTCGCTCACGATCTGCACCCCGAGTACGCCTCCACGCGCTACGCGCTCGCGCGGCCCGCGCGGCGGCGCATCGGCGTCCAGCACCACGTCGCTCACGTCCTCGCCGCGGTCGCCGAGCTCGGCCTGCGCGAGCCGGTCATCGGTGTCGTCTTCGACGGCACCGGCTGGGGGACTGACGGTACGTCGTGGGGCGCGGAGATCTTGCTCGTCGACGACGGCCGCTGGCAGCGCGTGAGCAGCTTCCGGGCGCTCCCGTTGGCAGGCGGAGAGCGCGCGATCAAGGAAGTGTGGCGCGTCGCGTTCGCCGCGCTGTGTGAAGCGTTCGGCCGAACAGAAGCCCTGGCTCTTGCGCCGCGGTTCGACGTGTTCGGCGGACCGTCGCGGCGATCGCTCGAGACGATCGCCACCATGGTGGCGACGGGGGTCTCCACCGTGAAGGCCCGCGGCATGGGTCGATGGTTCGACGCCATCGGCGCGCTCGCGCTGTCTCTCCCGCGCGCAGGATTCGACGGCCACGTCGCGCTCGCGCTCGAGGAGGCCGCTGACCGTGGTGAAGTAGACGCTTACCCAGTCGGACTTCCTTCCGCGCTCGCGCTCGACGAAGAGCTCGGAGCCGCCCACGAGATCGATCTGAGGCCCACGGTACGCGCCGTGGCAAACGAGCTCCTCTCGGGCTCCCCACCGGGCCGCGTCGCGGCCCGGTTCCACCGCACCGTCGTCGAAGCGACGGCGTCCGTCGTGGCCCGCGTCATCGGCGCGACGGGCCTATGCCGCGTCGTGTTGTCCGGGGGGAGCTTCCAGAACCGCATCCTCGAGCGAGACCTCACCTCGCGCCTCGGTGTGGAGCGCGTCGTGACGGCACGCGAGGTGCCTCTGAACGACGGCGGGATCGCGCTCGGCCAAGCCCTTGGCGCAGTCCTCGCGCTGGCCTCGGAATCGAGGTAAGGGAGCGTGTGTGTCTAGGAGTGCCTGGCCAGATTCTCGAGATCGACGGCACCACCGCCCTGGTCGACTTCTGGGGGGTTCGCCGGAAGGTCGCACTCGACGTCGTCGACGAGGCGGTGACCATCGGTGATCACGTGCTGGTGCACGTGGGGTTCGCCATCCGGCGGATCGCGCCGGAGGACCTCGCCGAGACGCTCGCGTTCTTTGAGGCCATGACGCAGGAAGAGCTGGAGGGCGTCGCGCCGGACGCGCGCCGGGCGCGAGAGAAAGAGCCCGCGGAGCCCAAATGACGGCGCAGCTCGCGTTCCGTGACGTCGCGCGCGGGCGCCTGCTCCAGGCGCGCCTCGAGCAGGCCATGGGGCGCGCGAGCCAGCCGGTTACTGTGATGCACGTCTGCGGTAGCCACGAGCAAGCGATCGCGCGCTACGGGCTACGGGCTCGATTTCCAAGCAACCTGCTCGTTCAGATGGGCCCCGGGTGCCCCGTCTGCGTGACCGATGCGCCGGAGATCGACGCCTGCGTGGCGCTCGCCCAGCAGGGCCTCCGCATCGTGACCTACGGCGACATGCTGCGGGTGCCGGGCCGCGCCATGTCGCTCGAGGACGCGCGAGCCAGAGGCGCGCGCGTCGACGTCATCTACGCAGCCACCCAGGCGGCGGACATCGCGCGCGGCAGCGACGAGCCCGTGGTGTTCTTCGCCACCGGCTTCGAGACCACCGCGGTCGCGACCGCGGCGGTGCTGCTCTCCAACCCGCCGCCCAACCTCTTCGTGCTCTCGGCGCACAAGTGGGTCCCGGCGGCTATGGACGTGGTGGCTAGCGCGCCCGACACCAGGATCGAGGGCTACCTCGCTGCCGGGCACGCAGCCACGATCACGGGCCACGGAGTCTTCGAGTCGTTCGTCGCCAAGTACCGTCGGCCCGTCGTCGTTGCGGGGTTCGAGCCGCTCGACATCCTCGCCGGCCTGGTGCTGCTCGTCGAACACGTCCTCGATGGGAGTGCGACGGTCGTCAACGCCTTCCCTCGTTGCGTCAAGCGCGAGGGCAACCGCCGCGCCATGGACGCGCTCTTCCGCGTCTTCGAGGCCAGCGACGGCGAGTGGCGCGGCATCGCGCGCGTCTCGAGAGGCAACCTGAGCCTCCGGGCAGCATACGCGGCGCACGACGCGAGCGTCCGGTTCGCGGCCAAGCTCGCGGCGGCGCCGGCTGTCGCCGAGCGGGCCGACGCGTCCGAGTGTCGGTGCGGCGGGATCATGATGGGGCTCCAGAAGCCCACCGATTGTCGTCTCTTCGGCAAAGCGTGCCGCCCCGAGGCGCCGGTTGGCGCATGCATGGTGAGCACCGAGGGAGTGTGCCGGATCTGGCACGAGCACGGCCTCGCCGACGCCGAGGGGTCGCCATGAGCCGAGAGCGTGAACGTGATGAGCTCGGCGCGCGCGTGGCGCTGGCGCAGGGCGCGGGCGGGCCGGCGATGCGCTCGCTCATCGAATCTGTCTTCCTCGCCGATGTGACCGACCCCGAGGCGCGGGCGATGGGCGACGGCGCGGCGATCGCGCTCGGCGATCGATGGCTCGTCGTGACGACCGACGCGCACGTCGTCTCGCCGGTCTTCTTTCCTGGCGGCGACATCGGACGCTTGGCCGTCTCGGGTGTCGTCAACGATCTGGCGATGATGGGCGCGTGCGACGTGCTCGCGCTCACCTCGAGCGTCATCGTCGAAGAAGGGTTCGCCATCGAGGCCCTCCGGCGCATTCACGCGTCGATGCAGTTGGCCTGTCGCGAGGCCGGCACGCGCGTCGTGACCGGCGACACCAAGGTGATGCGCAAGGGAGAGGTCGACGGCGTGGTGCTCTCGACGAGCGGCATCGGCCTCACCGATCGCGTCGTGCGCGACTCTGGCCTCGCGATCGGTGACGCGATCCTCATCACGGGCACCCTCGGCGACCACGGCCTCGCTGTCCTCGGCGCCCGGAACGGTCTCGGCCTCGAGGGAGAGCTCCGCTCCGACGTGGCGCCGCTGAATGGCCTCATCCGCGCGGCGCTCGCGGCAGGAGGTACGGAGCTCCACGCGATGAAGGACCCGACGCGCGGCGGCGTGACGAGCGCCCTCGCCGAGATGGCGGACAAGGCCGGCGTGGCCATTGTCTTGGACGAGGCGGCCCTGCCGATGAGCGCGGCGGGCCGCGCCGCGGCCGAGCTCCTCGGGATCGACCCGCTCATCGTCGCCAACGAAGGAAAGGCGCTCCTCGGCGTCCATCCGAGCGCTGCCGGGCGCGTCCTCGCGGCGCTCCGCGCGCACCCGCTCGGTCGGGACGCCGCGTGCATCGGGCGGGTCACCGACGGCGAGAAGGGGAGCTTGCTCATGGACACCGGTTTCGGCACGCGCCGCCTCTTCGAGCGCGACGGCGATCCGCTGCCGAGGATCTGCTAGGACCGTGCCGTCATGCACGAGATCTCGCTGGTCCATTCGCTCTTCGATCAAGCCGATCGCGCCATCGCTCCGCATAAGAGCCGCGCGGTGCGCTTGATGAAGGTGCGCATCGGTGAGCTCGCGGGGGTCGACGCCGGCCTCTTCCGCACCGCCTTCGACGGCTGCCGCACGGAGCGCGGCTACGCGGCGGCGGCGCTCGAGATCGACCTGGAGCGCGCCGCGTGGAGCTGCGCCGCATGTGGCGCGGCGTTGACCCAAGGGGACCGGCTTCGCTGCACCGCTTGCGACGGCGAGGCGAGGCTCACCAAAGGGGGAGACCTCATCCTGGATCGGCTGGAGCTGGAGGTCGTCGATGTGTGAAGTCTGCGGTTGCGGCGATCCGCACAAGGTCTCGTTGGACGTTCACGCGTCGCTCCTCTCGGACAACGATCGCGAGGCCCATCACTTGCGCGAGCACTTCGCAACGGCCGGCGTCCTAGCCTTGAACGTCATGGGCTCGCCTGGCTCGGGCAAGACGGCCCTCATCGAAGCCGCGGCGCTCGCGCTCCGCGGGCGGCTTCGCCTGGCCGGCGTCAGCGGCGACCTCGCCACGTCGCTCGATGCCGAGCGCCTGGCGCGGGCTGGCGTCCGCGCGGCGCCCATCACCACCGGCTCGGCGTGTCACCTCGACGCGTCGATGGTGCACCACGCGCTCCATGACGCGTCGCTGGCGGCGGCCGTCGACGCCTGTGACGTCTTCTTCATCGAGAACGTAGGCAACCTGGTCTGCCCGGCGATCTACGATCTCGGGCAGGCCGCCAACGTGGTGGTGTTGTCGGTCACCGAGGGCGTCGACAAGCCGCTGAAGTATCCAGTCATGTTCCGCAAGGCCGACCTCGTGATCCTCTCGAAGGTCGACCTGCTCCCGTACCTGCCCGGCGTGTCCGTCGCGGCGCTACGGGAGAACCTGGGGCGCGTGATGCCGTCGGCTCGCGCCGTCGAAGTCTCCGCAACGACGGGCGACGGCGTGACGGGCTTCATCGATTGGCTCGAGCAACAGCGCGCGAGATGACGTCGGCGAGCCCTGAACGCGTGCAGCCTTAATCGCCGTCGCAAGGGGACGCGGGCATCGCGCGTCTTCACCACTCGCCACACCGTGACCGCCCCCGCGCCACGCACACCTGTCGGCAAACGACGCACAAATGCGCCAGGAGAATTTGCGCTCGTGCGCTTCTTCTTCCCTCGCACCCATGAAAGCCTGGCTCGACGAAGCCAGCCCGAGCGCCGGGCCGCACACGGAGTCGACATGTTTCGTTCCAAGAACGGCAGCCGGTACGTCGTCCTTCTCCCCGCTCCCCTAGTCGCCCTCCTCATCGGAGCGGCGTGCAGCAGCGCCGAGCCAGAAGGCGCGACCGCGACGAGCCCTGACGGCGGTGTCGACCCGGACGTCGGCACCAATCCGTCTCCCGCGCCGACGTCCTCAACCCCGCCCCCCTCGCAGCCAAGCTGCGGCGCCGGTGCTCCCCGCCTCTGCAACCTCGGGGAAGCGTGCAACGCCTCGGCCGACTGCGCGAGCGGGGCCTGCGAGGGTAACCTCTGCGTCGCGCTCGATGCCTGCAGCGACGGCACGAAGAACGGCACCGAGACGGACGTCGATTGCGGCGGAGCGGCCTGCGGCAAGTGCGACAACGGGAAGGACTGCGCCGTCGCCGGCGACTGCAAGGTCGACGCATGCAACGCTGGCAAGTGCCAGGCAGCGACATGCCTCGACGGCGTGAAGAACGCCGGCGAGAGCGACAAGGACTGCGGAGGAGCCTCCTGCGGCGCCTGCGACGCCGGCCTCGCGTGCGCCGCGGCGACCGACTGCAAGAGCCTCGTGTGCACTTCGTCCGTTTGCCAGGCGCCGACGTGCTCGGACGGCGCGAAGAACGGCGCTGAGAAAGGCGTCGATTGCGGCGGCACCTGCCCGTTGCCGTGCGATCCGTCGCTCCTGGCCACGCCCATCGATCCCTCGATCCCGACGGACCTCTTCGAGGCCAACAAGTTTCTCTTTACGGGCCAAGACGCCCTACAGACGGGCGTAACCGCCACCTTCGACCCGAAGCGGTTCGCGATCCTCCGCGGCAAGGTCGTCGACGGCGGCGACAAGCCGCTCGGTGGGGTCACGGTGCGGCTCGCCGGTCACCCCGAATACGGTTCGACGCTCACCCGCGCCGACGGCGCCTTCGACATGGCCGTCAACGGCGGCGAGTACTTCGTCGTCGACTTCACCAAGACCTCGTTCATCGCGAGTCAGCGGCGCGTGCTCGCGCCGTGGCGCGACGTCGCGTGGGCAGACGAGGTCGCGCTCCTGCAGCTCGATTCGGCAAAGACCGTCGTGGACTTTAGCGCGCCGATGCAGAGTCACGCGGGCAGCGTCGTGACCGACGCCAACGGCACGCGGCAAGCCGTCGTGATGTTCGCCGCCGGCACCACGGCAACGATGACGATGCCCAACGGGTCGACACAGTCGCTGAGCGGACCGCTCACCGTTCGTGCCACCGAATACACGGCCGGAGCCATCGGACCGCGCGCCATGCCCGGCGAGATGTCCGCTCCGATCGGCTACAACTACGCCGTCGAACTGAGCGTCGACGAGGCCATCGCGGCGGGCGCCGCGAGCGTGAGCTTCAGCAAGCCGGTCATCACGTACGTCGACAACTTCATGGCACTCCCTGTCGGCAAGAGCGTGCCCATGGGGTCCTACGATCGCATCAAGTCGGCGTGGCTCCCCTCGGGCGACGGCAAGGTGGTGAAGGTCGTCGCGCTGAGCGGCGGCCTCGCCGACCTCGACACCGACGGGGACGGCCTCGCCGACGCCCCGGCGAAGCTCGCCTCGCTCGGCATCTCCGACGACGAGCGAAAAGAGGTCGCCAACAAGTACGCCGCCGGCAAGACGCTCTGGCGCGCCGCGGTCACGCACTTCACGCCGTGGGACTGCAACTGGTCCGTCGTGCCCCCCGACGACGCGGAAGCCCCAAACCTGCCGCCGCCGCGCGCGAGCCGCGCCAGCGCGCGCTCTTGCGCGCAGGCGGGCTCGGTCATCGACGTGCAGAACCGTGGCCTCGGCGAGACCGTGAAGCTTGCCGCAGGAGTCCCTTTCGGACTTCACTATTCGAGCGCCGCAGCGCCCGCGCGGCTGCAGGGACCCGAAATCGAAATCACGCTCACCGGCAACAAGCCACCGGCGTCTTTGCAGAAGGTCATCCTCGACATCGAGATCGCCGGCCAGAGGGTTAGCTTCTCGAAGGCGCCGACCGCGAACCAGGATCACACCTTCACGTGGGATGGTCGCGACGGCTACGGCCGGCGAATCCAAGGTCCCGTCTGGGCCACGGTGCGAGTTGGGTACGCCTACGTGCCGCGCTACGTCGATCCCATCACGTTCGGAACGAGCTGGGGTCGCTTTCCGACGGGTGGCGGAGGCGGAGGCGGTGGCGGTGGCGGTGGCGGTGTGGCGACGATCAGCACCATCGGGCGCGAGTTCATCCTTCTCCGGCAAACGTTCCGCGTCCTCGTGAACGCAGACGGGGGGATGGATCGCCGTGGCCTGGGCCTGGGTGGCTGGACCGCAACACCACACCACGTCTACTCGGCCGAAGGACGAACGCTCTATCGCGGCGACGGTACCGTCGAGGAGCGCTCGGCGCTCGGCTACAAGCTGAAGAGCCAAGTGACGGGCTACGCGAACGTGCCGGGGCCTATGGTCGCCGCGGCCGACGGCGCCGTCTTCTTCCTGCACAGCGGGCGCATCATGAAGCGAGCGCCCGATGGCGCGGTCACCCAGGCGATCGCCCCGGCGGTCTGCGGGTCACGCTTCACCGTCGGCCGCGACGGCAACTTCTACGTCGTTTGCACAACGCGGATCGAGAAGATGACGCCGGCCGGCGTCGTTACGAAGGTGATGGACATCCCGGCCGGCGGCGGCGCCATCGACACGGCGCCCGACGGGACGCTCTACTTCGCGAACCAGCCGGCGAGCTGTGGCACGACGGTCAACCTGACGCGGATCTCGCCCGACGGATTCGTCTCCCCTCCAGACGCGCTCGACGGCACGGGCGTGTGTCTTTGGGACCTGAAGGTTGGCCCCAATGGCGACGTCTTCTATGGCGGCCGCCTCGGGGTGAGGCGCTCGGGGCGCGACGGCGCGTCGCGCATCGTCGCTGGAACCGGAAGCTACCAACAGTACGCGGGCGACGGCGTCGCGGGAACGGCGGCGAAGATCTACGACGCGATCACCTTCGCCGTCGATCCGCGCGACGGAGCCCTCTTCCTCAACGACACGATCGCCATTCGTCGCTTGGCGCCCGACGGGACGCTGCGAACGGTGGCGGGCACAGGGCAGGCCCCGCCCGGTGCCGGACCTTTCCTCGACAACGTGCCGGCTCGCGACGCGCGCATCGGTGCGGCCTACGGCATCGCCGTCGGCCCGGGCGGCGATGTTTGGTTCGGCGACCACTCGGGCACGAACGCCTTGCGCAGCTTGTCGCGGACGATGCCCTCGTTCTCGGCAAGCGATCTCACGGTCGTCTCGGACGACGCGACAGAGGTCTTCCAGTTCGACAAGTACGGACGTCACCTGAAGACGCGGGATGCCGTTACCGGGGCAACCCTCTTCGCGTTCGGCTACGACGCGAACGGGCGCTTGTCGACGATCACCGACCGCGACGGCCTGGTGACGACCTTCGAGCGCGACGCCAACGGAAATCCGTCGGCCATCGTCGCGCCGAGCGGCGTGAAGGCGGCAGTCACGGTCGATGCCGACGGGTACGTCTCGAGCGTGGCCGACGCGGCGAACCGCAAGACCCAGCTGAGCTACGGCTCCGGCGGCCTCCTCGTGGGCAAGACGGCGCCGGGGAACGTGAGCCACACGTTCGCTTACGAAGCGAAGCAGGGCCGCCTCGCGACGGACCAGTCGCCGACCGCGTCGACCACGGTCAGCGAAGCCTTCAGCGCGGGGACCAAAACGTGGACCGCGACGTCGGCGGGTGGCGAGGTCAACACGTACAGCGAGCAAGATCTCGCGAGCGGCGGCACGAAGCGCACGTACCTGTCGCCCCACGGGGGTGTGGCCACGACGGCGCTGAACGACTCCGGCTCCTTCGACCGCGAGTTCGAGGATGGGTCGCGGCTCCACATCGACTCGGCGCCCGATCCGCGCTGGGGTGTGGTCTCAGACCGGCTCGTGAGGGCCTGGCAACTGACGACGCCCGGCGGCACCAAGATGGTCGCAACGGCGACGCGGGCGGCCACTTTAGCCACGCCGAACGATCCCTTCAGCGTGACCTCGTTGACGACGACGCTCAACGTGAACGGCCGCAACTACGTCACGAACCGAAATGTCGCGACGGGAGTAACAACGCAAACGTCGCCGGCGGGCCGGGTGTCGTCGGCGAAGCTAGACGCGACGGGTCGACCGCTCGAGGTCTCGCCCCCGGGAGTCACGGTTCCGCTCCTCCTGACATACGGCGCCGACGGGCATCTCGCGAGCACGGCGCAAGGCGACGTGACGAACGCCTACACGTATGACGCCGAGGGCCGCGTTGCCACTGGGACACGAGCCAGCGGCGACACGACGACGATCTCACGCGACAGCTTTGGACGCATCAGCAAGATCGCGTCCTCGAGTGGCCGCTCCACCGAGTACACGTACGATGCGGCCGATCAGCTCACGTCGGTCACGAGCCCCAGCGGCGCCGTTCACATGCTGGCCTACGCGAGCGACGGCCTGCGCACCGGCTACACGTCGCCAAGCGGAAAGGCCCGGAGCTACGCGTTCGACGCCAACCGCAGGCTGAGCGCGCTCACGCTCGAAGATGGCCGCGTGATCCAGTTCGCGCGGAGCGCCGGTCGGCTCGTCGATACCGTCTACCCGGAGGCGATGACGACGCGCACCTACGCGGGCGCTACGGAGCGCCTCGCGACCATCACCTGGACGCCGGCTTCGGGCTCGGCCCAGACCGTCACGCAGACGTACGACGGACCGAACGTGACCGGCATCGCGTTCACCGGCCCCGCCCAGGGCGCGTACACGTTCGGCTTCGACGCGCCGAGCGCCGGCGCGAGCAACTTCTGGGTCACGTCGCGCACCCTCGATGCCGCTGCGGCCACGACTTTCGCATACGACGCCGACGGAAACATGGTCGGTGCCGGCCCGTTCAACATGGTGCGCGGAGCCAACGGAGGCGCGACCGCGATCCGCATCGGCTCAACGCCCGCCATCACCGTCACCTACGACGCGCTCGGTCGCATCACCGACCGCACGGTGGCGGTGAACGGAGCGACGCAATACGCCGCTGCGCTGACCTACGATGTCGTGGGTCGCATCGCCACGAAGGTCGAGAAGGCCGCCGGCGCCACGCACACCTACGGCTACAGCTACGACGCCGACGGGCACCTCACCGCCGTCACACGCGACGGCGGACAACTTGCACAATACACCTACGATCTCGACGGAAACCGAACGGGCTGGGCCTACGACTCGCTGTCCGAGACAACGACCTTCGACGCAGGCGGGCGGGTGGCGACGAGCGCGACCGTTGCCTACGCGTTCAACGACGCCGGGCAGATGACCGGCCGCGGCGCCGACACCTTCGCCGTGAGCGCCCGTGGTGAGCTGCTCTCGGCGAGCGTGGGCGGCAAGACCGTTTCGTACACCTACGACGGCTACGGCCAGCGCGTCGCTCGCACCGACGCCGGCGGCACGACGCAATACCTCTACGGAGACGCGGCCTTTCGCGTGAGCCACTCGCGCGCGGCGAACGGCACGCTCTCCGAGTACTTCTATGACGACGACGGGCGACTCTTCGCGGTCGTGCGCGGCGGCGTCACTTATTGGGTCGCGACGGACCAAGTCGGAACGCCACGGGCCGTCGTCGACACGTCGGGCGGCGTCGTGATGGCCGCCGCGTACGACGACTTCGGTCGGCTCGTCGGGGGAAACCCGAGCGCCTTCGAGCTTCCCGTTGGCTTCGCCGGAGGCATGCCCGACGAGCTGACCAAGCTCGTGCGCTTCGGGTACCGCGACTATGATCCGGCGGCGGGACGCTGGACGGCGCGTGACCCGATCCTCTTCGACGGTCGGCAGGTGAACCTCTACGCCTACGTCGGCAACGATCCGGTGAACGCCCGCGATCCTTTGGGCCTCTGGAAGATCGGCTGGTCGGGCTACACGGGGATCGGCGGCGGCCTCTCGCTGGCGTACAAGCCGGGCCAGGGGTTCCAGGTCTGCGCCGAAGCCGGCTTTGGCGTCGGCACCTCGTACGAAGTGCAGCCCTTCCTGAACGACGGTTACGACGACGACCCGGGACCCAAGGGGTTTGCCAGTGCCAAGCTCTCGGTGCTCAAGCTCTCGGCGGAGCTCGAGTTGACCCACAAGTTCTGGGCCGAATGCGACGCCGTCTCGAACTCCGCGAAGCTGAAGTTCGAGGGTCTGCGAGCTGCGAAGGTCGAATACGACTTCGACAACCTCAACGAGGGCCTCAAGTACAAGCCCGACGACCCGATGAAGAGGAAGGACAACCCGCTCAAGGTGAAGGCGGAGGCGAAGTACGGCGTCAAGGCCTGCACCAAGTAGAGAACGCCGCCGGCGCGATCGGCGAACCGAGCCATTCGAGTTCAACAGGAGTGGAAGCCGGACCGAAGTGGCGCGGCCGATAGCGCGAACCGAGGACTTCTTCGATCCGCGGCGAATTCGGGCGCCCCGAGGACGTCCACCACGCCATGGCCTCGATCCGCTTTTGCACGCTCGCCTTCGCCGGCGTTGCGCTCCTTCTCGGTAGCAGCGCGTGCAGCTCACCCAGCTACTACGGCCCCGTCAGCGGAGACGGCGGAGCCCCGCCTTCGACGTCGAACCTGCCGGAGATCAGCGCCGACAAGCTCGGCGGCAAGTGCAGCGGCGGCACGAGCATCGGCGACACCGTCGCGATCACGAGCGACCGCTGCGAAGGCGGCCTTTGCCTGATCGACGCGCGCAGCGGGCTCGAGATCTATTGCTCCGCCGACTGCTCGAACGCGCGCTGCCCCGAGGGCTACCTCTGCGAGTCGACCACCGTCTCGCCCAAGAAGGTGTGCTTCAAGGACCCCAACGGCACCGAGCCGCCGAAGACCGGGGCCGACGCAGGCGTCACCGCCGACTACCGCGACACCAAGCTCACTGGGTATCGCGAGGAGTTCACGACGTCGATGAAGCTCTCGCTGCGCGACTTCGGCGACGCAACCCGCAAGGACGTCGACCTTGTGGTCCTCATGATGAGCAGCGCGTGGGACGTGAACTCGAACAACCTGCTGGCCAAGGGCGCCACCAGCTTCGATCGCGTGCGCTTCGTGAGCGTGCTCGTCGAAGGCGCGAGCGTCGGAAAGCCGGCAAACAACAGCGACGTCATCGCGTGGCGCAACAAGCACCCGGGCTTCAACATGCTGCTCGATCCCGGGCTCACGACGCTGCGGCCCACGGTCGCGAACGATCTCACGGCGTTTCCCACGTTCGTAGCGCTCGACGCCAAGACGCTCGCGCGCGTGGGCGACGAATGGACGGGAACAGCCGACCTCGGCGCCGAGATCGACCAGCGCCGCTGACTCGCGCCCTCGACGCGAGCCGGCGGCGCCTTCGTGGATCAGGCTGCCTGGATGTCCGCCATGCCCCAGCGCCGGCCACCGCCGCCTTCTTCGAAGCCACTCGAGAGCTGGCCTAACGACGAACCGACCTCGTAGATGGTGCCGATTCGCCCGATCACGCCGAAGGCCTCCCACGCGAATCGTCCGGCGGCGACCAACGAACCGCCGTCAACCTCGGCCAACTCCTCGAGCGACAATTCGGACAACGACTCGACCTTGTTCATTGAGAATCTCCTTGGCGCGATAACTCGCGCATCGACGTTCTTCGCTGCAGGCCACATGCCCAGACCGGGCACCCTTCGCAGCGGCCGTCGGCGGGGCGAACTGGCCCTCCGCGGTCCAATTTGCTCCAAACGTGGGCGGGGCCTTTGGTGCCGCCCGCGGCGGCTCCTCGCCGGAGCGGGCAAAGCCGGCAGCGGCTTGCCGCCCGCTCCATGACGGACCGATCGGAGCTTGACCAGGACCGGCCCCCACCTCGACAAACGCCACCGAAGACATGGGGCCTTCTCCGAGTCGCGCCGCGTCGCCCGCCTTCGCACTTGCGAAGGCTTGCCCACCGGCTACGAAAGTGATCGATGCTTCACCTGCGCGTCTCGCCTCGCTACGTCTCGCTCGCGGCCTTTGCTTGGGGGACCCTTTCGATGGTCGGCTGCGGAAGCGACGCGGCCCCCGCCGACACGACGCCCACAGGCCCTTCGCCGACGAGCTCGGCGACCAGCTCCACGCCGCCGAGCGACGCAGGTCTCAGCGCCGCGGCCAGCGATCTGCCCGGCCTTTGGGACGTCTCGGGCAAGGACGACCGAGGCACGTACACGGGCCAGATCGAGATCCGCACCGACAAGGCCGGCAAGCCTGGCGTCTACTCGTTCATCCGAACGGTGCGCTACGAAGGCGTCACCGTCGAGGGCGACCGCGAGCTTCATTGGCTCTTCCGCGGCACCCTCAAGAAGGTCGGGAGCGGCCTCACGCTCGAGTCCTCGCTCAAGAGGCTCGACTTCATCACATCACGCGGCACGACGAAGCGCACGGCCACCGACGGCCCCGTGCCGCTCACGGGGACGTTCAGCTTTGGCGTGGGTCAATTGACGGGCACCATCACCGGCGCCGGCGTGTCGCTCGCCGACACGTGGAAGGCCCAAAAGCCGCTCGGCGCCGCGCCCATCTTCGAAGACAAGCGGAGCCTCGTCCCCGCTCATTCGCCGCCATCGGCGACCGAGAAGCAAACGAACTTCAGCCTCTACTCGAACTACCACACGCTCGACGTCATCAAGCCGTACGTACCGCGCCCCGAGTTCCAGGCGGCGGTGCACGGGCACGTCATCGACAAGACCGACCTCGACTTCTACCGCGCCAACAAGAAGGCGCTCCGCGTCGTCGACAAGGTCGTCGACGAGATCAGCCTCGGCGAAACGTTGGCGCGCGCCGACGCCTTTCGCCACACCATGAAGGAGAAAGCGGACCTCTACGACAAAGCCGCCGAGGAACGCTTCATCGATCCCGAAATAGGCATGATTCCCCACGGCGGCGCGCCGGGCGCCGGCTACTCGGGCCAGGTCGAGTCCTTCGACGGCGCGCTTTGGACCGCCGTCTACCTCGCCGGCCAGGTCTTTCGCTTTCAGGTCACCGGCGAACCGAAAGCAAAGGCCAACGTCGTCTTGACGCTCGATGCGCTCTTGAAGCTTCAGGAGATGACGGGCGATTGGAAACAGTTCGCCCGCACGCTGCGCAAGGCCACCGGCAGCCCGCAGCCACCTTGGTACGCCGGCACCGGTGCCAACGCCAACCTCGAGTGGCTCGCCGGTGGCAACAACGACATGATCAAGGGCCTCTTCTACGGCTACTTGATGGGCTGGGAGCTCTTGTGCGAGGGCGGCAAGACGGGCCACGAAGCGCTCTGCGCGCGCGTTCGCACGAACGCGAAGCACCTCGCCGACGACGTGCAGCTCGGGGGCTCAAACGCCCCCGCCAGCGCGTGGACGAACAAGCTCCCTGCCGCGTGGCTCTACGCCGTGGTCACCGACAACAGCGGCGACGCGCTCTCCTACAAGACGACGGCGGAGGGCTACTGGCTCATCGGCAAGCCGGCGCTGGCGGCGACACCGGTCACGTACACGCAAGGCATCGTCGACTGGAGCGGCACGCACCTCACCTCCATCGGCGACATGATCCAGGTCTTCCTCGCCAAGCGCATGGACCTCGGCGGCAACGCCGTCGACGCAATGCGCTCGCACATCGACGCGAGCCACAAGAACTTAGAAAAGCAGCGCTTCCCGACGTGGCACCTCTTGAAGGCCGCCTTCGGCTCTGGCGCCGGAGCGACCTCGCCGTTCATCAAGGACGCGCTCTCCCGGATGGAGGAGGCGCAATACCCAAAGGTGTCGTTCACCATCGATCGGTCGCTCAACCCCGAGTTTTGTATGTCGCCCTACCCGTCGCTGCCATGGAAGGGCGACTGGATGAACTACCCGGCGTCGGATCGCACGCAGGGCCTGAACTCCCACCCGCTCTTCGAGGGGAGCCCCGACGTCATGTATTGGAAAGTCGGCAACGGCTACCGCAGCGGCGAGGGGTACGAGGCGCCCGGCGGCGACTACTTGCACCTGTATTGGCTCGCGCGGAAGTACGGGCTCATCGGCCCGAACGACTGAGCCGCGCGGGGCGGCGGTTGGGATACCATCGGCCCCGCGGTCATGGTGTTCCTTCGCATCTCCCTCGCCGTCCTCACGTGCGGCGCCATCGTGGCGGCCTGCGGCTCGCGCACCGATCTTCCGACGGGCACCGTCGCGGGCACCACGGAGGAGGCATCCACCGACGCCACCTTGGACCAACGCGACGGCGACGCACGGCGCGACGGGGAGAGGCCCTTCGACGGCCCCCTCTTCGAAGGTGGCCCGCTCGACGTCACGACCGATTGCGACGCGGGCCCCACCTGCAACGACGCCGATCCGGGCTTCATCTACCGCTGCGGAGTGCGC
Organism: Myxococcales bacterium; assembly: GCA_016703425.1. Classification (NCBI taxonomy): domain Bacteria; kingdom Pseudomonadati; phylum Myxococcota; class Myxococcia; order Myxococcales; species Myxococcales bacterium. The sequence goes on from JADJCA010000009.1 coordinate 393,272, forward strand.
GTCTTTCAGTGCAGCTCGCTGGAGCGTTGCCGCGAAGGCCAGTGCGTAAACCCGTGCCTCGACACGCTCGGGCAAGACACGTCGAACGGCTGCGAGTTCTTCGCCGTGCAAATGGACGCGGTGCCGGAGGCGGAGGGCGTGTGCTTCGCGGTCTTCGTGGTGAACCAGTGGGAGAGCGGCGAGCCGGCGCGCATCGAGGTGGCGCGCAACGGGACGACGTTACCCATCGAGCAGTTCACCCGCATCCCCGTAGGCACAGGCCAGAACATCACGTATGCGCCCTACAACGCGGCGCAGGGTCTCGCCAAGGATCAGGTCGCGGTGATGTTCCTCTCGCGCGATCCGGCCGCGGCGGGTGACGGCAATCCTTCGGCGCCTCGGCGCCTCGCCGGCTGCCCCGCCGGCGTCACGCCAGCCGTCGTGGGCGACGCGGCGATTCACGGCACAGGCCGTGGCCGCGCGTTTCATATCAAGACCAACGTGCCGGTCGTCGCGTATCAGATGCTCCCCTTCGGCGCGGGCCGCGCGCGCGTGACCGGCGCGACTCTGCTCTTGCCCACGAACGTCTGGGAAGACAACTACGTCGCCGTCAACGCGTACGCGGCGCCCACGCTTTTCACGGCGCCGCGCGCGGGCCCGACGCTCGCCATCGTCTCGCAAGAAGACGGAACCGTCGTCCGCGTCCGGCCCACCGTCGCCGTCGTCGCGGGCCCCGGCGTGCAAGGCACGAGCGCGAACGTCGCGACGAGCTACACGCTGGCGCGCGGGGAATACCTGCAGTTCACGCAACCGGAAGAGCTCACGGGGAGCGCCATTCAGGCGACGCGCCCCGTCGCCGTGATCGGCGGCTCGACGCTCATGGACATCCCGCTGAGCCGCGTTCGCGCCGACGGCGCGCACCAAATGCTGCCGCCGGTGCGGGCCCTCGGCAGCGAATACGTCGGCGTTCGGTACCGCGGCCGTCGCCAACCGGACGGGACCCTCGAGAACGAGCCGGTGCCCTGGCGCATCGTCGGCGTCGCCGACGGCACGCAGCTCACGTTCACGCCGGCCCTCGCTGGCGCGCCGACGTCGGTCAACGCGCGCGAGCTTCGCGAGTGGAACGCGACGGGCCCCTTCGTGGTGCGAAGCCAAGACGCGGCGCACCCGTTCTACTTCGCGCAATACATGACCGGCGGGGAGCCCTTCAGCGGCGAGGGCGACCCCGAGTTCGTCAACGTGATCCCGCCGCAGCAGTTCCTCCCGCGCTACACGCTCTTCACCGATCCGACGTACCCGGAGACGGAGCTGGTGCTCGTGCGACAACGGGTCGCCACCGAAGGAGGCTTGGCCTTCCCCGACGTGTCCCTCGACTGCAGCGGCCTCGTCACCGGTTGGCAGAACATTGGCGCCTACCAGACGGCACGCGTGTCGCTCTCGACGGGAAACTTTCAAGGTGTCGGTGGTTGCGACAACGGCGTGCACCGGCTCACGGCATCGGTACAAGGTGCACCGCTCACCGGGCCGGCCTTCGGCGTCACGGTCTGGGGATGGGGCAGCCGGCTCACCTATTCGGGCACCAATGAAGCCGATCCGGCCTTCACTCGCTGGGTGAGCTACGGCTACCCCGGCGGCGCCAACATCACGCGGCTCAACAACGTCATCTTGAGCGCGCAGTAGCGCCGCGGCACGCAAAGTTTTTCGGACGCTAAGGAACGGGACGAAAGCTTTTCGGCGCGCATCTTTGCCGTTGGGAACTGCGACCAGCGGTGCCAGCCTCTGGGGATGCGCGTTCTCTTGGGTGCCTTCGTCGTCATCGCCGCGTGCTCCTCGTCGGGGGAAAACGGCGCGCAAGCGCCGAGCACGACGCCGCAACCCGCCCACGACGCCGGCGCCTCGCCGAAGCCTCCGACGCCGATCCCCACCATCGGCGGTGTGCCGACGCTCTCTGACGAGAACCCGGATCCGCACGTCGTCGAGGTGCACCTCACGGCCACGCGCGCGCAGGCGCCCATCGACGGCAAGCTCATCGACGTGCTCGCTTTCAACGGCACTGTGCCGGGCCCGCTCCTCCAGGCGCGCGCCGGCGATCGACTCATCGTCCACTTTAAGAACGAGCTCGGCGAGCCGACGACGGTGCACTGGCACGGCTTGCGTGTACCGGTAGCCATGGACGGCTCGCCGCGCGTGATGACGCCGGTCGCCAACGGCGAGACGTTCACGTACGACATGATCGCGCCCGACGCGGGCTCCTTCTGGTACCACCCGCACGTTCACACCAACGATCAGTTGGAGCGCGGCCTCTACGGCCCCATCGCCATTCACGGCAACGACGAGCCCGTCTACGACCGCGAGCGTGAATTGATGCTCGACGACGTGCTCTTGGACACTAGCGGCAACATCGCCGCCGAAAGCCTCGGCGGGCTCACGGCGCTCTCAGGTCGCTACGGCAAGCTCATGCTGACCAACGGGCGCAACGCGGCGACCGCGCGCGAGACGGCCACCAAGGGCGAGGTGGAGCGTTGGCGCATCGTCAACACCGCGAACGCGCGTCGCATGAACCTACTCGTGGAGGGCGCTCGCGCACGCCTCATCGGCACCGACGGCGGACTGTTGCCAAGTCCGCTGCCTTTGCCGTCGCCGCTCGTGTTGCCCGTTGGCGGCCGCTACGACTTGGAGATCGCCTACGACCAGCCGGGTGCGGCGCGCCTCGTGAGCTTCCTTCCCGGCGCGGCAGCCCCAGACGATCGGACGACCATGCTCGAGGTGGGGGTCACGGACTCGGCCAACAGCCCGCGCGAGGTCGCCTTTCCGCCGGTGACGCCGGCGGTGCCCGAGCGGGCACCGACGCAGAGCTTCACCATGAGCTTTGACTACTTGCAGACGGGCGCCGGCGCAGAGTGGCGGATCAACGGCGAGGCGCACTTGATGACGCCGATGCTGTCGGTGCCGCAAGGAACGACGCTCAAGCTGAAGCTCGAGAACAACACCGTGGGCGTCGAGCACCCGTTTCATCTCCACGGCCAGTTCTTCCGCGTGCTCGACGCGGCGTGGCCCGGCCTCCGTGACACAGTCCAAGTGCCGGCGTCGGGGCCCATAGAGATCGTCGCGTACCTCGATAACCCCGGTCGCTGGATGGCCCATTGCCACATCCTCGAGCACGCCGAGGTCGGCATGATGGCGGAGATTGACGTGCTCGCGCCGGGCGCGGGGATGTCCGACGCGCACTGAGGCGTTCACTCGCGAGGCAAATAGGGCCCCGCGTTCCGAGCAGTGCTTCGAAGGGTTCGCTGCCCACGGCAGCCCTCCCGCCCGGGATGCGCTGGGGGCGTGAGAGACCGACAGAAGATCGCTCGACGCGCGCGCGCCTGTACGCTGAACGTCCCCCAGCGTTGCCTGGGCCGCGCTAGCATCGACGAATGCGCGCCACGTCCATGAGCTTGCTGGGCATGGCGTTCGCACTTGGGGCGTGTCAGGCGCTTCTCGCGGAGCCGGGCGTCGGAGCGCCTGATGCGGGTGACGGCAGTGCTCCCGGCGATGCTGCCGCGCCCGACGACGCAGCGTCGTCTGAGGTCGCGACGCCCGCCTTGGACTCGGGCCACGATGCCGATGCAGGCGATGCGAGCCTCATGGCGGACGCACCTGCCCCATTCACGGGATGCGAGGCCTTCCCGGCGGCCCAGGCGTGCGAAGACTACAACGATGGTGGGTCCACCTGGTCGATCGCGAGCTCTGACGGCGGGGTTGTCTCTGTGACCGCGGGCGTTCTCACGGCGTCGGTTCCGCCGTCGTCGCCGACGGGCTCGTACGCGAGAGCACGCACGGCCCCCCCGCTGTCGTATGCCACGAGGGCGCGGGCTCAGCTGCGGTTGAAGGTCACCAAGTCCGAGCACTCGTTTCTCACCCTCCTTGCGCTGGCATCGAGCACCAACGCCGTTTCATTGCTGCGCGACGACACGGGCAAGTTGAACGTGAAGTTGGTCGCCTTGGCGGGGGGCACGGTAGCCGCACTCGACGCCGTGACGACGTTGCCGCTCGGCCAGTTTGTCGACCTCGAGCTCGAGGTCGACGAAGCGATGCAGAGGATCGCCATCGCTGTTGACGGCGCACCGGCCACGTCGCTCATGGTGAAGCCTAACCTCGGCGGCCCCAACCTTGCCGTGGACGTCGGTGTCGTCGACACGGGTCCCAGCGCGTCGGCCGGCAGCGGCTCGGCCGTTGTGGTTGACTACGTTGCTGTCTCGTCCAATTGACGGCGCAATGGGCTGCAGGCTGACGCTCGATCCCGAGCGGCCACGGAGAACGGAGCGCGAGATGACGAGCCGACGCCGCGGTAAGTGGACCACCGAGTGGACTAGGTGGAGTGTCGCGGCGGCGATATTGATCGCGACCGGGGCGCCTCGAGAAGCAGGCGCGCAGATTCGAGCAACCCACCCTCGCATCTTTCTCACCAATACAAGCGTCAGCGCCAGGCAGCTGCGCTGGGCCGCCAAGTCCGACTCCGAGCTCAACGAGGTCGTTGGCTTCGCCACCCGCAGCTTGTCCAATCCGACCGGCGTCGACACGCAGCTTCGCGGTGACTACCCCGATACGGTCGCGCTTCCGACCGCGTTGGCGGCTGTGATCACGGGAGAGTCGCGCTTCGTGAACGCATCGTTGAGCCATCTGGACGTGCTCCTCGGAATAGCCGCACCGACGGGTGGCGACACCGCGTGGCGAAATCGCCTGCTCTCGATGGCGGTCATCTACGACTGGCTCCACACGCAACTGGGCACCACGCGGGCAACCAGCACGCGCAACGCCATCGTGGCGCACATGAACGAAAACCACGGATTCGTCGCGGCGCCGGACTTCGTCAGTGGACACTCGCGTTGGGGCAACGCCACCTCGCTCGCGGGGTGCATCGCGCTCGACGGAGAGGACGGCCGCGTCGCGGCCGAGTGCACAGCTGTCGTCGACAATTGGCAGCAGGGCTACGTCCCAACGCTCGACCACGTGGGAGCAGGCGGCGGTCATCACATGGGCTGGATGTACGGCAGCGCGTATTCGAGCGTCGAGCCGATGCTGATGTGGTGGTCGGCCACCGGCGAGCTTTGGAACCCGGAGTTTTTGCGAGACTCCGCTTACTTCTCGCTCTACGCCGTCGATGAGGCCTTCAACGTTCCCGCCTCCGGCGATGCGTTCGGCGTCTACTTCACGTCTTCGCTGCGAAGCCAGGTGGCCATGTCTGCGGCCTTTGGAGGCAACGCCTACGCGGAGCACCTCGCGCAACGCCTGCCACCGGCCTGGGGCCCGCACGCGGTTATTCGGTCCATCGTAAAGAACAACCTGCCCCCGAAGGCGCCAGACGACCTGCCGCTTAGTCGCCACTTTTCGGGCTCGGGCTTCGTGGTCGCGCGCAACACCTGGAGCGGCGTACCGGCAGTTGTGACCTTCAAGTCATCGCCGTTCTACAGCTACAACCACCACCATCGAGATGAAAACGCGGTCGCGCTCTCCTACAAGGGTGCGTTGCTGAGCGATGGCGGCTTCTACGACGGCTACGGCTCCACCCACCATCAGAATTTCTATACGCGCTCCATCGCGCACAATACGTTGCTCGTCGACCTACCTGGGGAAACGTTCCGCGGTTGGGCCAACGACGGCGGTCAACGAATTCCCGCGAGCTGGGCTGCCGAGCCTAAGACCGTAGCCGACCTGACGGGGCCAGCTAAGCTCGACGGCATCGAACGCCACGCCACCCGAGAGGGAGTCACTTGGGCGCGGGGCAACGCAAGCAAGGCCTACGCGACGACCAAGGTGAGCGCATTCTTGCGTGACGTTCTCTTCGTACCGACCCCCGACGATCATGCCCTGCCTGTGATGCTTGTCGTCGATCACGTTGCGCTTCCGGTCGAGCGCGAAGCGCGTATCGCCTGGCAGCTCCCGCTGGCTCCGACCGTCAATGGGACGACGAGCGCGCAAGTCGCGAGTACCGGTGGGGGTCATGCGCGCATGCACTTCCTGGCGCCGACGCAGAGGGCACTGCGCTCCTTCTCGGGCGTCGAACGCTACGCCGTGGACGGAGTGAACTACCCGCCCACCACGGAGAGTACCGGGACGCCTCCCTACTGGGGCCGCCTCGAGGTTGCGGCGCCCGCGGCCTTCGCCACGACATTCTCGACTGCGGTCGTGGTGAGTGACGCGCCGCTCGACACCGATACCGCCCCGCGAGTGACACGCGTTTCGGGATCGTCATGGGAAGGCGCGGAGATTGGGACCACGCTCGTCCTTGTGGCTACGGGCACCCTGAACCAACTGCCGATCGCTCGCACACGCAGTTCGCTAAGCCGAATCTACGTCGCGGGGCTCGCGCCGAACCAGGCGCTCGCCGTCGACTTTTCAGGCACGTTGGTCACGTTCACTGCCGACAACGATGGCTTGATCGCCGGGCCCGTGTCTGGGGGTCAAGTCGCGAGCGTCCCAGAGGCTGCGCCGGGACCGATCGCTCCAGGAGCGGTGGCTCCCGTGCAAGTCACTGATTCAGCCCCCGCGGAGCCGGCGGACAACGCGAACAGCAACGAAGGTTGCGGCTGCTCCGCCACACACAAGGGTGCAGACTCGGTGAGTCTGGTGATGGGCCTTGCCGCCGTCGCGGCGATGCGCAGACGCTCCAAGAGAGCCTGAACCGGGCCTCGGGGACACGTCGAAAACGTTGAGCCGAACGAAGCGCTGAGAGTGTCAGCGACCCTCGAGCTTGCGCCGGGGTGCTCACAGCGGCAGCGCAGCCAAGGACCTTGGTGCTCCAATTCGGTCCTAGCTTCGTGATCGGCGGGGTTGCGGCAAGCGGCGCGGCCCCCGTCGCTTAGTGGGACGGTGCCGAACGCATACGACTCGGCTTGGAAGCCGCTGCCGTCGGTGTACGAAAGGCCGCTCACCTGAAAGCATGTGTTCGGGTCCTTGTTCGACGTGGTGCCTGGTGAGTTGCGTGCGGCCTTCTCGTCCACACTGGCGATCTGGCGCCGGTGACGCGGCAGCGCCGGCCTCGTGTACTGGTGCGTTCGCTTGTGGCGGCACCGAGCGGATGGGGCGGCCCATTCGCCGTGTACGCGGGCACGCCGGCCAACCTACCGACTTGTGGTGCAGCTCACCGAGAAGCGACCATCGACACGGCCGCGGGAGCCGCATGCGCGGGGCGCGAGTGTCTACGCGCCCTTGGCGACGACAAGAATGCCGCAGGCCAGCATGGCCTCGACAGAGGCGTCGCGTTCGGGAGCCACGTTCCCCCGCCGGATCGCGCGAAGGACCTCAAGGTGGGTGCGCCCCAGCGCAAGGCGCCTCGCCTTGCCTTCGCGTGAACGCCAGAACGCCACGAGCGTGCGCTTTGCACCGGGCTCACCTGCCGGCAGCTCGGCCCGCCCGTTGACCCACGTGACGAGGTCGAACGCGTAGTCCCGTAGCTCGAGCGTCGGAGCGAACGCGAGGGCGCCGCGGGGACCATCCGCCTCGTCCTCTGCCGCGTCGAGGCGCACGACGTGAGCGACGAGCTCGAAGTCGGCGAGCTCCGCGAGCCACGCAGGCAGAATCGCCCGCTCCGTTGCGGCGACGGGTTCCGCGCCCCCGTCGCCCGGGTCGCCGGCAGGAGGCGCCTCGTCAACTACGCGCGCCACCCGATCGGCGAGGTAGGCGGGGAATTGCATCATGTCGCGAACGACCATCGGTTGGGTCGCCGGGTGCGCCCGAACGTAGTTGAGGCAGAGGCGCGTCCACTCGACCTCCCCGTGCGCGCGAACGACCGCGCTCCGCGTGAGCGGGAAGAACGACGTGAAGAACGCCGCTCGCTTGCCGGCCGCGCACGACGCGTAGGCCGCCAGCCGCTCCGCGTCGTCGCAGTCGGGGGCCGATGGGAAGAGCCGTCGAGCCGCGCCCTTCGGGTCGCCGCCCGCAAGCACCAGGGGCGCCAAGGCCGCGTAGACCTCGTGGAGGTTCATGCCGCCTCCGTCGCCAACACGCCGAGGGCCGCATGCGCGTGGCGCCGAACGTTCTGAACTTCCTCGAGGAGCGTCGCGAGGCTAGGCAGATCGTAGTCCCACTCGATGAGGGTCGGGAGCATGCGACCGGCGCGTGACAGCGTGTGTTCGTAGAGTTGGAACACTTGCGGCGATACGTGCTGGCTGTGCGTGTCGATGAGCCACTTCTCGCTCCGGGTGTGCCCCGCGAGGTGGACCTGCGCGACGCGTTCGAGCGGCAGCGTATCGATGAAGAGGTACGGGTCGAAGCCGTGGTTCTGGCTGTTGACGTAGACGTTGTTCACGTCCAGAAGAAAGCCCGCGTCCGTTTCGGCCAAGACCGCGTTGAGAAACGACGACTCGCCGAGGTCGCTGCCGGGGAGCTTGACGTAATACGTCGGGTTTTCGAGCACGAGGGAAGCTCGATGGCGGCCCTCGTCTCCTTGGTGCGGCGAACGATGTTCTCGACCGCCTCCCACGAAAACGGTACGGGAAGCAGGTCGCGGGCGTAGGCGCCCGCTAGCTTGGCGCACGCGATGTGATCGCTCCAGAACGGCGCCCCGAGGTCGCGCGCGAAGGCACGCGCTTCGCTGACGAAGGCGTGATCGATCGGGTCGACGCCTCCCAGCGACATCGAGATGCTGTGGGGAACAACGGGCCAACGCTCCCGGCATTCCGCGAGGAGTCGGCGCCGCTCCCCGCCACAGCCCATCCAACTCTCGGGCACGATCTCCAAGAAGTCGACGGGCGCGTCGCCCGCGTCGAGCAGTTGGCGCGCGAACTCTCCGCGCAAACCGAGCCCCACGCCAGCGAGGGGACGCGCCCCTCGCGCCGTGGAGCCGCGGCTCGCGGCGCTCGCGCGGTCGAAGGAGCGCGTGGGTGACGAGGCGTGGCGTCGCACCATGTCCTCGGTGCTCTTGTCGGATTGAGTCAAGGTGCGCTCCTTCTTCAAACAATGCGAGTGCTGCTGTCGTTGGCGCCGTCGCTCGGCGAGGCCAACGAGTCCTTCGATCACCAACCGCCGTTGCCGCCCTCACCACCGCCTTCGCCGCCGCTCGAGGTGCCCGAGGCTCCAGGGAAGCCGTCCATGGTCGAGTAGCCACCAAGGCTGTCGGAAGCGCCGACCGGATTGCCATTCGCGTCGCGGTTCCCGCAGAAACCAGGGTCACAGGTCCCGCTGCAGCTGCCGCAGTTGCCTCCACACCCCTCGTTGCCTCCGACGACATCCGCGCAGTCCGCTACGGTCAGCTCGACGGGCGGATCGAGAGCGGCGTCGCCGGTAACTTCGTCAAGGACGCGATCAAGCTTGCGAGACCAGACGCTGTTCAGTTTGCTCATGTTTTCTCCTGAGGTTGGTTGCGGGCCGTGTTCGTCCGCACGAGCAGTGACTTCGCACGCGCCGTGCCGGGGCGTGCCGACGCGCGCTGTCGCTTCCGTGCGACGCGGCGCAGCCAGCCACTTACGCGAACATTCGATGGCCTGCGCAGGTCCGCGCGCCGGTCGGGGGGCCGCCGCCTCACCGTGTCACCGGCGCGATACAGACGCGCGCGTTGGGCGTGGGCCGGGGCATGCCGACACAGGCGAGTTGTTGCCGCCTGCGCCCGTCCAGCGAAGCCGGACACCGCGGTGATATGGCTTGCTGGCTTCGAACGAAGGGACGCGCCAGCAGAGCGACAAGAAGCGCGCGCGCCGGGTGAATCCTTTTTTGCTCCCGCGACTCTCATGGTCGACAGCAGAAAGGACGCTGACCATGAACATCCTCCCCAAGAACGAACACCCCGTCGAACGCGCGGCCCGCGTGGTTCTCGGCCTAGGTCTCCTCGCCCTCGTGTTCGTAGGCCCTCAATCGCTGTGGGGCCTCGTGGGCCTCGTGCCGCTCGCCACCGGACTCCTCGGCAGCTGCCCGCTGTACACTCTCTTCGGGATCTCCACGTGCCCGGCGAAACACCACTCGATGACGAGCTGATGGCGCTCGCCGCTGCGGGGGACCGCGAGGCTTTTGGCGTCGTGGTCCGCCGTCACGGACCGGCCGTCTTGCGAGTGGCGGCCCACGTCACGGGCTCGCAGGCCGCGGCTGCGGACGTCTTTCAGGAGACGTTCCTTGCGGCCTTTCGCGCTGCCGGTAGCTACCGTGGCGCGGGCCTGCGCGCGTGGCTCTTCACCATCGCGCGCAACGCGGCATACCGGTCTCGCCGCGCACAGGGCCGCGAGGAGCAAGACGCTTCGTTGATGGAGCTCGGCGCGAGCGCCGGTTGGGGCGACGTGTCGCCGGAGATCGCTTTCGAGCGCAGCGAGCGGCTGGACCGGGTGCGTCGGGCCTTCGCGATGTTGTCGACGGAGGATCGGGAGATCCTGGCGCTGCGCGACGTCGAAGGTCTTTCCGGCGAGGATGCGGCAACGGTGACGGGCCTCTCCTTGCAGGCGATGAAGAGCCGACTGCATCGCGCGCGGTTGCGACTAGGCGCCGCATACCGAGACCTCGTCCCGGCGGAGGGAGAGCCGAATCATGACCACTGAGCGCATCGTCAACGGCCTCTCGTGCGGTGAGGTCCTCGAGCGACTGGGCGATTACATCGACGGCGAGCTCAAGGCAGAGGACCGAGAAGCCGTCGAGGGGCACCTTCGCGGGTGCCGTGTGTGCGAACGTTTCGGAGGACGCATCGGCAGCGTCGTGAAGGACCTCCGCGAAGCGCTTCACGAGAGCGAGCCTTTGAGCGAGCCCTTGATGAAGCAGCTCAGCACGCGACTCGATGGGACCGATGGATGAGGGGCGACGCCACGGCGGCGCCCGTTCACGGCCGGTTTGGCGCGCGACAACCGGAGCACCGCGGCACGCCGCCGCCCGCATCGAGGATGGTTGGGAGGCATAAAAACGATCACGTTTCTTTACTGAGATCAGTTCGCGTCGCGCCGGGCAAGTACAGACCGAAACGGCCGTCTGTGCCCGAAACTCCGAAAGGTCTCCATGAACAAGCTCGTTCTCCTGCTCGCCTCGCTCCTCGCCTGCGCCTCCGTCGCCTGCAGCGCCACGCCGCCCGAGTCGTCTGTCTCCGACGACGAAGTCAACGTCGAGGTCGAGTCCAACGTCGACACGCAAGCCGTGTGCACCAACTGGTACGAAGGCGCTTGCGGCCGCTCGTTCACGAGCTTGACGACGTGCCGGAGCCAGTGCGGCACGTGCTGGTACATCGGCCGGTGCTGCGGCAACGGGTGCTCCTGGAAGTGATTGACCGGTGGGGCGCGGCCGCAAGGCGCCGCGCCTCGCCTGCTCGCATCGAAGCGCTCCCGCGATGCGGCGCGCGCACAACGCGACGAGATCCTCGTCGCAGGGCGGCGGCTGAGTTCTCGCGTTGCGGGCTTGGCCGCTGACGTGCGCCGCCGCGCCCACGAGGCTCAGCGGGCGGCTCACAAGGAGACGACCGATGACCGCGAGCAACGCAGCAGGTAGCGCGCGCGAGAGCCCGACTCGGCCAGTCAGGAGTCCACACGTCGCGTCCCCGACGGACCGCGACGCGCGCCTGCGACGCGTACTCGACGAGCACGCCGACTTCACGGCGCGCGCGCTCCGTCGCTTCGGTGTGACGGGCGCGGTTGCCGAGGATGCGGCTCAACAGGTCGCCATCGTCATGGCCCGGAAGCTCGCCGGGGTGCCTGAAGGCGCCGAGCGACAGTACCTCTTTGGGGTCGTGCGGCGCGTCGCCTGGACGGCCCACCGCCAAGCCAGCCGGCACGGCGAGCACCTGGGCGAAGAGCTCATTGACGCCGTCGACGCGGCACCGAACCCGGAGCAGGTGCTCGAGCGGCAGCGGGCGTGCGCGCTCGTTGCGCGGACGCTGCAGCACATGCCTATCGAGCTGCGGACCGTCTTCGTGCTTCACGACATCGAGGAGATGAGTATGGCGGACATCGCCATCGCCTCGGGGATCCCCGCGGGCACGGTTGCGTCGCGCCTTCGTCGCGCCAGGGCAATTTTCAGCGCCGACACAGCGAGCTTCGGTCGTGAAGAGAGCGGGCGGAAGGGAAAATGAGCGGCCCGTGAGCGTCAAGCCCGTCAGCGCGGCGCCTTTCCGGAGGCCCTGAGGAATCTTCCCGCACGAGCTCCCGTATAGGGGTGCATGCACGGCCCTGCCTCCATTCGCCTGCCTCGTGCGATTCTGGGGACGGCCATCGCCGTTCTCTCAGCGGCGGCGTGCTCCGGCGGTGGAGGCACCATGTTCGGCGGCGACGGTGGGCCCGACGCTCTGGCCACGCCAACGAGCGACGAGCGCGACGCGGCTGCGAAGCGAAGAGACGCTCGAAGCTCGGACGCGCGCGACTCCGAGCCCGAGGCGGGGCCCTCCAAAGGCGAAGCAGGCGGTTGCACCCCGCGAGCCACCTTCGAGTGTTACGACGGAGACGTCCACTACTTCGACAGCTGCGGCTACCGCGGCGCGTTGAAAGAGCAATGCACCGGGGGGTGCGTTGGCTCAGCTTGCGTCACCTGCGACTCCCACGCGACGAGCGCCTGCGACGGTGACGACGTCTATTGGTTTGACAGTTGCGGCAAGCGTGAGGCTCTGAAGCAGGCATGCGCAAACGGCTGCGTAGGCGCCACGTGCAACGCCTGCAGTACACATGCCTCCAGCCAGTGTTACGGCGGCGACGCGTATTGGTACGACAGCTGCGGCAACCGTGAAGGTTTAAAACAAGCGTGCTCGGGCGGTTGCAGCGCGGGCGTGTGCGCGGCGTCCACGTGGCGATGCACCAACAGCAGCACGTGCTTCTGCCTCGTGACGACCGACAGCCTTTCGTACCCGAGCCTGACGTGCACGTCGGTCGGAAACTGTTGCTTTGAATACCAGTCCACGGGCGGGCCCGCTTGCTACTGCGGGACGCACGACGCGACGACGTGCAACGCGTACATCAGCGCGTACAGCGCGTCGGCGCGGTCCGCCTGCCCGCCCTGAGGTCGGCGGCGTTAACGATTCGCGCGGCGTCCGAATCGACCGTTGCGCGACGTGCCAATCCGGCGGATGCTCGCGGAGGCTCTTGGAGGCCGCTCGCATGCAAACACTCGGGGACGTCTTTGCACAGCACGCTGATTTCTATCGTGAGCGGTACGTGCCGTTCATGCTCGAAGAGGGGTTCATCACCTCGGTCGAGGAATCCGAGTACGCAGAAGGCATCGACGGGTTCAAACGCCTCGGCGCGGCCGAGGTCGAGGCCCTTCCACGCGACTACCAAACGCTTCTGAGCGAGGTCGGACACGGCAACATTCACTTCCCAACAGAGGGCGGCCCGGCGCGCTTCTCGGTTCTGGCGCCCACCGAGCTGGCGCACTGGAAGCAGGAGCTGCCGAGCTCGCCGCGGCCGGGTCGACGCTGTCGACCGACGACGCGGTGCCATTCTTGGTCGACGATGGAGGCGGCATCCTCGCGTTCTTGGCTGGGGAGAAGGTCTTCGTCGTCAACCACTCTGGCAAGCTGTTGGGCCCGGCCCCGTCGCTCCTGCAATTCTTCTCGACCATGTTCGAAAACGCTCGCGTGCACCGCTTGCCCTTCGAAGGCATACCCCAGGGACCGAGCTAGGCGCTTGAGGGACACCGGGCGCTGCACACCGAACGCAGCGATGGCTGGCCCGCTCACTTGCCACGGTGTGATCGCGCGCGCATGCGCATCGCGAGCTTTGGCCACGCGCTGCAAACACAACCTGTCGGAGGTCTTCAATCGTGCGCTCCGTTCGCCGTGAACCGACCTTTCGAATGTTCGCGAAGGTCCCCGCGGTCGCACAGGAGCGTGGCCGCCCGCGCTACGCTCGTGGCGTGGTGCTTGGCGCGGTGGGTTCTCGGATCGTGCTCTCGCTCTGGGCTGCGGTGTCGTTCGTTGCCTGCGGTTCGGACTCGTCGACGCGGGGGCCCGTACCGGCAGCCGCGCCTCCCGCCATGGCCTCCGCCTCGAAGCCCGACGGCGGCGAAAGCCTTGGCGCCGCGTCGCGCGCGGTCGTCGACGCCTCGGTCGCGTCGCCGCCGGCGGGCAGCGACGACGGCGGTCCCTCCTGTGCGACCACGATGTTTCCCCCGTTCGAGGAAGCGTCCCAAGGGCTTTCGACGTTCGCGAACAACGAGGGTCTTGTCGGCCTCAAAGACGCCAGCGGCAAGATCGTGCTCTCGCCGCGTTTTCGGTATCTCTCCGGGTTTCTGCCGGGCGGCGTGGCGGGCGGGGTCGAGGCGCCGAAAGATCGCGCGGTGTTCGTGACCAAAACCGGCGCCATCACCGAAGCGGTCCTATACGACAACGGCCCCGACTACTTCGTGAGCGGGGTCGCTCGCATCATCAAGAACAAGAAGGTCGGCTTTATCGACGATCGTGGAAGAGTGGTCATCGAGCCCCGCTGGGATTTTGCGGACGCGATGTGCGGCGACCGAGTGCCCGTTTGCAATGGCTGCAAGCGCGGTCGCGGCGACGAACACGACACGTACAAAGGCGGCAAATGGGGCTACGTCGATCGCTCGGGGCGCGAGGTCATCGCGCTCGAGTGGTCGTTCGTCGAACGCTTCGAAGGTGAGACCGCCATCGTCGAGCGTGGGACAGAGCGTCTGCGGATCGACCGCAGCGGCCGCGTGCTCGGCAAGGCGCCTTGAATCCGTGAATCAGTGACACGTCTGCTCGTCGTCGACGTTGGGACGAATCGGCCTACATCGAACGCGAAGGCTTCGAGCGCTTCGAGGAGCGCGGTCCGCCTGCCCGCCCTGAGTTCGGCAGGCCCTAGAGGCGTCTTCAGAACAGCAGCGGTCCCCTGCCGTTGTGGCAGAATGAAGGGGATGCGGCCGCTGACGTTCGACCTTCGACAAGAAGAGCGACGCCCATACTTCCTGTGGGACGAGGACGTGAGCGTCGCCGACCTGCGCGATGCACTCCGTGGGAGCGATGCAGACAAGCGAGATCGCCTCCTCGGGAAGATGCTGCGCGAGGCGCGCGACACCGACGTCTGGTCCTTCGTCACGCCCTCGGACGTCGCGGAGGCTCTTCCCCGACTCACCCGACGGCTGGGCAGACGCGGGCCGTTTTGGACGTTTCTGATCGAGGGGTGGCGCACAGATGGTCTCCTCTAAGCTGAGCGCGTTCCAACGAGAGGCTCTCGCCGCCATCTTCGCGCGCTCCGGCGACACGCTCTTCCTCACCGGAGGTGCCGCGCTTGCCGGTTACCACCTCGGCCACCGGCCGACCGACGACCTGGACCTCTTCACGGTGGACGCCGAAGCGTTTCAGCGCACGCGATTCGTCATCGACGCAGCCGCGGAGGCGTTGCATGCGACCGTGGAGGTCAGGCAGGACGGGCCCGGATTTCGCCGTTACGCGTTCGTTCGTGGAGATGATGCGCTGGTGATCGATACCGTCCTGGAGCGCGGTCGGCAGCTCCACGTCGTGAAGTCTCGCGTCGGGGACATCCTCGTGGATCCACCCGACGAGATCCTCGCAAACAAGCTGACGGCGATTGTCGGAAGGATGGAGGAGCGCGACCTGGTCGACGTCCTCTGCCTCGAGCGTGCGGGGCTTCGGGTGGAAGATGCGCTCCCCGCGGCGCTTGCGAAGGATGGCGGAGCAACACCGGCGACGTTGGCCTGGCTTCTCTCCGAAGTCCGCATTCCCGACACCGCCTCGCTGCCCGCGGGCGTGACCCCCGCAGAGCTGCGCGCGTTCATCGACGAGCTCGTCATCCGACTACGTCGCGCCGCCCACCCCTCGGGCTCCCGCTGACGACCCCTGCAGCGGTGAGCGGCACGCGGGCGCTGTGGCTCCTCGCGGTCGCAGCCGATCGCGAGGACCTCGTGTTGCCCGACATTCTTGGCCGCGATCGCGCGGCTCGCGACAAAGGCTCGCCGAGCACTACGACGTCGTTCTTCATGACGGGTCCGACGGGGCGGGCGACGCTGTCCACGCCTTCAGGTTCCTTCCGAATTGAGATCCACGGCGCTTCCGTCCCCGCCCGTGAGGCGCCGATGCCGGCGGGCGACGGCGAGGCGCCCCTGAACGGTCTTGTGGTCGAAGATCGCCGGCACGACGATGCGCCCGTCCGCGAGCTCGATCTCCAAGGTGGCCTCACGATCCCGCACGCCCTCGATTCGACGGACTTCCACGATGTCCGTGTACCGGCATCGCTGAACGCGTCGCCGCCCATCGTCGAACTCGAGGCCCCGTTCGTAGAAGCGCACGCGCGCACGGCGACTCGGTGCGCGCACAATCGCGACGATGGCGAGCGTCACGCCGAGCGTGAGGAGCCCCACCGCGACGAGGAGCGCGCCGATCGCTTGCGTCTCGCGCCAGATGATGGCCGCGACAAGCCCGGGGCCAGCCGCGACCACGACGAGGGTGCCGGGCATCACGTACGCACCGAGGAGACCAAGCCCGTAGGGGGCCAGCTCGACGTGGAGCGGCCCAAAGCCATCCGGCGCCGAGCGGTACGGAGCGAGGCTCGGGCGGGACACTCCGCGAGCGTACATGGCGCCCCTCTCTGTGCGCACGCCACCGGCGCTCGCGTTCGTCGATCGTTTCGTCACCGGCGGAGCTTGATCGCTCTAGGCGTTCGCCTCTACTTCGAACGGCCGAGCCAGAAGGCCAACGTCGCGGCGCCGAAGATCAAGAGGGCTCGCGCCGCGGCGATGAGCAGCGCTCGCCGCCTCGCACGGGTCACCTCGCGTGACGCGGTATCGTCGTGCAGTGCCGTGAGCCGCTCGACGGCGTCTCTGTTGGTCGCGACGGCCGCTTGGCCGATGCGCTCCGCGTGGACCGCCGCCTCGTGGATCGCGCCGACGAGGAGACGCCCCTCACCCTCGCGACGCGCGCTGCGCCGCCGCTCCGCGTCGTAGGCCGCTCGTCTCTCGGGGTCGCTGAGAATGTCGATGGCGCGCTGGGCTTCACGGAGGCGATGGCCGACGGCCAAGACATCGGCTCGGTGACGCTCGACGAGGAGCTGCCGCCGCATCGCGAGGATCTCTTCCGCCGACGCCGTCTCAGAGATTCGCAAGAGGGCGTAGAGATCGCTCACGCTGACAATCGTGACATATCCGGCGCCGGCCGCTAGTCGCCTGCGCGACGGCGAGGTCGCGACCGTCGTGCTGACATCCCTCCGTGCCGCCGACGTGCTTCGACATCCTCGCCGAGCTCTTCGCTCGTGACATCGACCAAGCGCTGCTTCGCGCGTCGATGCAGAAGACGCCGACGGAGCGGATCATTTGGTTGGAGGAGATGTCCGCCCTTGCGGTGGAGGTAAGGAAGGCCCGCGCAAATGAAGCTCCGAGACCTCCTCGCCCAGCTCGCTGAACACGAGGTCGGGTTCTCGGTCATCGGTGGCGTTGCGCTCATCGCGCGAGGCGTCCAGCGCGCAACCGAAGACTCGACATCGCCTACGCGCGAGACCGACAGAACGAACACGTCGACGCCGCGTCGAGCGAGCTCGCCATCGACGACACGAAGATGCTGGTCCTGACCCTAGACGATTTGGAGCGCGCCAAGCGCGCGGCAGGCCGACCGAAAGATCTCGTCGACCTCGGCTACATCCGCAGCCTGAAGGCGTGACGGGCGATGAAGCGACCAAGAGGGCGGCTGCGGCTGCGACAACGGCGTGCACGGGCTGGCGGCATCGGTGCAAGGTGCACCGATCAAGGCCGGCCTTCGACGTCACCGTCTGGGGTGGGGCACCGGTTCACCTATTCGGGCATCAACGAGGAGCGAAACGAGGACGACGGGCGACGTCACGAAGGGCGGCGCGCGCGATGCGCCGCTGCCCGTGCGAGCCAAGTGGCTTGGCGAGCACCCGGATCGCCGTCGGGTGGTGGCTCAGGCCGGCGTGAATGACCGTCACGCTTCGAAGTGCGTGCTCGAAGGGGCGCCCTCGGCCGGGACGACCGAGCAGAGCGGTGGGGCGACAGCTAGTGTTGGTCGTGCTCCTGGGCGTCGGTCTCGCGTCGCTGGCCTGCAGTGGCGGGGCGGGCGAAGCCCCTCCTCCCAGCGGAACAGGCGACGTCGGCCCAGGTGAAGGTAGCGCGCAGCCAGATGCCGCGCCGCAGACGACCGCCTCCTCGCGAGCCGATGCGGCGAGCGCTCCACACAAGCGGCTCTTCGTCACCTCGGCGAGGTTCGACGGCAACTTGCAACAGGCAGGCAACGCACCCGACGGGGTCAGCGGAGCCGACAAGCTCTGCCAAGCCGCAGCAACAGCCGGACGCCTCGGCGGCAACTGGAAGCTTTCCTGTCGGGGGTCGTCGGCGGTGTGACCGTCCACGCCACCTCCCGGATCGCCGACATGAGTCCGTGGCACCTGCTCGACGGCACGCTGGCAGTCGCTTCTGTCGCCGAATTGGGTGGAACGCTATCGCACGCGATCGATCCTCGATGAGCTCGGAGCGCGTCGTCAAAGACTGCAGAAGGCGGCGTTTGGACCGGAACGCGACTCGGCTCGTTCACCAAGGGATGTGAGGACCCCAAGGGCGGCAGTTGGGCTAGTTCCGCCACGGCGCCTCCCGCCCCTCAGGGCACCATGGGCGATTGCACGAAGGCCAACGAGTGGTCGGCCGCCGTGAGCGATCTCTCCCTGAGCGGTTCCGACGCCGTCGCTCCCTGCTACGCCCGCGCTCGTCTCTACTGCTTCGAGCAGTAGTGATGCGCGCTCGCTCCGCCACCGAGACCTCTCCGTCCAGAAGCCCAAGCGCCGGCTCGGCTATCGGCTGCGCCCCGACCGGTGGCGACAGGGGTCTGGCTTCGGAAGCGACGGCGGCCTTCGCCTTCGACACGCCAGGCGCCCCCGAGCCCGCGCCGCGTCTGAGCCGGCGAATCGCGCCTCCGGCGCGGTGATGGAGCGGATCGGCATGAGCTGAACGTTGGTACGACCGCGAGTTTCCCCTCACCTTGATGACCCGCAAGGCGGGACGCGGTGAAGCGGGGCTCGCGCGGCCGCGGGGCCATCCGTTCGGCTGAAGCAGAGAGAGCCCGCTCCACGGCGCGCTCGCCGCGCAGACACCTTGCCGGACCGTTGATACGCAAGCGTGAGGTATCGCTGACGGCTCCGCGAAGCGCCTCCAGCATCGATCTCGGCTGCCGTGCCGGGTACGAACGCTCGGGGTTCCGCTCGGCAATCGCCTCGCACGCCTCTTCGATCGCCTTCTGTTCCGCCAAACAGAGCGCCGCTGGGGTCCGCGAGAGCGTGTGCGCGGCAATACGAAGTGCCCCGCGGCCACCTCGTGTTGCGTGTTCAACGAGGACGCCTATTGCGGCCCGCGCGGAACACGCCTTCGCGGCCAGGGGACGAAGGCCGACGTCCTAGCCATGTATTCTACATACCCAGGCTTCGTGGCCCGCAGGTGTTCGTCAAGCATCGTGACGCCCGAGACGCGGAGCAGGAGCCACGTCATCAGGACCGGCGCGAACACCGTGAGGAGGCCGGTGGAGCCCGCGTCGAGCGCCGTCAACCAGAAGCTCCACGCGACGAGCGTCTCGCCGAAACAGTTGGGGTGTCGCGATAGGCGGAAGAGTCCCTTGTTCATGACGCGATCTCGATTCGCTGGATCGCCTCGAAATCGCGTTAGTTGCGCGTCGGCGACGGTTTGTCATCGGAGCGAGCATATGACGGCGACGGCCCGGTTCCGAAAAGTGGTCGCTGATGGTTGCTCCGGATGCGGCTGGGGCGTCACGGCTTGAGGAAGTCGGTAGCCATCTTGCAGATCGCCGGCTTGACGTCTGTACGTGCCGCGACGGCCTGCATCAGCGGTAGAAGGCGAGCCCTTTCTTGTCCACTGACGCCGTTGATCACCCGATTCAGCATCCAGAGGTTGTAGAAGTTCGGCGACCGCTGCACGGAATCGACCAGCGCCTCTTCGTATCCCTCGCCCATGAACTTCTCCGCGGCATGCACGAGAGGACCGGGCATCCCGAAGTCATCGTCTGGATGCGTCTCAAGGATCTTGAAGAGCTCCGGCAAGAGGGCAACCCCGGCGGGGTTGCCGGCCACTTGGGCCACCAATGCTCCGAGTACCTCTTGATCGAGCGTCGGGCTCGAAGCCTGAACCTCCAGTTGCTTGCGGAGTGCATCGGTATCCATGAGCATTCCTTGAACTCTTCAACTCCGGCCGAGCGACTTGGCATACCCGATGAGAGAAGACGTTTCAGAGGGTATCCGCCCCGGAAGAGAAGTGGACGTAGCGCTCGATAGACGAACCTGGACTCTGGGTTTCAACTGGACTGGAAGCCGGACCGACGTTGGCGCTCCGCTCGCACGCCCGTTTGACGCGCCAAAAGGAGCGACATAGCGTCCGCTCATGATCGCAAAGCTCCGGAGCGCTCTTTCAACGTTCGATCGCTCGGAGCTCGAGTGGGTTGCCTCCAGCTTCGCCGGCCAGCGCTACGTCCAAGATCCCTCGGCCCTCGCGGCTCTCGTGGCAGAGGTCGAAACGGAGCAGCCGGAGGATCTCGCGGGCGTCCTGCGCGTGGGCGGCGGAAAGGGTCCGTTCGAGTGTTTCGTGCTTGCGTGTCTCGCACGTCACGCCGGGATCGGCGAGGACGTCGTTCTCGACGGCGTCGCCAACGAACTACCGCCAGCGGTCGCCGGCAACCTCGTCGTGCGCGGCCCTCTCGTTTGCAACATCGAGAACTGGCTCCTCGTCGCCGGCGACGTCCAAGCGGACCTGCTGCTCGCGTCCGCGGACGTGATCGTCGGCGGTAACGTGCGCGTGCGCGACGGCGTCTTCGGCGTAAACAACGAGTGTCAGTCCATGTGGATCCGCGGCGCTCGAGACCCCGTATTTCGTCGTCCAGGATTACGCGACTTCCGCTGGCAACGGCCTGGAGCCGCTCGAGCTTTCCGACGACGCTGCCGAAGAGGCGCTCGCGGAAGGCTTCACCGACGACCTACGCAGCATGTGCGAAGACGGACCGGACGAGGCGATCTCCCAGCTGCTCGAGCGCGTCGAGAGCCGGAAGCCCATCTTCCGACCGCGCGCAGGCGCGTGACTGATTTAGTTCCCGTGACGAGGGCGAGCGCAGCCAAGGAGGCGCACGCGGGAAGCCTCAGAACTCCGTCAGCACCGTCGTCAGCATGTAGTCGGCGGCGAAGATCGCCACGATGCTCGAGACCACAGCCTTGGCTGTCGCTTCGCCGACGCCGCGCGCGCCGCCCGATGCGTAGAAGCCCTTCTTGCAGCAGATGACGCTCACGATGAGGCCGAAGACGAAGCTCTTCACCGCCAACATACGCAGGTCGGCCGGCTCCAAGAACTGGCGGACCTTGTCTTGGAAGATGCCAGGATCGATGCCCTGCCACGTGACCGCCACGACGTACGCGCCGCCCATGCCTGCGAGCCAAAAGAGGACGCCCAAGAGCGGCAGCATCAGGGTCGTCGCCACAACCCGCGGCACCACCAGGTATTGAACGGGGCTCACGCCCATCGTCGTGATGGCGTCGATCTGTTCGGTGACCCGCATGTTGCCGAGCTCGCTCGCCATCGTGCTGCCGGCTCGCGCCGTCACGACCACCGCCGCCAGCACCGGCGCCAGCTCGCGCGCGAGCGCCAAGGCCACGACGCCGCCGACCATGCTCTCGGCGGAGAACTGGCGAAAACCGACGATGCTGCTGACGGTGAACGCCATGCCGGTAAAAAGACCGACAAGGCAGACGATGAAGGTGCTGCCGGCGCCGATGAAGTCGAGGGCGAGCATGAACTGAGCGACGCGAAACGGCGGCCGCACGAGCCAGAGCGCCGCCTGGAAGGCGAGCGTCGCGGTGGCTCCGATGTCGTCGAGGGCGTCGAAAAACGGCGCCATGATGCGAGAAACACCGCGCGAGAGCGCGCCGAGCACCACACCGTCTCGGTCTTTGTCCTTCGCGGCCGCCGTCACGAGCGGAACCATAGCTGACTCTTGGCCCTATGATTCGCGTCTCATCAGCCGCTCCGCTGGACGCTAGCGGGACTGGCCGGTATAGACGCTCCCTTCGGCCGCTTGTCCCTTCCCTTCGGGAGACCTCTCATGCCCAAGACCAACCTCGCCTGGATGCTCGTCGCCGCTTGGATCGGCTGCACCTCGACCACCGATCCGGTCCCCGCAGGCAGCAGCCTGACGGACGCTGGCAAGGACGCGAAGGCGAGCGCGGCAGCGACGACCGATAGCGGCTCGAGCGCGACCGACGCGGGCGCGACCAAGAAGGATTCAGGGTCGGTTGCACCGGTGCCGTGCTCCGCCATCTCAGGCGGCCTACCCTGTGATCCGGGCAAGCTCTCCTGCGGCTCGTCGACCTGCGACACGGCCACGCAAGAGTGCTGCGTCGACCTCACCGGTGCGAGCGCAAAGCCGGCTTGCGTGAACAAGGGAAGCTGCGCCAACGTCGCGCTCCAATGCGACGAGGCTGACGACTG
Source organism: Myxococcales bacterium (assembly GCA_016703425.1). Lineage (NCBI taxonomy): Bacteria > Pseudomonadati > Myxococcota > Myxococcia > Myxococcales > Myxococcales bacterium. Next base: position 415,619 of record JADJCA010000009.1, read on the forward strand.
CGGCTCCGGCGAAGTCTGCTGCTTCTCCGCTTCCGGCGTCACGCCGACGGGCTCGCTCTGCCAGTCGGGCCCCTGCGGCCTCGGCGACTTCTCGCAGTCATGCCGTGGCGACGGCGAATGCGCCGGCAGCGGCTCCTGCGGAAGCGGAAGCTGCAAGGGCTTCGCCATCCAGACGTGCTCGCCGCTCCCCGCCAGCGCCTGCCAGTGAGGCGCGCTGGCTGAGCCGAGCTGAGCGCCCGGCCGAGTCAGGGCTCGCGGTAGAAACGCGGGACGCGCCGCGACACGGAGGTGAGGACCTCCCACGCGATCGAATCCGACTGGCTCGCGACCTCTTCCGAGGTGATGACGTCGCGACCGAGGACGCCGTCTTGGCTGCCGAGCACGACGACCTCGTCGCGCACCGCAACGCCGGGGTGGTCGGTCACGTCGATCATCGCCATATCCATGGAGACAGCGCCGACGATGGTGGCGCGCTTGCCGCGGACCAAGACCGCTCCACGGTTCGAGAGTTGCCGCGAGAGGCCGTCGGCGTAGCCCATGGCGATGGTGGCGATGCGAGTCGGCCGCGATGCGCGAAAGAGCGCGCCGTAACCGACGGCGTCGCCGGGCTGGATGTCGCGGACGGCGACGATCTCCGTGCGCACGCGCATCGCGGGCCGAAGCTCGCGCCCTGACGTGACCGGCATCGGCTCGGGGCCCAGCACCGGGGCGGAGCCGAAGAGACCGATGCCGACGCGAACGGCGTCGAGTTGACCGGTGCCGCGCATGACGGCCGCCGTGTTGGCGGCGTGGCGAACCTCGGGGACGATCCCGAGCGACGCGAGGAGCGCCGTGGCGTCGTCGAAGGTGCGCAGCTGCTCCGCCGTCGCGGCCTCCGACTCGGCGTCAGCCTGCGCGAGGTGCGTCATGAGGCCCGTCACGCGGATCTCGGGGAAGTCGCGCAGCTTGGTGACGAACGCGGAGAGCTCGCGAGGGAGCACGCCGAGGCGGCTCATGCCGCTGTCGATCTTGAGGTGCACGTCGATGGGCTCGGGCACATCGCCAGCGCGCGCCAGCCGGGCGAAAGCCTCGACTTGACCGAGGTCGTAGACGACCGGCACGAGCTTGCGCGCCAGGACCTCGGCGTGCGCGCCGCCGTAGTAGCCGCCCATCACGAGGATGGGCGCCCGGATGCCGGCTTCGCGAAGCTCGATCCCCTCTTCGAGCAGCGCGACGCAGAAGGCGTCGATGCCGCCCCGCTCGAGGGTGCGCGCGACGGCCGGTGCGCCGTGACCGTAGGCGTCGGCCTTGAGGACGCCCCACACTTTGGCGCCACCCGCGTGCCGACGAACGACGCGCAGGTTGTGTCGCAACGCATCGAGGAACACCTCGGCGCGCGTGGGGCGCACGATGTCGGCGGGCGCCGCACGGCGCGGCCTCTGCACGCGAGGCTCCGAGGCGGGCGGCGCATCGAGCGCTGGCGTTGCCGCGACAAGGGCCGTCTCGCTGGCCTTTTGAGCGGCGCGAACGGACGGATCGGAGGAGGGCCCGTCGGTCATCAATGTGCGTAGTTTTGCGGCTTCCACGATATCCCCTTCGTATACAGAACGCGCCCCGAAAACGGGAGATTCCTGCAGACGGACGCCTCGCCCCGCGATGGAGCGAGTCGAGCGCCGCGCCGAACTCGTGTATTCACTGGGGGGCCGATGCAAGCACGTTGGCCGAGGTTCGTTGTGGAGCGCGCCCCAAAAGACGCTCGCCGTAGCGCACCTCCGTCGTCGCGGGCGCGCAGCCTGCGACTCGCACCTGCGATCTCACTCGCGATGGCCCTCACGACCGTTGGTGAGGCGCGCGGCGAGTCCGGCGATGCGGTGTCGCTCCAGTGGAAGGCGCCGAGCGGTTGCCCCGAAGAAGCGGCCGTCGCCGCCCTCTTGCGCGAGAGCGCAGCCGACACCGCGCCGGTAACCGCGAAGGGCACCATCACCGGCGGGCCAGGAACCTACCGGCTCATCTTGCAGATCGACACCAAGGCAACCCATGGTGAACGCGCCTTGGAGGGGCGCGACTGCAAGGCCCTCACGGACTCCGCCGTCGTCATCGTGCGAATGGCCATGGCGAACGCAGCGCGCGAAGCTGCCTCGGCGCGGGCCGCGGCAAGCACGCCGGTCGCTCCCGAGGCCGGGCCCGCGCCCCCCCCCCCCTCCCCGTCCACCACCCAGCGGCGCGGCGCCGCCGGCCCGCTCGGACGCGCGCGCGGCAGGCCTAGGTGAGCGTCAAGTGCGGCTTGCCGTTCGCCCGGAGGCCGCCCTCGACCTGGGCACCTTGCCAGGGCTCGCCCCAACCCTCGGTCTGGCGCTGGGCGCGCAAGTCCACCGGTTTCGGGTGGAGGCCTACGGGGCGCTCTCCAGGTCCCAGCAGAAGCAGGTGTCCGAGACGGTGCGTGCATCGTTTGATTTCGCCGCGATGGGCCTCCGCGGGTGCGCGGATGTGCTCCAGGGCCGAACGCGGCTGGGAGTCTGCGTGGGTGTGGAAGGTTCGGGCATCTTGGGACGGGCCTCAGGCGTGGCGCGGCAGGAAGAGCTGCGGTCGGGGGTGGCGGCGGCGCGCCTCGATGCCTTTCTGGCGGTTGGCCTCGTGCCTGACTGGCTCGATCTCCGCCTAGGCGTCGGGCTGGCCGCGCCTACTAGCCGGGAATCCTTTGTCATTATCCCGTTCGGGCCGGTTCACGAGCGGGGCCCGGTGGCGCTCAAAGCCTGGCTGGGACCGGAATTTCGCCTCTGACAGCAACGAAACTCGCGCTCCTTGGCCAATGGTAAGAGAAGTGGACGGCTCCGTGATCGAACGCACGACGACAGAGGGGCAAATGCCGCCCATCGGCGCTCGCCCTCCGTCTTTCGCGGACCTTTACGAGGAGCACTTCGAGTTCGTGTGGCGCGCCGCGCGCCGCCTTGGTGTCCCCGAGGCCAACGCCGAGGACGCAGTGCAGGACAGCTTCGTGGTCCTGCATCGCAAAATTGCAGAATACAACAGTCAGACGCCACTTCGACGATGGCTCCTCGGCATCGTTACGCGCGTCGCGAGCGACTATCGCCGCCGGTACCGCCGCAAGGAGGCGAAGGGCACTCCCCTCTCTGCGCAAGACGACGGCGATGTGCGATTCGCGTCAACGTTGCCGGCTCCCAACGAAACGGCAGAGCGAAACGAAACGGCGCGCCTCGTCGAGGCGCTCCTCGCCACGCTCGACGACGAGAAGCGCGAAGTCCTGGTGCTGATCGAGCTCGAAGATCTGACGGCGGCGGAGGTGGCTGAGATGACCGGAGTGAACATCAACACCATCTATACGCGCCTCCGCGCCGCACGACGTGCCTTCGAACTGGCCTTCGAGGAGCATCAACAAGCGCAGGTGGCCACGAGCGCGCGCAAAAGGAGTTCGCTGTGAACGAATGGAATCACGACGCGAAGCGGCTCCTCGAAGGAGGACGCGACGCGTTCACGCCGGAGCCAGATCGCCGCGACCGCGTGCGGGCAAAGCTCGCAGCGACGCTCGGCGCGGCGGCCTTCAGCACCGCCGTCGCGACGACCGCGACGACCGCGACGACGCCCGGTCTACCGGTTGGAAGGTCCTTGTTCGCGAAGTTCGCCGTGCCCATCGGTCTTGCGGCGTTCGTGTTGGCCGCCGCCGCACTTCTATGGCCGAAGGCGGCCCCCCAGGCCGGGAGAGCTGGCCCCGCGACGAGCACGACGCAGGGACCGCCGAGCTCGTCGCCGAGCGCCCACGTCGTCGTGCCTCACACCCCAGAGGTGGCACTAGCGGCCAGCGCGCCGGCCGAGCCTGCATCGGTCGCCGCCGCGTCCGTCGCCGCGAGCGCGCCGCCGGTCCGCACGAAAGCTCCGCCTGCCGCAGCGGCGCTCCCGGCCGCGTCCGCCTCGGGAGAGATCCCGCTCGTGGCCGCGATGGATGGCGCGCTGCGAGCCCGAGAGTTGAGCGAGGCAGAGCGACTGATCGCCGAGCACGCACGACGCTATCCCAAAGGCCAGCTCGTCGAAGAGCGCCTGGCGGCCGAGGTGATCGTGAGCTGCCTCCGGGCTGCTCCCTCCGCCTTGGCCAGGACGCAGGCGTTTCTTCGCACCTACCCAAAATCACCGCACCGAAGCCGCATCCTCGACGCGTGCCCTGCAGCCACGGAGCCGCGACCGTGAGCCCGCGGCGCAGAAGTGTTCTCGCGCTGTCGCTGTCGCTCGTCTGGGCCGGCGGGTGCCGCGCCGGCGCGCTCGTGATCGGAGAAGCGGAGAGCGCCGACGGCGGCCTCACCTTGCCTGATGGCGGAGGTGGAGGCAGCGACGGCGCCGGCGACGTGGAGCTCGACGCTGCTCCGACGTTCGTGGACGGGGGCGATGGGGGAGAGAGAGACTGCGTTTCTCTGGGCGGGTCGTGCGTGCCAAACACGTCGGTCTGCCTTCGCCCAAGCGCTGCGAGCTGTGGCACGAGCGCGCTCATCTGCTGCCTTCCCGACTGCCCCGTCTTCCAGAACCCTCCCCCGCTCTGCGATGGCGGCCCAACGGCTCGGCTGTTCTCGAAGACGGGCTGCGACGTCGGCCTGGCCTGCGCGCCGCTCGATTGCAACGCAGCGGGCGGCACGTGCGCCGCGCCGACGGCTTGCCCGCTCAGTCAGAGGGGCGATGCGTCAAGCTACCTCTGCAACAATCCGGCATCGCCCGCCGACGTTTGCTGCCTCCCCTAGTATCTCGACCCATCGATTTTGATGGGTTGAGTACGGACAAGCGAGAACGAAACTCCGCGTAGCCGCGTTCGCGGCTGTCGCCTACGGCCCGGTAGGCCCAATCGAGCAGCCGCTTCCTCTGCCCTTCGTCGAGCGACGGGACGAGCTTGAGCGCAGCGGCCGGCGAAGTCGTCATCGGTCGCATCCTCAGCGGACTTCGCCAGCAGCGGGACCTCTGCGAGGTCGAGCGCCAAATCGGGCTGCCTTTGCCCCTCGCCGGCGCGACGCGCGCTCTCTCGACCGACGGCGTCTGCGAGCTCGACACATCCGACGGAGCGCAGGTTTCGCTCTGCGCGCCAGAGGAGCGTGTCGGGGCCACCGAGCAACCTCTTTCGCGGGAGCTCTCTCTCGCACGCCGGCGCCTGCCGTTTTCTGCTCCGCTCCAACGATTTTTTCTCCGCTCCAACGAAACGAGCGCGTGGTGGCCAACAAACAGAACAAGCGACCGCGAGTGGCCCTGGGCTCGCCAAAGCCGCTCCCTCCTCCACCCCGAAAAGAGGCTCCGCATGACCATCCTTCGCACTTTCTCCTACCTCCTCACTGCTCTTTCGCTCGCCGCTTGCAGCGGCAGTGGCCCTGATGCGAAGGACAGGTCGGTCTCATCGGGCGTGGCCGGCACGGATCAGGACGTTGACGGCGGCGGAGGTGGCGTTGAGTGCCCCGAGGTCATGCTTCCGCCGAAGTGCGACTGCCCGAACGGGCAGTTCGTCCCCCAGAAGGACGACGCCGGCTGCACTCGCAGCTTCCAATGCGTCGAACCACCGATCTGCCCGGTGGTGATGATCCCCGAGAAGAGCCAGTGCCCGAACGGCAAGTTCGTCCCGGAGAGGGATCAATACGGCTGCGTCAGGGGATTCGCTTGCGTCCCGAACCCACCTTGCCCACCCATCGCGCTTCCGTCCCCGGACTCGTGCCAGGGTGTGTGGGTCCAGAAGCTCAACGCCAACGGTTGCCCCAACTTCGAATGCGTCGCGGCCACGGCGTGCCCGCAGGTGATGCTCCCGCCCGCCGACGCGTGCCAAGGCACGTGGGTTCAGAAGCTCGACGCGAACGGCTGCGTCGGCTTCGAATGCCGACCGTGATGTCGCGGAGCTTGAGCCGCGGCGACGCCGACACGCCCGAGCACCAAGCGCTTGCGTCAAGGTGCCCCAACGTGTCGTCGCGCCCAAGGCCTCTCAGTGGAGCCCCCATGCACCGCACGTCTCGGCTCATCGCGTGGACCCTCGCGCTGGTCTATTGGGGCTGCGGCGGCACCGGCACGGGGCAGCTCGCCGAAGAGGACAAGGCCGATGGAGCGTTGCCCTCCGATCGGCGCGCAGACGGCGGTGAGCCGGCGGTCAGCGACGCGGGCCTCGAGGAGGCACGCGTCGACGGTGCAGGCGCCGACGCGGCCCTCGCCGAGGCAGGAGACGCGAGCGGCGGCGGGGGCGACGCCGCCTTCGACGCGAGCCTCGAGGCCGGCGATGGCGGCCCGATCCTCGATGCGGGATTCGCCACCGACGCCGGCTCCGACGCGGGCGCCCTCCTGTTCCACTCGGGCTTCGAGGGCACCGTCGCGGTCGTTGCCGCCAACGCGCAAAACGACCGCGTCGTCGGGGAAGATCCGACGAAGGCCGGCCCCAACAATTGGGTCGCGGACTTCGAGAACGCGCCGGGCATCGGTTCGGTGGCGATTGCTTATGAAGAAGGCACTGCGACGCAGCGAAAGGCGAACGTCATCACCGAGCCCGGCCGCCCGCTGAACCATGTGCTCCAGTATTGGCTCCCGGAGGCCAACGTCACGTCGCCCCACAAGGGACGGATTCAGATGTCCGTGTACGGCAACAGCGGCCTCCGCGAGCTCTTCGTGTCGACGCGGCTGTTCCTCCCGGCCTCGTTTGATGCCTACCGCACGTATCCTGCGAAGAGCGACTGGCTGACCCTGGCGGAGTTCTGGAACAACGGCGGTTGGACCAAAGAGCCCTTCCCCTTTCGCATCTCGCTAAACATCGGAAAGCCGAGCGCCTCCGTCCCGAGCGACCTCTTCTTCGAAGCGCACGGGCAAACCCTTGAGGTGACCGACGCTGGCAAGGAAAAGTGGACGTCCGTCTGGGAGGCCGCCGACACGTCGTTCCCCATCCCCACCGGTCAATGGCTGCGCCTCGACACCTACTTCAAGGAGGGCAACGGCGCTGCGGGTCGGTTCTACTTCGCTGTCACACCGGAGGGCGGCGCGACGAAGGTGCTGTTGGACGTCCACAACTTCACGCATCACCCGAGCGATCCCTCGCCCGACGGTCTCAGTCACCTAAATCCCCTCAAGCTCTACACGTCGGCGGCGCTCATCGAACACTTCACGAGCAAGGGCGCGGCGATGGAGGTCTGGTGGGACGACTTCGAAGTGTGGAGAGGCCGAAGGCCATCCGGCGGGTAGCCAGCGCGATGGGCAGCACCGCCCCCACCCGCTCCACCTCTCATTGCGCAGTTTGAGCGGACGCCATGGGTCAAATCGGGCAGAACAGCGCCCGCCAGAGGCTTCTTCCAGCGCTCGCCATTGGCCCGCGACATGCAGCACGTCGCGCATGCTCCCGACTCGGCTCACCGCAATCCTCTCGGCAACCCTCGCAACCCTCTCGGCATGCAGCACGCCCCAGGAAGGCGCGAGCACCGCAGATCCGATCGTGGGACGCGCCTTCGTGGACGTCAGCGCAGCGCGGCCGCTCGCCGACGTGGCCCGGAGCAAGATCGTAGCGGCCATCTCGGAGCTCGAGCGCGTCGCGGCAAACGGCGCCGCCGCCAAGCAGCGGGCCCTCGCGGCCGAGACGCTCCGGACGATTCGCTCGGGGCACGTGAAGCTCGGCTCGCTCGCGGACTCTCGCGGCTTCGACCGCTGGCGGATGTGCAAGGGGCTCGGCCATTCCGCTTGCGCGACCGGCTCGGCACCACGACTCGACGACGACACTTGGGGCGATGACCCCTCGTTGACCGCTGGCGTGGTTGAGGCAGTCTTGGGCTACACCTCTGGCAATCGACTGTATTTTGCACTCAACGAAGCGACCGTCGTCACCGAGCTGGCGTCAACGCTCGTCCACGAGGTCAACCACGTACTCAATCACACCGACTGCGCCTATTTCTCGGACTACTCGGCGCACGTGATCGCGCCCGAGAAGGCGTTCGTGGAGGAGTACCGCGCCTTCTTGACGGAGTGCTTCTTCACGAAATCCACGGCGACGCCCGACACGTGCCACGCGGCGGCGCTCGAAGGCGCCTTGCGCTACGACCTCAACGTCGACATCGCTTCCCTTGTGCCTGCGGGCCAAGCGCCAACGTGGCTCGCCAGGCAAATGGTGCGGGAGGATGCCAGCGAGAGACCCACCCACGGCTGGATGACGCCGACGGAAGAACGCTTCCCGCGGCGCTTCCCCGTTTGCGGGACCGAGTAGGCGCCCGGAGACCAGAGAATGGGCGCAACGGCGGTCAGAACTGCCCTGACACGGCCGCGACGACCCCGCCCGCCGTCGGCGCGACGGCCGCTGAGAGCGTCAAACGCGACGCGCTCGCCTTCTCCGCACGCGCTTCGATCTCCCAGGGCGTGACCCAGTCGTGTACGGCCAGCGTGCCGTGCAGGGCGCCGACGAGGCCGAGGAACGCCGCCATGTCCCGGTGCTCGGAGACGGTTGCGACGGCGCCCACGATGGCCGTTGCGGCGCCCGCCATGCCGACGCCGCTGGTGATCTTTCGAATCGTCCTTTCGCGCGCGACGAGTCGGTCGAGGCTTCGTGACATGTCCCCCGGCGACACTGCCGAGTCCTCACCGGTGGAACCCGAGGCGACGACAGCGCGCACGTCGTTGAGCGTCGGCGCCGCTAGCGCCCCGACGAGGACCGCGCCGGCGGCAGCGCCGGCGCCGATGAATCCGACGCCCGCGCCCGGGGACTTGTCGTAGAGGACGGCCCCCATGGTGCCGTAGGCCGGCGCACCGAGCGCGCCGACGACGACGGTGAGTTCGCGGGACCGGTTCGCGACGAGCGCCGGGCCCGTCAGGATCTCGCGAGCCGTGGCGTCGGGCGCAAGCGCCGGCGCTTCGCGGGTCTCCGCCTTGACCAGCGCACCGCGTTCCCATGTCACGGCTTCCTCGCGAGGCTGCTCGGCCGATGAAGCGGTTGCCGTCGTCAGGCCTCCCAAGGCGGCGGCGAGGCCCATGGCAAATCGGGCCGCCTGCGCGCGAGCGAAACGCATGGCGGATGGACGCGGCGGCAGCCCCGCTATTCAGAGCGCTGCCGATCACCAACCAACGAAGCGACCTACTCTCTTCGTCAGCGAACGGGCGTCGGATTCGGGTGACCGTCGGCGCGCACTTGAAAGAGGAAATACGTCGGCACGCAGTAGCCCTTGCCGCTCGCCGGTGCTTCCGGCGGCGTCTTGCGGGCCTTGATGAACCGCTGGCAAATGTAGTCTTCGCGGCACGGCGCCGACTCGTCGCACGCCTCGCGCAGGCCGGCCTTGATGGCGCCCGCCAGGCATGTCGAGAAGTCGTTCTTGCCAGCGCACTCGTCGAATTCCTTGCCACCCGCATAGGCGCAGAGCTCGTTGTCCTTGTCGAAGGGCGTGTTGCCCGAGGCACAGAGGCGCGTGCACAGCCCACCGGGTACGCCGATGCTCGCGGGTCGGCACGCGTAGCCGGCCTCCCCCGTCGCGTCGCGGCACGCGAAGGTGCTCGTCTGCAGCGCGTCGTGCATCGGATTGGCGACGTTGTCTGTGACGGTGCCCGCCAGGCACGGGAGCCCCGCGAACTCGTGCGCGTACGTCGCGCGCTTCCCCGCGCCGGCGAGCGCGGGGAGGCACTGACCGAGCTGGATGGGCAAGCGAGCGTTCGCCGCCAGCGACGTGCACTGGAGCCCCGCGGCGCAGCCCATGGGCGTCTTGAACGCCGACACCGACGACTCCATCAAGCAGGGCGCGCCGCGCGGCGCACGTCCGTCGGCGGCGGCGAACGACGCGGGCCTGAACGACGACGGCTCGGCGCCGGTGGCGAGCTCCTTCATGACGCCGGCACGGCGCGCGAGCTCGGCCTGCAGGTGCGGCGAGTTGCCGAGGCGGCTCACGTTGAGCACGTGCGAGCGAGCCAGCGAGTCTTCGCCGAGGGCGTGAAAGCCTGCGACGCCGCGGCCTCCTTGGTGGCAACCCTGGCACGTCATGTCGTCGAGGCGCGCAACGAGCCCCGCGAGGTTACCGACGTAGCGCGTGTTCGCCAGCGACGCCTCGGTGAGCGCCGGCGCCACCTTCTGTTGTGCATCCCAGAAGAGCCTCGTGAAGGGCTTGTTTGCGAGGCGGGCCGAGCCGAAGGTCGAAAAGGCGCTGGCTTTCGTGGCAAGGAACTTCTCCGGCAGCTTCAGCGTGCCGGTGTCGATCTCTTGAACGTGCTCGCGCAGGTAGGTGGCAAGCTCCGCCTTCAACGGGGCGTCGGCTTCGATGCGGGCCACGTCTGGCGTGTTCTCGAGCGGAAAGAGCCCCGGGGTACCCTCGCGCAGGCCGTAGATGCGAAGCGCGTATTCGGCGGCGCCGCCCATGTCGGTCTTCGTCTCCGACGGCACCCGCATCAATTGGGCGTTGAGCTCGAGCTGACGAAAGCGAAGCTTCGACACGGCGAGGAGGTCCTTCGCGAGGTAGCTCACGTAGGCGCTCTCCTCCGTCACGCCGGCGGGCACACGCCACGCGGCGGCGGCCTTCGCGCACTCGCCGACGCCGGCGGTGGCGCGCGGCACGTCGTAGACGACGTTCAAGACGACCGGCAGACGCGAATACGAGATATCCGTCGGATCCTTCTTCTGGTGCGTGTACGCGAGGCGGTAGAGAAAGCGAACCTCACCGCAGCTGCCTTCGCCAACCAAGGGGAGTCGGTCGAAGCGAGGAACGACGCTCATCAGCTCGAAGCTCGCGTAGGGCGCGCGCATCCAGCCCTTGTCAAGGATGCGCGTGACGCCGTTGGCGACTTGCGTACTGAGTTTCGGATCGCGCTGACGGGCCAGGTCGAGATCGGCCGCGACGTCGTCGGCGATGAACTTGTAGAGCGGGAGACCCAGGAGCTTGTCGTTCGTCGTGCTTCTTCCCGAAGCGCCGAGATGGACCGGCAGGGCAAGACCCGCGGCCTCGAGCGCGGCTACGAGCTTGGGCTGCGCGAGCTGCGTCAGGACCGTTCCGACGGGCGGCACCGCGATGGGGTCGTCGGCCAGGGTGCTGAGGACGAGCTCGTCCTCCGAGGCGGGGTCCTCCTCGGCTTCGGGCTCGCTGGAACAGGCGCCTAGACCGACGGCCAGCGAGACCGCGGCGATCCAGGAAAGGGTGCGAAAGGAAGACATGTTCGGGCGAGCTGCAGCGGGCGTGCCGACGCGAGCCGAGCGCCGGGAAGGCCCCAAAGACGCCGATCCCCTTGGCGCCCCGTAATTTGCGGAACCTGGTGCACCGTCGATCCGGTTTCCGCGTGCGGCCCTGGGCTCACTTTCTAACCGGGTCTCAACCGGCAGGGCACGTTAGCGCGGCGTCACGAGGACCGTGGCGCCAGGGTTGCCGTAGAGGCTCGACGTCGCCCACACGACGCGGCTGGGCTCCACCGCAGCCACGCGACGAGACGGAGACGGCTTGTCGAGACGCGGCTCAATCGCCTCGGGCCGCAGCATGGTGGGCGCACCGGAGCAGCCAGCGCGCGGGCACACGAAGGTTGCCGCCCCGTCCCCGTAGACGAGCTCGTCGCCGACGAAACCGGGCGCCACGCCGCTCGCGGGCCCCGTCACCAGCGGCAAGTCGCCCTCGCACGCCGGCAGGACGCAGCGACGGAGACCGCTGGTGGTCGAAAGCAGCACGTTCGCGTCGTCGGCGAGGGCGATGCGAGCGTCGGCGCCGGCGCTCTGCGACACGAGGCGCTCGGTCGTGGCACAAGACGAGAGACTGCATGCAACGAGCGAGGTCCCGCGGAGGAAGTAGAAGGTGTCGCCGTGAGCTGCGATGGAGCCGCTGGGAGCTTCACCGCCACACTTGCCGACGGAGCAAGTGCCGTTGCGACACGGATTCTGGCCGACCGACGAGCAGGCTTCGCCATCGAGCTGCCCGCAGCGACCGTCCTTGGCGCAGCTACCGGAGCGGCACTCGAGACTCTGCTTGCACGCGTCGCCGTTGCTCTTCTCGCCGGGTGGTTGCGGAATGCAGACCGGGTTTGTGCACGTCGACGCAGCACATTGCGACGAGCAACCGCGGGCGTCTGTGCAATCCGACGCCGCCGTGCACGATCGCGGACAGTGTCCTTGCGGCGCGCACCCGGGCGCGCAGTTACTGACGCTGCAAGGCTCGCACGCCCCCTTGACGCAGCGCTGCCGATCCTTGGACGCGCAGGGGCTTCGGCTACCGGTCCCATAGTCGCCGTCGCAAGCGACGCATCGACCGGCGAGGCACGGCAGACCGCTCGCGCAGGTGTTGGTGCACGCGCTGCAGACGCCGCCGACACACGTCGTCCCTTGCGGACACTCGGTGTCGACGCGGCACGTGCCCACGACCATGCGCAGCGTAGCCACGTTGCAGTCGCTCGCCGGGCAGCGGTAAGTCGAATCGGCCGTGGCCAGCAACAACTCGCGTCCCACGAGGCGCATGTCGACGAAAGGGGCGTGTGCGCTCAAGAGCACGACGTTTGCGCGGCCGCCACATCCCGTGCTCGCACACCGATACAGTTCGCCGGCGAAGAGGTAGAAGAGCGCGCCCTCCACGGCGACCGCCGCCGCCGGAGCGTCGACCGGTTGGCCCGCGGGCCAGGCGGGGCCCGCCGTCGCGAGCTCTTGCGGCGCCCCACCGCACCCCGTCTTTGGGCAAGAGAAGATGCGGCCCGTGTTGTCGAACCAATACGCGTTGGCCTCGTCGGTCACGATGCGCGTGACCACGTTGGCCGTCGTGCCCAGCACAAGCGAGCGCTCTGGGCTGAACTCACGGGGACCGACCTCGGTCTCGCAGGCTGCCGCTAGAAGCGCAAGGAGAGCGATCATCACCGCGCCGGCGGCGCTCTTCCGGCTCATCGTGCTTCTCCAGTCTGCGCCGGCGTCGGCGGCGAAGCGGTGAGGTTCGTACCCGGCGGCGACGTGGGCGCAGCAGCCGTGGGCGACGCTGCGGCGGCCGCTTCGAGGCGGTAGCGTCCCGCGCGTGTGTTGCGGCAAAGGACGTTGGGCTCGTAGGAGACGTGGAACAGCGTGCTCGTGTCGAGCCCCGGCGCCGCGCGCGCCGCGCGACTCCCTTCATCGAAGTCCATCACAGCAGCGCCGCCTGAGAACGCGACGCCGACGCCGAAGTCGCAGAGCGGCTTGGCCTCGAGCGAGGCCCATCCGAAGGGCCTGGTGTAGCTGTGCGTCGTCTTCTCGGTTGCGGCGTCGATGGTAAAGAGGCCCGTCGAGGCGCCGACCCCCAAGCCAAAGGTCGCCGAGTGAATGGGAACGCGGAGCCCGCCGCGGAGGCCGAGATCGGCGGTCGAGAAGCTAGCCTCGAGGGGTCTCGCGACAGGCGCGGCTCCGTCGTAGGCAACGCCGACGCCGCCGGCCGACGAGCCGACCAGGTAGCGGAGGTCGAGCAGCGCGGTGAACCAACGCCAGACGAAGCCCCCGGAGACGCTGGGCCCCGCGAGCGCGAGCCCCGCCGAAGTGCGCTCCGCCGTCGACAACGCCGAAAAGAGTTGGTCAAACTTGGCGAATTCAATCGTGCCGGTGGACAGGCCGGCGCTGACACGGAGGCCATCGGGCGTTCCCGCCGGCGTCGCGTTGAACCACGGATTCGTCGGCGGGAGCATGCCTGTGACGACACTGGGCTGAGCCGCCGTCGGCGTCACGGCGATGGAGAGCTCTTCGCAGCCGGTCAAGCGAACGCGAACGCGATGGGCACCCGACGTGACGGTAAACGGAACGTAGGCCGGGACCTCGCGGCCACCCTCGATGCGCATGCGCACGCCCAACGGCGACGCCGAGTCGGTGCTGTCGTCGATGAAGACGACGAGGCCGTCGTCGGGCGTCCGGATACGCGGATCGGCACATCCGACCGCGACGCGTACCTCGCCAAACTGAGTGAGGTCGCGCTCGAGGTCGATGGCGAGCGTCCGCGTCTTTCCGTCTTCGAGCACCACCTCACCCTGGTAGGGGCGCATCTGCGGCGCCTCGATGCGGAGCGTGTGCGGCCCGACCGGGACCTCGCCCGTCACGATCCGGGGACCTTGGCCTAGCGGTTGTCCGTCGAGGGTGGCGCGCGCCGTCGGCGGAATGGTCAGCTCGAGGCCCGCGCGTTGCGGCTCCAACTTGAAGGTCACTTCCTTGATGGGTCCGATCTGGTGGGTAGAGACGATGGGCCGAAAGCCCGCCTTTTGGACGCGAAAACGACGCTGCCCGAGATCGACGAGAACGGTGGCCTTGAAGGGGGAGCGCCCAATCGCCTCATCCTCCAGAAACACTTCGGCGTCGGGTTCGCTGACGGTGATGGTGACGGGCACCGTCAGCTCGTCGATGACCTTGAGGAGTTCCTCCGCCTCCTTGATGTCTTCCGACGTAAGCAGCGCTCCGCCCTCCTTCACGTACTGGCGGAGCAACACCGACGCGCGCGCGTAGCGTCGAAGGTTCTTGTGGCACGCTGCGAGATTCCAGAGGAGACGAGGGTCGCTCGCTTTGCCGTAGACAGACTTGTACTTCTCGAGAGCCGTGGCGAAGTCACCGTCGTCAAAGAGAACACGGGCCGCGAGGTACTCGCTTCGTGCTTGCCCCTCGAGAGATTCCGCAAGCGGCTTCGGCCTGATCGGCGCGGCGACCGGCGCCTTGGGGCGCTGCGCCAACGCGGGGTCGGCGGTGACGAGCGCGAGGGTGCACAGAAAAAGGACCCTCACCAACCTGTGCATCGCGCAAGTTGGTACGGAGTTCGCTGAACCTTGTCAACGTCGCAGCCGCACCCTAGCTGACGGCCGCTTCTTCCTTGGTGCCTCTGGCGAACTGGAGCCGGTAGAGGCGCGAGTAGACGCCGCCCTGCCGCATCAGTTCGTCGTGGGTGCCGACCTCCACGATGCGGCCCTTGTGGAGGACCACGATGCGGTCGGCAGCGCGAATCGTCGAGAGGCGGTGGGCGATGATGAGCGAGGTGCGGCCCGCCATGACGGCCAACGAGGCCTTCTGAAGCTGCGCCTCGGTGTCCGAGTCGACGCTCGCCGTCGCTTCGTCGAGCACGAGGATCGGCGCGTCGCGGTAGATGGCCCGCGCGAAGGCGAGGAGCTGCCTCTCGCCGGCGCTGAAATTCGCGCCGCGCTCGTCGACGCGCGCGTCGAGCCACGCATCGACCGAAGGGCCGCCGCCGGCGTCGGCGCCGCGCCTCTTGAAGAGCTCAAGGGCGCCGATGCGCTCGAGCGCGGAGGCCGCGCGCTTGCGATCCGGCGAGGCGTCGCTCATGGCGACGTTCGAGAGCACCGTGCCCGCGAACAAGAAGACGTCTTGTGGCACCACGGAGAACTGCTCGCGGAGCTCGCGCCGCGGCGTTGCGGTCACGTCGCGCCCCAAGACGCGAACCACGCCCTCCTGCACGTCGTAGAGGCGCAGGAGAAGGCCCAAGATGGTGGTCTTCCCGGAGCCTGTCGCGCCAACGAGCGCGATGCGCTCGCCGCGCTTCGCCGTGAGCGTGACCTCGCGGAGCACGGGAACGCCGGCCTTGTAGGCGAAGGTGACGTGCTCGAGGGCGATGGCCTCCTCGCGGTCGCTGGACCGGGGGCGTTCGGCCTCCGCGGCTGTCGGCTCCTTCTCGGTCGACGTCTCGGACAAGAGCTCGAAGATGCGCTCGGCGCCGGACATGGCCGACTGCAACATGGTGTAGCGCTGCGACAAGAGGCTCACGGGCTCGAAGAACTGCCGAATGTATTGCGTGAAGGTCACGACGAGCGCGAAGGAGACGGCGAAGGCGCCGAGCCGGTGCACGCCGGCCCACCACAAGACGCTCGCGATGCACAGCGTCGACACCATCTCGATGGCCGCGTCGAGGAGCGCTTCGTAGTAGATGGCGCGCTTGTTCGCGTCACGGTACGCGAGGTTGATGTCGTCGAACTCATCGGCCATCGAGGCCTCTTTGCCGAAGGCCTGAACCACGGCGATGCCGCTCACCTGCTCGTTGAGAAAGGCGTTGAGGCGCGCCGTCTTGGTGCGAATGTCGCGGAAGGCCTGCCGCGAGCGCTTTCGCACGGCGTTGACGATGAGCCCAACGATGGGCAGCGCAGCGAAGGCGATGAGCGAGAGGCGCCAATCGAGCACGAGCATCATCACGACGATGCCGAGCAGGAGCAGGAAGTCTCCCATGGCGTTGAGCACGCCCGAGGCGAAGAGCTCGCCGAGCGCGTCGACGTCGTTGGTGGCCCGCGTGACGAGGCGGCCGACAGGCGTCTTGTCGAAGAAGCCGAGCTTGCGAGTGTGGAGGAACTTGAAGACGTGGAGGCGCAGATCGGCCATGGCGCGCGCGCCCACGACCTGCATGCTGTAGACCTGACCGAAGGCCAAGAGCTGCACCACGACGGTGGTCGCCGCGAGCATGAGGCCCGTGTGCAAGATGCCCTCCGGGTCGGAGGCGCCGGCGCGCTCCACGACGCGCCCCATGAGCACCGGGATCGTCAGGCGAAGGCCCGTCAGCAAGAGGAGCGTCACGAGTGAGAGCACGAGGAACCACCGGTGCGGCCGCACGAAGGGGTAGAGGTTCCAGAGGAGCCGAAGGTCGTGCGTCTTCTCCACGGCACCTTCTTCGTGGAACGCGCGCAGACGCTCCTCGGCGCGTCGCGCCGAGTCCTTCTTGGGGGCCTTCCTCGGGGTGACGCTCACGGCGAAGCTCCTCCCGACACGGAGCTGACGGGCGGCGGCGTCTCGCTTGGCTCTTCAAGGCTGAGCTCGGCCATCTCGTTGGCCACGCGCTGCTCCTCGGCGAAGGCCGCGTAGAGTCCGCCGCGCGTCACCAACTCGTCGTGGGTGCCGCTGTCGACGATGCGACCGGCATCGAGCACGATGACGCGATCGCACCGGGCCGCCGCGGCCACGCGGTGCGTGATGAGCAAGACGCTGCGCTTCGCCGCTTGCCGTGAGATCGCGTCCAAGATGGCGCGCTCGGTCTTCGCGTCCACCGCGCTCAAGGGATCGTCGAGGACGAGCACCGGCGGCTCCGACACAAGCGCGCGCGCCAAGGCCACGCGCTGCTTCTGCCCGCCGGAGAGCTGCACGCCGCGCTCGCCGACGACGGTGTCGAGCTGGTCCGGCAAGGACATCATCTCTTCGAGCACGTGCGCCTCGCTGGCGGCCTCGCGGACGCGCTCCGCCGCCTCATCGGGGTCGGGGACGGAGAAGCCCACGTTGTTGGCCACCGTCGTGGAGAACAAGAACGCGTCTTGCTGCGCGTAACCCACGGTGCCGCGAACGAACTCCACCGGCAGATCGCACACGTCGATGCCGTCTAGGAACACCGATTCGCGCGGCGTCGGCAGGAGCCTCGCCAAAAGCATCGCGAGGGTCGATTTGCCGGAGCCGGTGCGCCCGACGACGGCGAGCGACCTTCCCGGCGGCAGGTCGAAGGACACGGCGTCGAGGACGACGCGCTTGCCGTACGCGAAGGAGAGAGCCTTCACCGTGACGTGGCCCTTTGGCGCCAAGGGACGCGGCCGCGAGCCGTCCGTCACCTCGGGCACGGCGTCGAAGATCTCCTTCAGGCGAGCGTAGCTGGCGCGACCGCGCTGGAGGATCGAGAGCGAGAAGCCCAGCGCGATCATCGGCCACGCCATGCGCGTCAGCGCTTGCGAGAAGGCGAAGAAATCGCCCTTGCTGATGCCGCCCGCGGCGGGAGACTTGAGGAGCAACGAGCCGCCGACCCAGAAGAAGACGAGCATGCCGGCGGCGCTGGCAGCGCCCATGATGGGCTGCATGAAGCCGCGGAGCCGCGCGAGGCCGAGGCTGGCCTCCAGGTACGCCCGGCTCGCGACGTCGAAGCGAACGAGCTCGCGCTCCTCGAGCGCGAAGCTCCGAACGACGCGCACACCGGCGAGGTTCGTCTGGAGCACCTCGCTGAGGCGCCCCAAGGCCTCCTGCGTGGCCTTGGTGCGAAGGTAGAAGCCGCGCGAGAAGCCGCGCGTCGTCAAGACCAAGATGGGCAGCGCCACGAACGACACGAGCGTGAGCTTCAGGGAGACGGCGAGCATGACCTGGAGCGCGCTCGCGAAGGCGAAGACCACGTTGACGACGTTGAGGATGCCGAAGCCGAACAAGAGGCGCACTTGCATCAAGTCGCCGCTGGAGCGGCTCATGATCTCGCCGGCCGGCATCGTGCGATAGAACGCGGCACCGAGCTTATGGAGCCGCGAGAGCAAGAGGCGCCGCAGGTCGTATTCGACGTCGCGGCCGGCGTTGAACATGAACCAGCGGCTCGCGACCCGCGTCACGAAGGCCACGACGGCCAAGAGGAGCATGAGCGCCGCAGGCCACCACGCGTCGCCAGGGTGATCGCTGAAGATGAGGTCGATGGCCTGCTTCGACTTCCAGTCGATGCGGTTCATCGAGAGCTGGAACACCGCCAAGACGACGGCGCCGAAGAGATACGCCGGCAAGTGTCTACGGAACTGCGCGCCGAGCGAGGTCTCGGCGTCGGCCGCGGGGCCGCTCGGAGGCTCCTGGCTCACGACCGCCTCACGCACGAGCACGAACGATGCGCTCCGGTCGCGGACAAGCCGCAGCGGGGCACGTCAGCGGGGCTTTCGGTGAGAGGAGGAGAGCGTCGGCTTGTCGCGCCCGCCATCGGCGGCGCTCACGAGGTCGCCGACGTCGATGCGGGCCGACAGGAGCCCCAGCATCACGCGCGCACCGCCGCGACCGTCGAGCTCTTGCACGACGCCGGACTTGCCCATGAACGGCCCCCGCAAGACCTTCACGCGGGCCCCAGGCTGAAACGCCGCCGCCGCCGGCCCCGGCGGCGTTGAGCCGGGCTCACGGGCGCGGAGCCGGTGCAAGAGCCGGCCCGCGGGATCGGGGTCGGCGGCGTCGGGCACCCGCGACGCTTCTTCGGGCTTTTCAGGCCCGCCATCCTTGGAACCTCTGCTTTTGGGGCGTTTCGATCGAGACGTGGCCATGGCCGATACCGATCCGAAAGCCAATCCGAAGACCCGAGGCGCTCTTTGGAACCACGTCGTGGTCGAGCGATTCCCGGGCTCGTCGATCGCTAGGATGCAAAAGGACTTTTGGCGGACCCGGGCGGCGTTGTCAACGGCCGTAAGGCCGGCCGCGCGCCCCTGGCATACGGGGCTTTGCCTGGGTTCGGCGCCGGGCGGGGCCATTTGGCGCAGATGAGGGTGCCGGGGGTTGTGCACGGGCCTCTGCGTTACTAGATTCGGTCCCTTCCGTGGCCAAGGGTCGACGAAACGATAGCGGCGACGCCGAAAGCGGGCGTGACGCCACTCCCGAGGGCGGTGAGGCCCCGGCGACGGCCGTGGTTGCGGCGCCCGTCAAACGGTCCGCGCGCTCCGCGCCACGACCGGCGAAGGGCGCGGTCGAAGACGACGACGAGGAAGCCGGCGACGGCGAAGCGGACGGCGAAGACGACGAGCCGGAGGCCGTCGACGCCGAGCTCGTCGACGACGACGCCATCGTGGGCGCCGCGGAGCCAGCCGATGACGAGGTCGTCGAGACCGATGAGGTCATCGAGGCACCGGCGAGCAAGAGCGAGGGCGCGCTTACGCGCTTCGATCCGATGGCCGCGTACCTCCGCGAGGTCCAGCGCCACCCGCTCCTCACGCCGGAAGCGACCAAGGAGCTGGCGATCCGATTCCAAACGACGCAGGACCCCGCCGCCGCCGCCATGCTCGTGACGTCGAACCTCAGGCTCGTCGTCAAGATCGCCTACGAGTACCGGCGCGCCTACAAGAACATCATGGACCTCGTGCAAGAAGGCAACATCGGCCTCATGCAAGCGGTCAAGCGCTACGACCCCTACCGCGGGGTCAAGCTGTCGACCTACGCGGCGCTCTGGATCCGCGCGTACATTCTTCGCTACGTCATCAACAACTGGCGGCTCGTCAAGCTGGGCACCACGCAGGTCCAGCGCAAGCTCTTCTTCAATCTCCGAAAGAAGCGCGCCGAGCTCCAAGCCATGGGCATCGATCCGACGCACGCCGAGATCGCCAAGCAGCTCGACGTCCCCGAGCACGAGGTCGCCGAGATGGACGTGCGGCTCGCGTCCGGCGAAAAGTCCCTCGATGCGCCTGTTGGCGACGCCGACGGAAGCTCCACGACGCGCATCGACTTGATGCCCGCGACGGGCGACGGCCCGGAGGCCCTCGCCGCTAGCGAGGAGATGCAGACGCTCCTCAAGGCGAAGCTCGGCGAGTTCCGCGTCACGCTTGAGGGCAAAGAGAAGGACCTGGCGATCTTCGACGAGCGACTGGTTGCCGACGAGCCGCTCACGCTCCAGGAGCTCGGCGATCGCTTCGGCATCTCGCGGGAGCGCGTCAGGCAGCTCGAACAGCGGCTCACGACGAAGCTCCGCCTGTTCTTGAGCGAAGAGTTGGGCGACGCGACCGAGGTCCTTTGACGCTCTACGTCGTCGCGACGCCCATCGGCAACCTCGAGGACATCACGCTCCGCGCCGTGCGCATCTTGCGCGAGGCGCCGTGCGTCGCTGCCGAGGACACGCGCCACTCGATGGCGCTCTTGCAGCACCTCGGCATCGCGGGCAAACGTGTCGTCTCGCTCCACGCGCACTCCACAGACGCGCAAGTGGAGCGACTGGCGACGCTGCTCGAGGAAGGCCAAGACATCGCCCTCTTGACCGACGCCGGCACTCCCGTCGTCAGCGATCCCGGCGACGCGCTGGTGCGCGCCGCGATCGTGCGCGGCGTCACCGTGGTGCCGATCCCCGGCCCGAGCGCCGTCTTAACAGCGCTCGTGGGCAGCGGCCTCGGCGGCGGCGCGTTCCGCTTCGTGGGCTTTCTCCCGCGCGAAGGGACGTCACGAAGCGAAGCTCTCGCGAGCGTCGCGAGCGCGACCGAGTGCGTCCTCGTCTTCGAGTCACCGAACCGCGTCCGAGCGACGCTTGAGGACCTCGCGGCCATCGCACCGACACGCCCCGCCTGCGTGGCCCGCGAGCTCACGAAGATGCATGAAGAGTTCACGCGCGGCACCCTGGCGGAGCTGGCAGCGCTCGAGCGCGAGTGGCTCGGCGAGGTGACGCTCGTGCTCGGCGCACAAGACAGGCCCGGCGCCTCCGTCACCGACGACGCGCTCGACGAACGCATCGACGCTGAGCTCGCGAAGGGCGGTCACGCCAAGGGCGTCGCCGAGCGCCTCGCGGCCTGGAGCGGCCGCGCGAGGCGCGACGTCTACGAGCGCGTCGTCGCGCGCAAGCAGAAGGGTCGCTCTTGAGGCCGCCCGCCTTCCCTAGGCGCGCATCGCGACGCGCGGCGATGGCGCTCCTCGCGGCGACGTCGCTCAACGGATGCAAAGCCTGCGCGCGCGGCCCGAGCTGCGCCGAACAAGTAGCCGAGCTTCAACGCTTCGTCGCCTCTGTCGACGCCGAGGCGGCCGGTGAGACGCCCTTGCCCGCGGGCACGAAGCTCGTGCGTCCGACGGCGCCCGACGACGTGCCGTCGGGACGCCTCGCCCATGATGGGCCGGTGCTCACGCTCGTAGGACGCGAAGTCTCCATCGACGGCTCTCCGCTCGGCGCCGCGGAAGCCGGGCCCCTCGTCGAGAAGCTCTCCGGCGCCATGAGCGCGCGGCGCGAGCTCGACTCCGTGCTCTATCCCGGGCGGCCGCCACGTCGCGTCGTGCCGCGCCTCGCGTTGCCACCCGACGCACCTTGGAGCGCCGTCGTTGCCCTCACCACCGCGTCGCAGAAGGTTGGCTTCGACGAGCTCGTTTTCGTCTTCGAGGCGCGTAGCGCGGTGCCGCGACGCAGCGCAGGCTCTCACGAGGGCTCACGCGATCCCTCGCTGGCCGCGCCGGTGTCCCAATCGGGAAGGGCCGTGACCGTGGCAACCGACGCGGAGAAGCTCTTCACGCGCTGCGCCGCCGCCACCACCGAGCTTGCGTCACTCGTGGACCTTGACCCCTCATCCAAGGGCGAAGAGTGGTCGAATCGCCTGCCGACGGCCATTGAGCGCTGCGACTGCCAGGTCGACATGGAGGCGTTCCGCACGCTGCACGTGAGCCTTCGGGGCCCCGCCGGCGGCACGCCGCAGCGAGCCGTCGCCGTTCCCCTCCGCGCCTGCGGCGACGGAGTGAAGCTCATCAGCCGCTCTCCGAGCGAGCCTTGGTCCGCGGCGCATGGCGCTGTCCTCGAGGCCTCGCGCGCCGGCGGGTCGTTCTGCTTCCGATAGCGCTTCCGGCGACGCCGGAGCGCACGGCCTCGATGTATGCTGCGACCGCATGAGCGGTGCTCGCACGCGCATCCGGCCGGGCGACCTCATCGCTGACCGCTACCGCATCGAGAGCGCCCTCGGTGCGGGCGGCATGGGGATCGTCTTCGCCGCGACGGACCTCAAGAGCGGCGCGCCCGTTGCCATCAAGATTCTCTCCGCGCACCTGAGCGACACGGCGACGGGACACGCGAGGTTTTTGCGGGAGGCTCGGGCATCGGCGACGATCGAGAGCGCTCACGCCATTCGCGTCCTCGACACAGACACGCACGACGGCACCCCCTTCATGGTGATGGAGCGTCTGGAGGGCTTCGACCTCGCTCGCGTCATCGCCTCGCGTGACGCACTCCCCGTGCCGATGGCTGCCTTGGCCCTACGTCAGGCCTGCGAAGGCATCTCCGCGGCGCACGAGGCCTCCCTTGTGCACCGCGACATCAAGCCATCAAACCTGTTCGTTGCCCGCGACGCAGATGGGGCGGAGCGCGTCGTGGTGCTCGACTTCGGCATCTCGAAGGCGACGCACGCATTCGGCGACACCACGGAGCTGACGGCCACGACCGAGGTCTTCGGCTCGCCTCGCTACATGTCGCCGGAGCAAATCCGAAGCGCCAAAAACGTCGACGCGCGGACGGATGTCTGGTCCCTCGGCGTGGTCGCCTACGAGCTCTTGACGGGCGAGCGCCCCTTCGCGGCGGACGCGCTGCCTGCGCTCTCCGCGATGATTCTCGAGGAGGACCCGGCCCCATTGAGCGCGCGACGGGCCGAAATTCCCAAAGAGCTCGAGGCCATCGTGCTCCGCTGTTTGGCGAAGAAGCCCGAGGCTCGTTTTGCGACCGCCCATGAGTTAGGGGCGGCGCTTGCGCCGTTTTCGACGACGGCACCGCTCGCGCTGCTCGATGGCGTCACGATCGACGGGAGCGTCGCGAACGCGGGCGCGCCGAAGAGCACGCGCACGTTGCCGCCGCCGATGCCGCTCGTCGCGCCGCCTGACCCGGCTGACGCCATCGCCACGCGACACGAACCGCGCGAGGCGACGCCCGCGCGAGCCGCGAAGCGGCGCTCGACGTATTTCGTCGTCGGCCTCGGAGCCGCGCTCGCTGCCGGCGGCCTCGGGGCAGCGTCGATCGTCTTGGGCCCTAAGACACCGCCCGCCGCTCCGCTGCCTAGCGCCAGCGCCAGCGCGGCCGGCTGTGTCGTGCGAGGCGCGCAGTCCTATCCGAGCCCATGGCAGGCGTTTCGGAGCTCGATCGCGGCCACCGACTCGGGCGCCGTCGTGTCGCAATGGATGCGCGAAGACGGGTTGATCAAGACTTGGATGTTCGAGACGAGGACGCCCGGCTCGGAGATCGCGCACCGGTTCCGCTACGAGCTCGCGGGTGTGCCATCCCAGGGCGACACGCGCAGCGTCATCAGCGACTTTGGCGATGAGCCGGTCGTCGTGACCTCCACCTGGCAGAGTGCAATCAAACCGCCGCGGACCTTTCTCGCGTTGACCAACCTCGCGCCGCCAGGGGCCCGTTCCGCCCGCGCTCGGGCCGGGCTGTTGCGCAAGAGACGACCGATCTAGCCGTCCTCGCGTTTCGCGACGCGCTGTTCGCGGTAACGATGGGCCGACCGCAACCGCCGAGCGGGATGCGCAGCGAGGTCCGTCTCTCGCAGCTGTACGGGCAAGGTACGTACGACGCGAGGGCCTTGCTCCACGACGCCAAGACGGCGAGCGAATTTTTGCGCGGCGTGGCGGCGGCTGCATCGCCCACGCGAGCCGTCGTCGCCGTCCGAAGCTTCGCGCAAATCCACGCGTTCACCTTCTCCGCCGGGCGCGAGATCTCCGAGGTCGCGACCTTCACGGAGGACAACGACGCCATCCGCGTGGCGGCGCGCGGCGACGAGTTCTTCCTCTTCTCGGGAAACGGCGACGGCCAGTGGAAGTCGCGGCGACTCGCGCCCGGCGCCCCGGCGTTCGACGAAGCCAACGCGATGCCCACGGAAATGCAGACGCTCGCGGTCGTCGGCAACAACGATGAGCTTTTCGCCGCGTGGCGTGAGCCGGCGACCAAGCGGATTCGCTACGGCCGCGCGCGGGGCCCCATCGACGAACTCTTGACCAGAGGAGGGGCGCTGGACGTCGACGGGGCCGTGCACGCCACAGCCGCCCGCGGTTCGCGCGTCTGGGTCGCGTACGAAACCCTCTCGATCGGTGTGACCGAGCTCTCCTGCCCGTGAGTGCGCGCGCAGTGCCCGCGTCACTGACGGAGCGCGCGGTCGAGCGCCCTAGGATCGAAGCCCACGAGGATCTTCCCGCTCACGTCGAGCACAGGAATCGCCGACGCGACGAGCCCGGCGCCGTCCAGCTTCGAGCGCATCTCGGCTTGCGCCACCGGATCACCCCCCACGTCGCGCACCGCGACCTTCACGCCACGAACCTTTAGGTAGAGCGCCGCGTCGTGACACGGCGCGCACCACTCGGCGCCGTAGAGCGTCACCGCACCGTGCGAGACGGTGTGTCCGAGGGGCGTCGACGCACGGGCCGGAGCCCCCCAATGGCGGCCCGCAGGCGTCGCGCAGCCGGCCAGGAGGCCCGTCGCAACCAAGAGGATCGCTCCTCCGAACAACTTCTTCGGCTCGAGCATTCGAGTACTCCCATCAGCCTGACACGTGGCAAAGGAGCGCGCCGCGAGATGGCAGCACCCGATCCCAGATGAGACAAGGGGCCCAGATGAGACAAGGAGCCCAGATGAGGCAAGGAGCCCACATGAGACAAACGGAAGAACGGCGCGTCAGCGAAGCGCTTGAGAGACGGCCACCTGGGAGAAGCCGACCAAGATCTTTCCTCTGACGTCGAGCACGGGAATCGAACCGCCGCGAATGCCGGCCTGCCGGAGTTTGTCCTTCATTTCGCGCGCCGCGGCGGCGTCAGACTCGATGTTTTTCTCGACAAAAGGCACGTTCCTCGACTTGAGGAACGCAGCCGCCTGATGGCACGGGCCGCACCAATCGGCGCCATAAATGATGACGTCGGGCGCGCCGTTGGGCTGCGCCGCGGCCACCGGTGGCGTGTCACGCGGGTTGAGGTTGGGCGGAGGCGCCGTTGGAGGTGTCTGTGGGACGGCGGGCCCGCGGCCAGCGCGCCGCTCGCGCGCCATGCCCTCCAGCACGGAGCGCTTGATGATCCGAACCGGGTACGAGCCGTCGGGGCGTGCGTCGCGCAGATCGCTCACGAACACCAGCTCGCCGCCGAGCTCTCGCGTGGGGTCCGTGACGCGGACGATGTCGCGCGCCTTCTCGGGCACCTGGCTTGGCTTCGACACCACGTGGAAGTCGCCCGCCTGATCCATGTACGCGAGCACCAAGTCGTCGCGCGACTCCGACACCATGGGGTCGCCCGCGTCGACGGCGCTCTCGGTTGCGCTCTTCTTGCAGGCCGAGGTCGCTACCAACGCTAGGCACACGAGCCAAGGCGTGAGCACGCGCACGCAAGACAGAGGCAGATCACGCGCGCCTTGAAGCATCACGGAGCCTCCGTGGACAAGCGCGCCCACTCATTCAGGAGCGAGTCGACCTTGCGAGCCAGAACCTGTTCTTCGTGAGCCATGCTGGCGAGCTTCTCCCAATCGTCACCGGGGGCCTCCTTGAGCCTCGCACGAAGCTCGCCCAAAAGCTTCTCGCTCTCGGCGATGGCGCGTTCGAGCTCCCCCACGCGCTTCGTTCGGCGCTCCCGCTCCCGCGCTTCGCCCTTCTGGGCCTCGTGGGCGGCGCGTTTTTGGGCGTCGTCTTTGGGCGCCTCGACCTTTTCCTTCTCGCGGCGCGCCTTTTGAACCACCGCCGTCGGCGGCGGCGGCGGCGGCGCGTGCGCGCGCACGAAGTCCCGGAAGCCGCCGGGGAAGATCTCCACGTCTCCATCGCGGACGCTCACGATGCGCGTCGCCACGTTCTCGAGAAAGCGTCGGTCGTGCGAAACGAAGAGGACCGTCCCCTCGAAGCTGACGAGCGACTCTTCCAGGATTTCCGCCGCCGGGATGTCGAGATGGTTGGTCGGTTCGTCGAGGAACAAGAGATTGCGCGGCTCCAGCAGCAACTTGGCGAGGGCGAGGCGCGCGCACTCGCCGCCGGAGAAGCCGCCGACGACGCGCAGCGGATCGTCGCCCCAGAAGCGAAAGCGCGCGAGGTATTGGCGCGCCGCCTCCACCGTGAAGTCGCCGCGAATGCGTCGCACCTCTTCGACGGCGGTGTTTCCGCGATTGAGCTCGCCGAGGTGCTGATCGAACACGCCCTCTTCGAGATTCGTGCCTCGCTTCACGGTGCCGCGATCGGTTGGCGCGCCGCGACCCGTGAGCAGCTTGAGGAGCGTTGTCTTGCCGGCGCCGTTGGGGCCGACGACGCCAATGCGCTCGCCGCGACGCACGAGCAGATCGAAGGGGCGAAAGAGCTCGCGTTCGCCGCGCGACGCAGCGAGCCCCTTGGCTTCGAGGACAATGTCACCAGAGCGCGCCGCCGGCGCGAAGCGAAAGGCCACCTTCTCGGCGACCTGCCAGACGTCTTCGGGTCGTTCGAGCCGGTCGAGCTTCTCGAGCATCTTGCGGCGACTCTGGGCCTGCTTCGTCTTTTGCCCGGCGATGTTCCGACGAATGAAATCTTCCGTCTTGGCGATCGTCGCTTGCTGACGCGACACGAGGGCCCGCTCACGTTCGAGGTCTTCGGCACGCAGGACGACGTATTCGCTGTAGCGGCACGGGTACGTGCGGAGGCCATGGGTCCCCAGCTCGAAGGTCTTGCTCGAGATGGCGTCGAGGAAGGCGCGATCGTGGGACACCACCAGCACGGCCGCGCGAAGGCGACCCAGGTAGTCCTCCAGCCACGAGATGGTGTCGAGATCGAGGTGGTTCGTCGGTTCGTCGAGCAAGAGCAGATCAGGCTTCTGCGCCAGGATGACGCCCAGGTGCAATCGCCCGCGCTCGCCGCCGGAGAGCGACGCGACGGGCCGCTCGAGATCGCGTTGGGAGAAGCCGAGCCGCGCGGCGATGACCGACACCTCGCGCTCGAGCTCGTCGCCGTGCGTCAGGTGGTAGCGGTCCTGGAGCTCGGCGAGCCGGGCGAGATCGCGGGCCTCGCCGCTCGCGGCCGCGTGCGACGCCTCGTTCAAGGCGGCACGGAGCTCGGTCACCTCGCGGTAGCCGGAGAGGAACGCCGAGAGCACGTCGCCCTCCGCCGCGAGCTCGTGCGACTGCCGGTAGTAACCGACGCGAACATCCTTTGCGACGACCACGGCGCCGCTGTCGGCTTGGAGCTCCTTGGCGACGAGCCGAAGCAGCGTGGACTTGCCGGCGCCGTTGGGTGCGACGAGCGCTGCGCGCTCCCCCATGGCGAGGTTGAACGTTATCCCCTCGAAGAGGAGATCGGCGCCGTAGCCAAAGCGAAGATCGGCGACCTGAAGGACCGTCATGAGGGCTCTAGCCGACGAGCCGCGTGAGGGCGTCGACGGTCGTCGCCAGCGCCGCCGTCTGGCGGGGGTCTTGCGCGAGAAACGCTTCGATTCGGGGCATCCGTGACAGCGCGTCGTCGACGAGTCGGTCGCTTCCCTTGGCGTACGCGCCGAGGGTGATGAGGTCGCGCTTGGTCTCGTAGGCTCCGAGAAGCGTCCGGAGCTTGCGTGCGGCGTCACGATGCTCTGGCGACACGACCGTATCCATCACGCGGGAGAGCGACTGAAGCGCGTCGACGGCAGGGTAGCGACCGCGACCCGCGAGGGCTCGATCGAGCACGACGTGGCCGTCGAGAATGCCGCGCACTTCGTCGGCGATGGGCTCGTCGAGATCGCCGCCTTCGACGAGCACGGTGTAGATGGCTGTGATGGAGCCCCTGGCGGCGCGACCGGAGCGCTCGAGGAGGCGCGGCAGCATCGCGAAGACGCTCGGCGGATAGCCGCGCCGCGTCGGCGGCTCACCGGCGGCGAGGCCGATCTCGCGCTGCGCGCGCGCGTAGCGCGTGATCGAGTCGACGAGCAAGAGGACCCGCTTGCCTTCGTCGCGGAACGACTCAGCGATGGCCGTCGCCACCTCGGCGGCGCGTAGTCGCTCGAGCGCCGGCGCGTCGCTGGTGGCGACCACCACGACGCTCCGACGAAGGCCGTCTTGGCCGAGCGCCGTTTCGAGGAAATCGACGACCTCGCGGCCGCGCTCGCCGATGAGACCGACGACCACGACATCGGCTTCGGCGCCGCGCGCGATGGCGCCGAGGAGCGTGCTCTTGCCCACGCCGGAGCCGGCGAAGAGGCCGATGCGTTGGCCTTCGCCGAAGGTGGTAAGCGCATCGAGGACGCGAACCCCGGTGGCGAGCGACGCCGCGATGGGAGGACGCTCAAGGGCCGCCGGCGGTGCGCGCTCGACGCTGACGGAACGGCCGCTGATGGGCGGACCGCCGTCAATGGGGCGGCCGAGGCCGTCGACGACGCGGCCCAAAAGGGCGCCGCCGACGACGACCGAGAGCGGGCCTCCCGTGGCCACCACTTCGTCGTCGGGGCCGACGCCGGCGAGATCGCCGAGCGGCATCGCCACGGCTTCGCCGCCGGAGAAGCCGACGACCTGACACGAGAGTGGCTCGCCGCGGCGCTTGATGAGCACCACGTCGCCGATACGAGCACCGGGCAGCGTGAACCGCACCGCGAGGCCCGTGACCGCTTGGACGCGGCCGGTGACGGCGACGCTCGGCGTCGAGCGAAGCAACGCGGAGAGCGCCTCGCGATCCATCAGCCGCCGGCCGAGGCCTTCTTTCGTGGGGTGCCTTCGAGCTCCGCTTGCAGCTCGGCGAGGAGCTCCTTGGCCTTGGCGGAGAGCTTCTGCGGCACCTCGACCTGAATGGCCACCATGAAGGCTCCGCGGCCTCGCCCGTCGAGGCGGGGAATCCCCTGCCCTTTGAGCGTGAAGACCGACCCCGGCTGCGTCCCTGCCGGCAGCGCGATCTCATGTTGGCCGCCGTCACCGTCTTCGGCGCGCAGCGCCGGGACCCGCAGCTTGGCGCCCATGGCGGCGTCGCAGAAGCTCACTTGAACGCGGCTGATGACGTCGACGCCGTCGCGCTCGAAGCGCGGATCGTCTTCGACCTCTACCTCGACGTAGAGATCGCCCGGTGGCCCGCCGCCTTGCGCTGCGATGCCTTGCCCTTGCACGCGGAGCCGTTGGCCGCTGTCGATGCCGGCGGGGAAGCCGACCACCACCGTGTGCGGCTTGGCCACGACGCCCTCGCCGCCGCATGGCTTGCACGCGTTGCGAATCGTTTGGCCGCGGCCTTGGCATCGCGGGCACGGCGCCGTGAACATGACGAAGCCGCGGGCGTTGGAGATTTGCCCGGTGCCGCGGCATTGACTGCATTGTTCGGGCTTTGAGCCGGCGGCGGCGCCGGAGCCGCTGCACTCGTCGCAGCGGGCTGGAGTTTGGACCGTGACCTCGCGCTTGCAGCCGAAGGCGGCCTCACTGAGCGTGAGCCGCTGCTGCACGCGGATGTCGGCGCCGCGGCGGACGCCACCGAAGCCCCCGAAGCCGCCCCCCGAGAACATCTCGGAGAAGAGGTCCTGCATGTGCGAGAACACGTCACCGGCGTTACTGAAGCCGCCGCGGCCCTCGAGACCTTCGTGGCCGAAGCGATCGAAGATCTCCTTCTTCTCGGGGTCCGAGAGGACCTGGTAGGCCTCGTTGACGAGCTTGAACTGGGCCTCCGCGGCGGCGTTGCCGGGGTTTCGGTCCGGGTGATGCTTGAGCGCCTCCTTCTTGTAGGCGCGCCGCACCTCGTCGGCCGAGGCCGATTGCGTGACACCGAGGACCTCGTAGGAGTTCGGCTTGTCCGACATGCGTTCCTGGTGCCCTGAATCCGTGGAATCGGAGAGACGGTAGGACGGTCAACGTCCCCAACCGGCAGCTTGGCGTGGGCGCCAAGGTAAGGTTGCCGCGGCCCGTGTCAACGGCCTAGCTCATCGGACTTTGCGGGAGCGGACCGCTCGGCGAGGGCCCCCTCGGCGCGAACGCGCGCCTCGTGCTCTTGCCGGAACGCCTGGCGCAACATCTCGAGCTCGTCCCGGAGGCGCCCCAGCTCGTCGTTTGCGCTCGTGGCGGGCGGCGTCGCGGCTGCGCCCTCGGCTGTGCCCAAAGATGGCGTCGTCTCGGGCGAAGGCTGCGGCGCCTGCTGCGACGCTTGTGCGTTCGCGAGAGAAAGCTCGTCGATGCGCCAGCGGAGCGCTTGCAGCTCGCCTTCGCGACGCGCCGCATCGAGCGACAGGGCCTCGAGGGTCGCGTGGAGGCGAGCCCGCTCTTCTTGTGCCATCGCCGAGGGCGCGTTGCTGCCGGTGGCGACCGGAGACACCACCGTCGCCGGGCCTGCCGACGACGGAACGCGAGGTTCGCCGTGCTGAAGCGTCTCGAAGCGCAGGAGCAGCTCTTTCACCATGCGATCACGCCGCAAGAGCTCGGTCTCGAGCGCGTGAACGGCGCGACCCCGCTCTCGGAGCGCCTCTTCAAGCGCCTCCAGTTCGAGACCGTGGACCTCGGTCGCGATGGCGAGCTCGGCGTCGAGCGCCTCGGCGACCATGGTCGACTGCTCGGCGCGAACCGAGAGCGACTCGATCTCCGCGAGCCGCGCGAGGGCCGGTTCGAGCTCGGCGAGCTGGGCCGCGGCGGCGCGAAACTTGTCCGTCTGCTCGGCGAGCGCTCGCTCCACTTCGCGGCCCCGGGAGGCGAGCTGGCGCCGCTCTTCATCGGCGCCGGCGAGCGCGGCTTCGGCCTTCTGAAGCGCGTCGGTGCGCCGCGAGAGCTCTTGCTCCGCGCGCCGCTGCGCGCCCTCGGCGAGGCTCGAGCGCTGGCGCTCTTCGTCGAGCTGACTCTCGAGGACCTCGGCGCGCAGTCGCGCGGTGGCGAGCTCCGCCCGGTGGTGATCGGTCTCCGCGGCGCGCTCGCGAGCCGCCGCGGCGGCGCGCTCCTGTTGCGCCGTGTCGCGCGCCGGCGCAGCCTCAACGGCGACGTCTTCGTCGTCGCGACGCTGGACGATGACGTAGGGCCTGAGGACCGCCGGTCCGCCGACGGCGAGAAAGAATGTGGGGGGGACCTCGCCGGCGAGCTGCGTGTCGACGGTGACGTCCGCGGCGGCGTCCTCCTCGCCCAGCACGGCAAGCGCATCCCCGCGGAACGGGACCTGCCCCACCATGCGGACGTCGGGCCACTGGGCGAGAACCGCGTCATAAAATTCGTAATACCCGACGGCACCGTCGGCGCTCGCACCAAAGACCCCGAGCCCCGTAGGCCCCACGAGGCGCCGCACCGCCATCATGCCGTCGTCGAGATCGGCGAAGGCGCTGACGTCGGGCACAATCACCAGCTCGATCACGCCTTGCCGCGACGTGCCCCCCAAGGCCGAGGTGAGCTCGCTCATGGGGTGCACAACGACGTCGTCGGCCGCCGCATCGGGGCCGTCCTCGTACGCGTGAGCGGCGCGTGCCCCGGCCTCGAGGAGCACGTCGGCGAGCGCCGCGGCGCCCGGGCCCACGACAGCGACGCGCCTCCGTAGAGCGAGCGGCTCGAGGTAGGCGGACAGGGTGGCGTGTTGCCTTTGGCGCTTCTCGTTCATCGCAGGGTTCCGCGGCCGAAGCCTGGCGCCTGGCGCCTGGCGGGAGAGGCAGCCTATCGCAATCCGCGCGGTTTCGTCAGGCCACGGCGGGCGCCGTCGGCGGCGGGCTGGCATCCGCGGGCGCGCCCCATCCAAAGCGCAAAAGGCCGCGCCGCTCCTGGGGCAACGACGCCGCTTCGCCGCTCGCGACCTGCCGCTGCGCAGTTTCCAGGCCTTCGCGCCGCTCTGCGAGCAGCTCCGTCAGGTGGCCGGCGAGGGCGCAGGCCGCGCCGAGCGACGGCGTCTCGGGCGCGAAGATGAGGACGCGTTGCTCCTCGACGCGGCCTATGGACGCGACGAGCGGGAGCGGCTCCGAGGCGCGTTCCGGGGAGGCCGCCGGCGACGCGGCGCCTCGGTGAACGGCGAAAGCGAGCTTGCGGGCAGCCGCCGAGTCTTCGCGGACGCGTACCAAGAGTTCCACGGCGCCATCGCGCTCCGCGAGCTCGAGGGCCAAGAGCCCCGGCATCGGGCTGCCCAGGACGACGCGCAGCCGGAGCTCATCGGCGCGAGAGCCGCCCTTCGGGACGCGCCCGAAGGGAACGATCTTGAGGCCTCGGCTGCGGAGCTTGCGCGCGAGAATGCGGAGCCTTTCCCAAGCGACCGGATCGGGAACCCAAAGGGCCGCAATCATCGTCGCGACGACGAGCGCCACGGGCAACGGATCGCCAATCGCCATCATCGGCGCCTCACCGCGCGCGGAAGCGACGACCAGGAGCGTCAACATGAGGAGCGTCACGAGGAGCGCCGCCACGCCGCGAAGCGAGCTCGCTTCGAAGAGCGACCGCGTCGGCTCCGGCAGCGCCTCGCGAGAGCGAAGCGGCAACCAGTCGGCGCCTCCGCGCACCGTCGGCGCCTCCGCCGGCGCGCGCACGAGCAAGAGCGCGCTCGCGGCAACCACGAGAGCCGCAGAGGCCGCGTGCCCCGATTGCGAGAGACCGGTCGCGACCCCCGAGCCGCCCGCGACCAGGAACGGTTGGACGGTGTGGACGATCTTCGCAGCCCGCGGCGACGACCACGGGAGGAGCAAGAGGCGCTGCGTCGTGGCCTGGCCAGCGGCGCGGGCTCGGTTGCGGAGCCAGGCGAGGGCAAAGACCAAGAGGGCCACCGCGCAGGGCAGCAGCTCCGCGCGCGACGACTCGCTCGATGCGGCGTTCGCCGCGGCGGGCGGCGCATGCCCTCCGACAGCACCGGCCGAAGGCGCGCTCCCACGACGAGCCCCCGGCAGCGCACGCGGATCGACGCGAATCTCCCAGCGGGCGGCTTCACCCCTCGCGACGCGCGGCCGCACGAGCTCGACTTCGTCGCGCGTCGCGGTGCGGCGTAGCGTGTGCATCATCGACCCAACGGCCGGCTGGCCGTCGGTGACTTCCCCGCGCCCCTCGGCCACGCGCGGCTCCGTTGGCGCCGCCGGCAGATCGAAGACGACGCGCATGCCGTCGACCCCCTCCGACATCGGCGGGCTCGTCCAGCCGAGCCGATAGAGGACGCCGTCCTTTTCGAGCGCGTCGCCCTTCGCGAGGTCCGTCCTAAGCGCGAATCGAAGCGTGTAACTTCCACGTTTAAGCCCCTTCTCTTCCAGCGGCTCGAGGCGGAGCGTCCCGTCGTCTTTGGCGACGACCCGCGCGCCAATGACGCGGCCGTCCTCCGCCTGAAAGGCGGCGGCGTTTCCAGCGGCGTCGAGGATCGACTCGGCGTTCTGCGCTGCGCCCTTAAACTCCAACGAACGAAGCGCGCCGCCGCTCACCCGGAGGCCCAGCGTGTGCTCGATGGACGCGACGGCCTCCGCGGCGACGTGGACCTTCACGTCGTAGGAGCTGATGTGAAGCGTCGTCGCCAAGACGATGGGCGCGGCCGGTCCGGCGGCGGGAGCCGACACCGGTGAAGCGGGGCGACCGGGTTTCGGCGCGGCCGTAGCCGTTCCCGCCAGCCCGAGGCAAAAAAGCGCGATGGAAACGAACCCGATCCGCACGCACCCACATCTACCCACCCGCGCCGTCGCGGCCAAATTTCGGGGCCGTTTGCGCGCGCGTGTAGGCTGACGGCGATGCCGCGAGCGAGTTACAAGCGCTTCTTCCGCCGCTTTCTCGATGCCGGAGGCCCTCGCCTCCACTTCGCGGCGCACAGCCATCACCTCTGGCCCGACGTCAGCTTCGACGCGCAGGCGCAGGCGTGGCTCGACGCCGCCACGCACGTCGATCAGAAGTGGGACGTCATCTTTGGCAAGCTCTGGCCGCGCGCGCAAGCGCACGTGGCTCGCGTCCTCGACCTCCCCGACGCGGCCACCGTCGCCTTCGCGCCGAGCACGCACGAGCTCGTGGTGCGACTCCTGTCGTCGCTCGACGCACCGAAGCCGCGCGTCCTCACGACCGACAGCGAGTTTCACTCGTTCTCAAGGCAAGCGCGGCGCCTGGAAGAGAGCGGCGACCTTGCGGTCACGCGCGTGCCGGTGCGCGAGCCGCAGACCTTCGTGGCGCGCTTTGCGGAGGCTGCGAGCAGCCAGCCGTTCGACCTCATCTTCTTGAGCCACGTGTTCTTCGACTCAGGGCACGTGACAGAGCCGCTCGAGCGCATCGTCTCGTCGGTGCGGGACGACAAGACCGTCGTGGTCATCGATGGCTACCACGCGTTCATGGCCCTCCCGACGTCGCTGCGTGAGCTAGCGCCGCGCATCTTCTACGTGGCCGGCGGGTACAAGTACGCCATGAGCGGCGAAGGCGTGTGCTTCTTGCATGCTCCACCCGGCTACGCGGAGCGGCCGCGAAACACGGGGTGGTTCGCCGCCTTCGGTGCGCTCGCGAGCGCTGGCGGCGGCGTGGACTACGCGCCCGGTGGCGGCCGCTTTCTGGGAGCGACGTTCGATCCGACCGCGCTTTACCGCTTCGTGGCCGTCATGGATTGGCTCGAGCGCGAGGGCCTCAGCGTCGAGGTCATCGACGCCCACGTGCGCCACCTCGAAGAGCGCTTCATCGAAGCGCTCGACGCGGCGGCCCTTCCGATTTCGTCGCGCGATCTGACGAGCTCCCTGGACCACAAGCAGCGCGCACACTTCCTGTCGTTCGAGACGCCACGCGCGAAGGCGCACTACGACAAGCTCCTCGCGGCGGGCGTCGTCACCGACGTTCGCGGCGATCGCCTGCGCATCGGCTTCGGCCTCTACCACGATGACGAAGACGTCTTAGCGCTCATCGAGCGCATGCGCGCGTGTGGGTAGCGACCTCAATGGCGCGAAGCGTCGCCACTTCTCGGTGGGCAGCCGCGCCGCATCGGTGAAGGATGAGTGGGCGAACCACCGGGGAGGCTCAGCGCGCGCGCCGCAGCTCCGTCGCGCGTCCTTCGGCGTCGAGCAGGCAAACCTCCTCGCGAAAGTCCGCCCAGCAGCCTGCTCGGGAGATCGTTGGTACCGCCGTCGCTCACGAACATCGCCGCACAGGCCACGCCTGCGTTCAAGACCGCCAAGGGAAGCGAAGCGACCCAGCCGGCGCGGACCTTCGTGCCAGAAACGGTGCGCGGGGAGCGCGAGATACTCCAGTGCCGTGATCTGGCCCCCGGCGCCCCCGAGCCTGAGCCCGACCCACTGGTAGTTTCAAGACGTAGCCGGCAAACCGTTGCCCACCGCAATCTGACGCTCCGTCCCCGACGGGGCCAATTCGAACCTTTCACGTCCGTGTCGCCCGCGCTGCGGTCATTCGGCGACGAGTCGCGCCTTGGCGCAGCTCGTGCACCCCTCGTGCATTCCCGCAGCGCGCAGAGCCAGGCTCTGCTCGCTCAACATGGAGCATGACAATGAACGAGAAGATCAAGCCAAACGACACGGTCCAAGACGAGAAGAGCACGGAGAAGCAGAAGAAGGTCGAGAAGAAGGTCCCCGTGATCATCGAGCTCGGCGAGTCTTCCCTTTCGGACGTCGATGGCGGGATCGTCGCCTACCGCTGCAAGGAAGCCTGACGCGTGACGGAGCGCCGGGCGATCGCACGCGAGGCCCGGCGCTCCATCCGTTCGAGCAGGCAAGGAGCAAGGCGACCATGAGCCGAACCTCGGAACGTTGGAGTGCAGACGAGATTTTCTGCGACGCGCGGGCCTACGATCTCGCCTTTGCGTGGGACGTGAGCCGCGAGCTCGACGTCGTTCTCGCGATCGCGAACGTCCGCTCCGCGGACGGGCCACTTCTCCTCCCCGCGTGCGGCACCGGCCGCTACGCTCTCGCGCTCGCGGAGCGTGGCTTCGACGTCGACGGCTCCGACATCAACGACGGGATGCTCGCGATCGCGCGAAGCCGACCGCACCCACGAGCGCGCTACGTCAACGCGGACATGACGCGCTCACTCGGCGACCGGACCTACGCCGCCGCATTTACCTTCACGAACTCGTTCCGATACATCCTCGACGAAGACGACGTGGCCGCGCACTTTCGCGAGATGCACGCCCGGCTCCGGAGCGGCGCGACGTACGTGATCGACCTGGGGCTAACGATGGGCCACAAGGCACACGGCGCGGGCGCACGCTGGACGGTTCGCTACGACGACTGCGTGGTTCGAGCGACATGGTCGCTCGTCGCCGTCACGCCCCCGCTCTCGCTCGAGCGAGCGCGCATCGTCGTCGAGAACGTCGACGGAACGACCAACGAGGTCACGTCTGACCAGCCGCAGCGGGTGTGGTCGCTCGATACGCTCACTCGCGCGGCGGAGGCCGCTGGCTTCCGCGTGCGAGCCCATCGCACCAACGGATGCCTCGCGGCGCCGCCCGTTGGCGACGGTCGCTTCTACGTTGCCCTGGACCGTCTCGGAGGCCCCGAATGAACACGCGACTTCGATTGTCAGACGCGTTCCACTACTTGATGAACGAGGCGAACGACCGAGCGTACGTCCTCGATCGCGCGGGCAAACGGTCGGCGTCGGTGCTCAACGGCGACGCCTTCGAGCTCCTCGTCGGCAGCGACACATCGTGGCAGGACGACCCAGAATTTGAGCAATTTCTGCTTGGCGCCAAGGCCGCTGGTTGGTTGACCGAGCGGGTACAGGCCACCGACCCCGTGCTCCGTCGCATCCGCCGGCGACATCACCTCAAGCGACTCCAGTACGAGGTCAACCTCGTCTGCAATCTGGAGTGCGCGCACTGCTATTGCTCGTCGTCGCCTCGCGCATCGCAGGGCATGCCGACCGAGTTCGTGCTCGACGTCGTCCGCCAGGCGGCCGAGCTCGGCGTTGTGCACTTCGACGTCACGGGCGGCGAGCCGCTGGTACGCCGTGACATCATGGAGATCCTGCGCGCCATCTCGGAGCGGGGGATGATCCCGGGCCTCTACAGCAACGGAACGCTGGTCACGCCGGAGAAGGCGGAGCAGATCTTCGCGGCGGGCGTCCGCTGGGCGCAGGTGTCGCTGGACGCTCGGACGCCGGCGCTCCACGACGAGCTGCGGGGAAAGCCCGGCGCCTTCGATCGCGCTGTAAACGGGATTCGCGCGCTGAAGGCCGCCGGGGTCCGCGTTCGAGTAGCCGTTTGTCTCAGCACCCGGAATGTCCACGAAGTGGACGAGATGGTCGCCTTCTTCCGCGACGACCTCGACGTGGAGGTGGGCCTCGATCGAGTCATTCCCGCCGGTCGCGGATGCTCATCGGAGCGGCCGCTCGCGATCGCGAGCGCGAAGTACTACGAAATCATTCGCCGCCTGGTCCGGCACGGGCCGGTGGCCGGGAAGGCGTGCGACGCCATCGGACGAGAAGACGACGCGTCGTCAGTCGAGCCGAGCTGCGGCGTCGGGTCGAGCTACCTGTTCTTGAAGCACGATGGGCGCGCGGCGCTGTGCCCAACGATGACGGAGGCCGAGTCGCCCGACTTCGTACAGGCCGATCTTCAGACGATGTCGCTCGAAGACGCGTGGGAGCGCTTTCCCACT
Organism: Myxococcales bacterium; assembly: GCA_016703425.1. NCBI lineage: Bacteria > Pseudomonadati > Myxococcota > Myxococcia > Myxococcales > Myxococcales bacterium. The sequence continues at coordinate 453,318 of JADJCA010000009.1, forward strand.
TTCGAGCGCTACCGGGGAGTGCAATGCGAGAACGCCACGGCGTGCCCGAGTGGCAAGCGTTGCGCTGGAGGATGCCGCAGCAACGCGTACCTCCTTCATGGCCGGGTCGACTCTCCCGACGAGCTCAACTGCAACATTCACAAGAACGAAGGCCCCGGCTATCGCGCGATGCTGGACGAATACGAAGCGCTCCGCGCGCAGGGCAAGATGCCGGCGCGGAGGCCCCAGTGGGACGTTCCGACGGCCCCGCGCCGCTCGCTGCGGGTGGTCGCATGACAAGCCCGATCCACGTGGCAGCCTTCGAGGGGACCTCGCGGGTCGCCGGAATCGCGCTCGGTGCGCTCCGTCTCTTGACGGCCCTCCGCGAGTGCTCCGGCGCGATGCTGGACGCCCCGGGCGAAGCCTCGTCACGACTCGCCACCTACTTCGAGTCTCCCGTCATCGTCCGCGAAGTCACGAAAAACTCGGCGATGGTGTGTCGCAAAGTTCGCGCGGCGGCCGAAGCCGGCAACTGCCGACTGCTCCTTGGCGGTGAGCACCTCGTCACCTTTCCGGTCCTGGAGGTGATGGTGAAGCGTCACCCGGGCCTCAAGCTCGTCGTGCTCGACGCGCACCACGACGCGTACCCCCACCCAGTGCTGAACCACTGGAGCTTGTTCCACTTCGCCACGCGCGAGCTCGAGATCCCGACGCTGGTCGTCGGCGCCAGGCACGAGCTCGACCGGGCCGACTCGGCGTGCCAGATCCTCTCGGCCGACGACGTGCGCGAACGGGGTGTCGATGCCGCTCTGGACCGCATCGGTGACTTCGTGGGAGGTGCTCCCTTCTACTTCAGCGTAGACGTCGATGTCGTCGACCCCAGGACGCTGCGCGCCGTTTCGGACCCGGTGCCAGGCGGGATATCCGGCGACGAGCTCCTGGCCCTCGTGAGAGGCGTCCTTGGCCGGCAGCCGGTGGCGATGGACGTCGTGGAGTACAACGCGCTCCGCGATCACGACGCGAGCGGGCTCGCCGTCCTCCGGCCCATGCTCGTTGAGGTTGCACGATGGCTCGCATGAGCACGTTTCGCGTGGCGCCAGACTTGTTGATCGACCGTCACCACCGGGGAGCGATCGTCATGGTAGGGACACGCACCTTCGCGCTCGACGAGCGCGCGATCGGGCTCGTCGAGCGCGTGCAACGAGGGGAGGCCATCGGGCTCTTGCACGCGGAAGCGGAGATCGCCGATGGCCTCGTCGCGAGCGGCGTCCTCTGCACACCGGGAGAAGCCTCGTGATTCCTCCCCATCGCGCCATCTACGACGCCGCGCACCTCTACGAGCTCGCGTTCGACTTCCGCGATTTTGCGGCCGAGGTCAGGTTCCTCGAGGACGCGTTCGTCTCGCGCCGTGGTCGGCCGCTTCGGTCCTTCTTGGAACTCGCCGCCGGCCCGGCGCGTCATGCCATCGAGCTGGGAGCGCGCGGCATCGACGTGGCGGCCCTGGACCTGTCGCCGAGCATGCGCAACTTGGCGCTCCTTCGCGCCGCGGAGCGAGGCGTCTCGCTCGACTACACGCTCGGCGACATGGTCGCGTTCGCCAGAACGCCGCGCGTGGACCTGGCTGCGAACATGCTCAGTTCGGCGACCTACATCCTCAGCGACGAGCGTTTCGTGGCGCACCTCCGTGCCGTCGGTGCGGCACTCGTCGCGGACGGCATGTACGTCATCGAGCTGCCGCACCCTTCCGGGCTCGAGGGCCGGTCGACCGTCCAGGAGTCGTGGACGGTCTCCCGCCCTGCCGGCGTGATCGACGTCTCGTGGTCCACTGGCTCCACACGCGGCTCGATCTCGACCTGCGTCGCGCGGATGAACTTCCGCTCGCCCACCGGAGCGGTGCTGGAGATCGAAGACGAGGCGGATGAGCGCATCTTCCGAGTCGAGGAGATCGAGCGTTTCGCGGCGGCGTCGGGGTGCTTCACGGTCGAAGCGGTGCGCGGCGCGCTACGCGAGGACACGGCCCTGGACGAACCGGCGGCGTGGCGACTCGTGGTGATCCTGAAGAAGACGGCCCCCGTGGCCGCGAGGAGCACGTTGGAATGAGCACGGCAAACGCGATGGCGAAGTCAAGCACCCACGCCGAACCAGTCCACGAGATGCGTTACGCACTCGCGTCGACGCCTCTCTACCGCTTCCTCGGGGATGGGATGGTTGAGGTGCACACGACCAAGAAACTCCTGGTGCCTCGCGAAGCGTTCGATGTGCTGATGCTCTTCGCCGAGCCGCTCACCGTCGCCGAGGCTCAGCGGCGCACCCCGGGTTATTCGTACGACGATGTCCTGGCGATCGTAGGCATGTTGCACGACCGCGAGCTCGTGGTCCCGGCACCGGCCGCACACATGGCACCGATCCCGGAGGACACCGAAGTCGACGGCAAGAAGTTCGCCGACCTCTTCCGCCGTGACGTGTTCGACGCTTCCGGGGCCTTCGCGGGGATCGCGGAGCACCTCGCCGCAGGCCGCGCGATAGTCATTCCCAACGCGCTGCGTCCCGCAGTCGCGGACCAGCTTCACGATGAACTCTACCGAGATGACGTGAGGTGGCAGGTCGTCGAGGAGTTCGATCAGATCAGCCACTTTCGCTTCCGCAGCCTAGACTTGGAGCGCCACCTCCCGCCAGCCGCGCTGGCGGTGCGGTCGTTGGCGCGCGCGCCAAGCACCAAGGCGATGATGGAGCGCCTCTCGGGGCGCGACTGCAGCGGGCATCTGGAGTTTAGCTCGAGCTGGTACCGCCCCGGCGACTACACGCACCCGCACGACGACGCGCAGTCTCACAGGAGCGTCGTGGCGGTCCTGAACTTGAGCAAGGACTGGAATCCCGAGTGGGGCGGTGGCCTCTTCTGGGCGCCTAACGGCACCTTGATCGAGCCGCGATTCAATACCCTCACGCTCTTCAACGTGTCGCGCGCGGCCGTGCACATGGTCATCCCAGTCTCGCCGCTGGCCCACAAGAAACGCCTCACGCTCAACATGTGGTGGTGCAACCGCTCGCCGCCTCCGCCGATCGACAAGACACACCGAAAACACTCGCGTGCGAACGCGGCGGGGATCACGCCGCACGCCTACGGTGCCGCGGCCATCGAACTCGCCGACGGAATCACGGCGCTTTGAGGGATGAGCAAACCTGGTGCCGCGCGGCTCTTGCGGCACGTCGCCGGACGACTGCCCAATCGGTCCCCTTCTGCTGGAGAACGCCATGGTCGACACATCGATGCACGCGCACCGCACCACGTTGACGCTCGAGGGCGATTCGCTCGCGCCGATGAGCGACGCAGAGCTTCGCCTTGAGTTCGACCGACAGCGAGCGACGCGTGAGGATCGGCCGGTCCGCGCAAGAAAGAGTGTTCCCGAGGTGCTTGAGCAGCTCGAGGCCATCGACGTTCGCCTCGAGTCCGACGGCGCGCCGGTTGCGACGGAGCGTGAGCTGACTACCGGCGCGCTCGAAGACTTGTTCGCGAATCGCACGTGTGCGCTACGCGTGCCGGGGTTCATCGATACGCGCACGTGCAAGGCGCTCACGCGCTGGCTCAACGAGCGGGAACTCAAGACGTGGGGCGGCACTGACACCTCCTACGGGGCGGGCATCCCTGTGAACGCCCTTTCGTGGTCGCCCGAGCGCGCCATGGCCTACTTCCACGACGCGCTGCCATCGGTGCGCGCCTTGCGAAGCGCGTGCGCTCCTGGCTTGGCGCCGGTGGACAAGCTGCGGCTCGAGCTCGACGAGTTATGGCCCGCCGGCGCCAACGTCAGCAGCGACAACCCCTACCGCCGAAAGATGTTGGTCGGGCTCGCGCGGGTGATGAGACCCGAAGGCTTGCTCGATGGACTCTCGAGGCTAGAAGGCATAGTCCACACCGACTCGTCGATGCTGCTCGACGCGGGCCGGGGCTGCTTCAGCGCCAACGCCTACCTCAAGGTTCCTGCCGAGGGCGGCGAGCTCAACATCTTCCCCCTTGCGATGAAGCAGCCGGAGCACGTCCAAAGTCTCGTCGCTGTCGTCGCCTACTTACTCCAGCACTCGTTCGACGGGCCCTACCGCGACCGAGTTCAGCGCAAACTTCACGCCCTGTTGCCAACGCCGACTACGCTTCGGCCTCGGGCCGGTGACCTCATCATCTTGAACACGGGCCGACCGCACGCCGTTCGCGGCTTCGTCCGCGGAGCGCGCGTCTCGCTCCAGACCTTCGTTCGCCATTGCGCCGGTCGGCCGCTCCAGCTCTTCAGCTGACCTCAGCGCCACCACGGACCATCACGGCGCTGCGTGCCCGGCAGCGGGACCGCGGAGAGGGCGGCGCGCGAGCTCGGGCTGCAGGAGAGGACGATGTCAATGAGCGAGCGAGCGGTGGAAGTGTTCGACTTCGAGGGGCAAGGCTTGACGGAGGCGTTTTGGGACACGCTGGTCCGCGACTACTGGGGTCGCCGTCCCGTGGTGTTCAAGAAGGTGCTCGCCGCTCCCGTGATCTCAGAGCAAGGCCTCTTCGACGTCTTCGTGACGGCGTCCGCTCGGCACCTCGCGTCACGTGAGCGCCATCGCCCGGGCAAGAAGCGCGCTCGCGTGAGCTTCTACGGTGACGGCTCGAATGCGCAGGTGCTCGAGGATCACGCCGCGTGGCTCCCGACCGAGCGTGACGGGAGCTTCGGCGCCTACGCGGCCCGCCTGGAGCGTGAACTCGGCTCACGCCAGTGGGGCGCATTCCTGAATACACTCCACCCCTACGCCCACGACCTCTGGCGCGCGTCGCGTGAAATGGTCTTCGCGCTCTTCCAGCGCGTGGGTGCGGCGATGGGACGCGTCGGCGTCGAGTCGTTCATCGGCCCTTACGACTCCACGCCGTTCGGCGTGCACAAGGATCAGGCTCACATCCTCACATTCCCCGTCATGGGTGAGAAGCGGACGCGGCTCTGGCCGTACGCCGGCATCGCCACGCACCTGGGCTTGGGGCATTCCGACAGCGATCTGGAGACCGTGCGCAACACCCCCTTCCGAAAGCGCGTCCCCGACGACGAGCCGCCGATACGACTCATCGCGGGCGTCGGCGACGTCACGTATTGGCCCCCGTCCTACTGGCACATCGTCGATGGGCAGGGTGACCTCAACGCTGCGGTCACGCTCGGGATCGAGGCCAACGACGACCCGATGGCGCTTGCGGCGAAGATTCTTGCCCGCCAACCGCCCTTCACCGAACGGACGACCCCGGTGGCAGATGGCAGCCCAAGGACGAGCGCCCGTCGACTCGCTCACTGGAAGGCGATGGCGCAGGCGTACGCAGACGCGCTGCGGAGCCGCGACCTCGAAGGGCAAGTGCAGGACGAACTCGATCGGCAAGACTCCAACCTGATGTTCGATGGGGCGATCGAGCGGCGCGATGACGTCGTGATCAGACCAGGCGACGTGCTGCTCTCCGACGCCCGGTTTCCCATCCTCGTGCGAGAGAAGGAGGGCGGGCGCGCCTGCTACATCAACGGCAACCGCCTGATGCTCGCGGCATCGCCGGGGCTCGATCGACTCGTCGCCCGCCTGAACGGTGGCGGTGAGCACGCCGTCGACGAGCTTATCGAGCTAACCGTTCGCGCGAGCGATGGCGGGCTCGAAGCTCGCGACGTGCTAGCCGTCTTGACGACGTTCGCGGCGTTCCTCGCGCTAGCCCTTCGACCCCGCTGACGCGTCGCGTTCAGCCGAAGCGTTGCGTGAGATTCTCGTCGAGCAAGTGCAACGCGAAGCGGAGCTCGTCGAGCGTCGCGCTGATCTCGTCGTCGCCCAAGCGATCGACATCAGCCGCAAGCTCGGAGGTGAGCTCGGTCGGCCATTCGGCTTTCGCGAGGGCGAGGTCGGCACGAAGCCTCGACCAATCGACGCTCAAGTTCAGGAGGTCGACGGCGAGCGAATCGAGTGCCTCGGCGACGGCCAGCGTCCAGCGCTGCACGCCCTCGAGGTACATGACGAGCGCAGAGCGAACCCTCGGCTGCGCATCCGCCAGCCACAGGCTCGCGATGACGTCGTCGAGCGACTCGCGGACGTCGGCGATGTCGGAGAGTCGCTCGCCAACGGTCTTGAGCGCCGCGCTGGCGGAAGGATCGTAGGAGCGTCGCTCGAGCTGCGACCACGCGGCCCCGATGCGCTCGCTGAGCGAGCACTGCTGTTCCGCGAGGTTGCCGATGGCACCCTCTTGAGGCTGAAACACCAGGCAAACGCCCGATGGCGCCGGCCCGCGCGCCTCACTCGAAACGTGATGCTCGTCGACCTGTAACGCGCCCATCCTCGTTATACGAAGGCGCCGGCCGAATATTCCAAGCGCCCGAAAGCACCCATGGCCCTAAGTGCTGAAAATTGCGGACAACCGTACCTCTCAGCGCGCGGGCGTCGAGGGACCCCGCCTTCAGAACATCCGCCCCAAGCGCGCACCGCGCGACGCGAGGTCCGAGATCGTCTGACGCGGTACCTTCACGGTGAGCGTGGTGGCGCGCCGATCTCCTGTGCCTTCACCCCGCACGCCGAGCCACAAGGGCATCTTGCCCCAGTCGCCCGTCGGGAGCTCCTCGACGTCGGGGAAGTGCACCGTGCCCGCCGACTGAAGGATGGACATCAGGCCCGAGCTCGGCTTCGCGAAGGCGCGCGCGCCGAAGAACCCGCCGCCGCTGAGCTGAGCCGCGCGAAGCGAGTCGAGGCCCGGCCGCTGCGCGAGCGTGGGACCCTCGCCGCTGACGATGGCGCGAAGCCGCGCCGTCACGAGCGCCTCTTCGAGTCCCCACGCGAGCCACGTGCGCTCGCCGTCGGGCACCACGAAGCCGTGCACCTTGAGCGGCTTGGCGAGCTTCGGCTTCGCCTTCGACTTCGGTGCCGGCTGGTCGCCCCTCCGCGATGGCACCGGCGTGGGCTCATCGATGAGTCGCGTGATCGCTAGCTCGATGTGCAGCGAGTCCTTCGGGAGCTTGGCCGCGGCGGGCACCGCCACCACCTTGAGGGTCGGGAGCGGCACCGCGTCTTTGACCTGCGTGCGCACCGCCTTCTGGAGCGTCGGCCGGTTGTAAGCCGTGACGATGTCCTTCGCCATCGTCTGCACCTCGGCCGCGGGAAGCTCGACGCCCCATACGGACCAACCGCGCAGCTTCTCGAGCGCTTTGGTCTCCGCCTCCACGGCGGCAGCAAGGCTCTTGCCCCCGCGCGTCGCCTCGAGCTTCGTGATGGCGGTGACCACGCCGTCCCAATCGGTGCCCGTCGCCGAGACCCATCCGCGCGAGCCGAGCGACAGGTAGCCGTTCACGGCGCGCTCGAGCGCCTGGGCGTCAGCCGAGGGAATGCCCTGCTTGTCCAAGAGGCCGCGCGCGAACTGGAAGAGGATCTCCTTGGGTCGAGCGAGATCGCGCTCGTCCCAACCGCGACCAAAAAACGCGGCGTCGACATCAGCGGGCAGCTTGAGGAAGGCCGCCGGCGGCGGCCCCGCTTTGTCGGAGCCGGCCGTAAGGATGCGGCCCGAGAGCGACGTGGAGCCGGAGAACGCGACGCGCAGCGAGGCGTCGGCGCCGGCGTCGCTGAGCGAGGCTTCGAGGTTGATGCGCTCGATGTCGCCGCCAAGATCGATGACGTCGCCGACGGCCTCCGTCACGATGGCCGAGAGGCCGGGCACACCGCCGCGTGCGCCGCCCAAGAAGCCCGACGCGAGCGCCGGATAGAGCTGACGTCCCTCCGAGAGAATGCCGCGGAGGGGCGCGCCGCGCACCTCGACCTCAAGATCTTTGGCTACGGCGAGGCGCGTGCGAGTCCGCGTGAGATACGGAGCGAGCTCGCGGAGCGCCGCCTCCGAATCGCTGCACACGAGCCGCGATGCGGCCGCGCCATAGGCCGGGTAGATGGCGCATCGTCGATCGGTGTCCTCTTCCGAGTCCTTCTTGAGGTCGAGCCGCACGACGCCACCGGCGCCGGGGGTCAGGACGAAGTGCTCGCGGAGCTGCGTCTCCGCGTCCGCGCCCGGCTTGAGCGCCGCCGACACGGCCCACGAAGGTTTGGGGCTCATGGCCTTGCCCTCCACCGTCAGGACGAGGTCGAGCGGGTGCGCGACATCCACGATGTCGCCGATGTCCATGTCGGCGAGCAGCTCGCCGAGCTTGCCCGGCTTGGGCGACGGCGTGCCGAGCCACTCGGAGAGCGTCTTCAAGGTCGCCGTGGGGCGGCCGACGCGCGCGATGACGACGACGTTCGCTGGCTCTTTGACGGCGCTTGTGTCGACCGCGCTTGTCTCGAGTGGACGCGCAACCGGCGCGACGGGCGCCGCGGGTGGCGGCGGCGGCTCTCCACCGCAGGAGGCACACGCAAAGGAGAGGGCGACGGAAGACGTGACGAGAGCGCGCGACGCGAAGGCCTTCATGGGTGCCGAAGAATACGGCGACTTCGCGACGTGCGGCGATCTCCGAGGGGGTGTCGGGCGGATTTTTCGGGACCGCGCCAGAGCGCATGAAGAACCACTCGCTCCCCGTCGTCGAACTCCCTACCGCTGTGCCACACTGCGAAGGCCATGCGTAGCGATCGACACGCGGGGAACGGCGGCTGGCGCAGCGCGCTCGCATGCGCGCTCTTGATGGCCGCGGCGGCGGGCGGCTGCGGCGCGAGCGGCCCAAGCGCGCGCTCCTCCACGACCATCGTTCAAGACGTGGTGGTTCACCTCGATCCGCCCAACGACCGCTCACCGCTCGAGGGACCGAGCGCGCGCCTCTCCGCGGCCGCCAAAGAGGTTCGTGAGCTGCTCGGCCATCGGCTCGACTTCGACCTCGACGCCGCCATCGCCACCGACCACGCGTCTTCGCTTGATCACGCCCTCACGCGCGCCTTCGAGACAATGGCCACCGAGCTTACGCGTTGGCAGATGCAAGACCCAAGCGCCTACGACGCGGCCCGCCGCAAGCTCTCGCGCATCGTGGTTCGTTACGATCCCGGCGCCCGCGGCCCTTCGCGGCGCTTCGGCGAGGACGGCAGTGTGATCATCACCAAGACGCAGAAGGGCGGCGACCTGCTCCCCGTGGGCGAAGCGCTGCATCTGATTCAGCGAGACGCCCAGGCAGAAGAAGCGCGCCGCTTCGCGACCATGGATCCAGCCGCCGTACCGAAAGAGAAGCGCGCAGGGTTCGTGCGTTGGCTCACGACAGGAATCGGCGGCGGAAAGAGCGAGGTCTTGGCTCGCATCGGGCCGGCGATTCGCTTGGACGGGCTTGGACTGGCACCGGAGCACGCGGAGCAGTTAAGGCGCTTCCTCGTCGACCACGTCCTTCGCGATCTTGCGTATGGGCAGCTCGAGAGCCCCACCGCAACCGACGACGTGGCGGCGTGGCTGGAGCGGAGCTTCGACACCTTCCCAGAGATGTGGCGGGCGCGCGCCGTCGAGATCCTCCTCGGACTGGGCGTCAAGAACGCGCGCCTCGCGGAGCCCTCGATGCGCCTCGCCACACGCGTCGTCGACGCGTGGGCCAAAGCCGGCCATCCGCTTCCCTCAAGCGGAAGGCCCATCGCCGCCGACTTTGAGCGCGTGGTCTGCCCGCACCCGAAAGACGAACGCGACAACCGAAGCCTGGCCCCGCGGTGCGACGGCGGCATCGTCCGCCTCGCGTTGGCGAACGACGCCACCACGACTGCCTTCGGCGCGCGGCTCGCCACGCGAAACGATCCGATTCTGGTCGAGCATGTGTTCGTGAGCGCGGGGTTTTCGAACTACGGCGGCGGCGAGAAGAAGCTCGTGACTCTCACGCGTGCCGTCGAAGGCGCTCCGCCGCTGCTGCGCGCCGCGCTCCGCACCGTCGCCGAAGAACACGCCCACGGCCTCACGCTTGAGCTTTGGCTCGCGGAGGCGAAGCGACTCTGGGCGGCGCGCCCCGGCGCGCGAGGCACCGTGCTCTACCTCTTGGCGCACCTCGATCCGTACGGAAATCGCCGCATCGATTTCGACGAGTTCGCTCGGAGCGTCGGCGGCGGCGCCTCGGCGGTCGACGCGAAGGCGTACCTCGACCTTGGCTATCGCGCCCTCTCTCTCTCCCACATCGTCTGGCCCGCCTTCGCGAAGGACTTCTCGCGCGCGAACCTGCTTCGTCCCTACTTGGCTACGTTCCTCGACGACCCGCGCGTGCGTCAGTTCCGCATGCAGGATCCGCATGCCGCGCTCTCCCAACTTCGGCATCGACTCTGCGACGACGAGGCCGAGGACGATCTTCGGGCGCTCGCCGTGACCCTGACGGAGAACTCCAAGGCAAAGCCCGGACGCGCCCTCGACGACGTGACGCGCTCTTTTGATCCAAAGACCTGCGATCCGCCGTGTGCCGAGACACGCGAGGGCACATGCATCCGGCGCATGCGCCCCGACGAGGTCGCGCGGCGGCGGCGAGGGCGTGGCCCGTGAGCGCGCGCTTGCGTTTCGCTTGCGGCGCGTGCGTCGTCGCCGGCGCGCTCTCGCTCGTGGCGTGCGCCGGTGCGAGCCCCGCCGGCGGAGAGATTCGCCTTCGCACCGAGGTGCGCGTCATCCGGGACGACGGCGAAGAGCGCCTCGGCATCGCGCCCGAGCAAGCGCGGACCGCCGCCGCAGGAGCCGCGCTAGAGAAGGCCCTCGGTCATGCCGTCCGCGTCGACGTCGACGCGGCCCTCACGCCGAGGTCCGCATCGGGCCTCGAGACGCAAACGGCGAGCGCCCTTGAGGGCCTCGCGCGCTACTTCTCAGACCTCCGCCAAGACGGCCTCGCTCTCGAGTTCGTGAGGCGAAAGCTCGTCCGCGTCGCCGCGAAGTACCGCGCCGCCGAGGAGCACGCCGATGCGAGCTTCGACGACGAGACCGGCACGCTGCTCTTCACGATGCGCGAGGCATCGCACCACGGGTGGCTTCCGAGCCGCTACGCCCTCGACGCCGCCATCGATGGCGCCCTCGCACGCGATCTGGAGCGACGCTTCGCGAAGCGAACCGAGACGAGCCTTTCAGACGACGAACTTGAAGCGTACCTGCGGCTGCTCTTGTCGCGACCCAAAGTCCGCACGCGGGCGCAGTCCAAAGAGGCCGGCGAAGAAGCCCGCGCCGGGAGGCTCCTCTTGCTCGTGCGCTTCGAGAAGCGCGCGCGCGGCACACCGGTGCACGCCGAGGTGGAGAAGAACCTCGCGCGCGACGTAGGCTTCGTGCTCCACAGGGAGCGTCAGGCGCCGGCGTTTCGTGAGCTCCGCTACGCCTACGCGGGATGGGTCGACGAGCGCTTCTTCAAGATGCCCAAAGACGAGCGACGCGGGCTCTACGAAGCGCTCCTGGGGCGCACGCCGCGCGACGAAGTCTGTACCTCAGACCCTTGTACGCTCCTGCCCGAACTCGATCGCGTCACGCTCGCGCTGCGGTTCTTCACGGAAGCAGCGCCGCGCGACGAAGGTGACTTCGACGCCTTCGATCAGGCCCTCTGCGTGCACATCGAGGGGCGCGACGGCAAGCTCGAGCGCAACCGGAGTTGCTCGAGCGTCTACGAGTTCTTCCTCGCGACGGAGGCCCACGCCGAGCGTCTCGTCGACGCGCTCGTTCGCGCCAAGCGACGGGAGTTCCTCGTGGCCGCGTTGGCGAACGCCCGAGAGCGCATGCCGATCTTGCTGAGCGCCCTCGAGCGACGAGGCGGCGCGCTCCACGCGGAGTCCATGCGCATGGTGCTCGATCTCGACGACTACCGCTTGCGCGACCAAAGGCGCACGACGTTGCGTCACGAAGCCACACGCCTGTGGCCGCGACGGCCCGACTTGCGGCCCCTCCTGCTCCGCATCCTCCTTGAGGACTACGCGGCGAGCGGACGCGACGACGAAGCCTTCGCTCGCCTCGGCGCCGAGTTCGGCCCCATCGACGCGGGCCTCTTTGCGCGCTTCCTCGACGAGGGCCCCCGCAGCGTGGAGCTCTCGCCGCAGCTCTGGCCGGCGCTCAAAGGCGTCGCGGCGCCGTTTGACGTCCTTGCGCCGCGCCTCGATAGCTTCATCGCCAAGCGCGGCGTTGACGCCGCCAAGACCATCGGCGCGCTCGCGAAGCGCGCATGCGAGACCCGCGATGTCGCGGGCCTTCGCGCCATCCGCCAGGTCTTGGAGCGCCGCGCCAAAGGCGGCGACAAGGACGGCGAGAAGGACAGAAGCGCGCTCCTCTTGGCGGCGCGCGACTGCAAGGCCGAGCCACCCTCCCGGTAGTGCCCGCCTCCCGCTAGAGCCCGCCTGTCACCTGCTCGGGCGCCGAGTTTTCCACAGGGCTGACGGCCGCTCCGCGCCTCCGTGTCCCACAAAAAGTTGTGACGAAGGCTGTGTCTTCGCCTGTCAATCTTCCGCCGCCGGTGCAGCCGTGCTCTTTAGACAATCGCCCCAGAGACCGCCTTCGCCAGAGTTCGTATGAGCTTCCCCCTCAACCCCGCCCAGAAGCAGGCCGTCGAACACCAATTCGGCCCCTTGCTCGTCCTCGCGGGCGCTGGCTCAGGAAAACGCGCGTCATCACGCAGCGCATCGTGCGGCTCGTCGAGCGAGGCGTTCCGGAGGGCGCGATTTGCGCGCTCACGTTCACCAACAAGGCCGCCGGCGAGATGGCGGAGCGCATCTCCCACGCGCTCGGCAAGGGTGCGCCTCGAAAGGGCAAGGCGCCTGCGAGCCGCCGCGGCGGGGCGACCAGCCTCGGCGCCCGGCCCATGACCATCTCCACCTTTCACTCCTTCGGCCTCATGGTCCTCGGCGAAGAGCGGCGAAAAGCGAAGCAGCCCTTCACGATCTTCGATCAGGGCGACTGCCTCGCCGCGCTTAAGGAGGTCATGCGCACCATCGACGGCGGCCGCCGCTTCGACGTGCCGGCGATCATGGCGCGCATCTCCAACGCCAAGAACGCCTTCCAGGCGCCGGAGGACTTGCCCGACTCGGACGATCCCTACGAGGAGATCACCAAGATCGTCTATCCGCGCTACCAGGCGGCTCTTCGCGCCTTCTCGGCCTACGACTTCGACGATCTCGTGTGCGAGGTGGCGCGCGTCTGGAAAGAGCGGCCCGACGTCTTGAAACGATGGCAGGAGCGGTTTCACTTCTTGCTCGTCGACGAGTACCAAGACACGAACCGCGCGCAGCTCGAGCTTTTGCGGCTCCTCGCGCAAGGCCACAAGAACATCTGCGTCGTCGGCGACGACGACCAGTCGATCTACGCGTGGCGCGGCGCCGACGTCCGCAACATCCTCGACTTCGAAGAGCACTTCGCCGGCGCCACGGTGGTGAAGCTCGAACAGAACTATCGCTCCGTGAAGCCCATCATCTCGGTGGCCAACGCGGTCATCGCGAAGCGCGTCGACGTGCGGCATCGCAAGGTCCTGTTCACTGACAAGGACAGCAACACGAAGGTCTTGCTCGGCGCCGCGCCATCGCCCGACGCCGAGGCCGCGTACGTGGTGCGCGAGCTCAAGCGAAAGATCCGCGACGAGGGCATGCGGCCGAAGCAGGCCGCCGTGCTCTACCGCTCCAACGGGCAAGCCAAGCTCCTCGAAGAGCAGCTCCGCAGCGAAGGCGTCCCCTACCGGCTCGTCGGCGGACAACAGTTCTTCGAGCGCAAAGAGGTCAAGGATGTCCTCTCGTACTTGAAGCTCGCGCTGAACCGAACCGACGAGATCAGTCTGCGGCGCGTCATCAACACGCCGGCCCGCGGCGTCGGTGAGACGAGCCTCGAGCGGCTCGCGCTTCAAGCGACGGCGCGCGGTTGGTCCTTGTGGCAAGCCGTCGAGCGCGTCGACGGCATCGACGGCATCTCCGACGCGGCTCGCGCCGGCTGCAAAGACTTGGAGCGCGTCGTCGGCGATCTGAGGCGGCGCCTCCTCGTCGAGCGCGCGAGCGTCGCCGAAGCGACGCGGGAGCTCACGACGCGCATCGGCCTCAGGCGCGACATCGACGCCAGCTCACCGACGACCGACGCGGCAGCGCGCCGGTGGGGCAACGTCGAGAGCTTGCTCGGCACCTTCACCAGGCGCGACACCCGCGAAGGCGAACGGGGCAAAGATCCCGTCGACGACCTGGCCGCATTCGTCCACGCGCTCACGCTGAAGTTCGATGACGAGGCGGAAGACGAAAACGACGGCGATATGGTCACGCTCTCGACGCTCCACGGCTCGAAGGGCCTCGAGTTCGACGTCGTCTACCTCGTTGGCTGCGAAGAGGGCTACCTCCCGCACCAACGCACCCTCGATCCGCGCGCCAACGACGCGAGCGCTCCCGCCGGGCCCGGCGTGCAAGCGCCGTCGGACGTGGAGGAAGAGCGCCGCCTCTTCTACGTGGGCGTGACGCGAGCGCGCAGCGAGCTCATCTTGACGCGCTGCAAGCACCGGATGATGCGCGGCAAGCCGCTGCCGCGGACCCCGAGCCGCTTTCTGCAGGACATTCCTGCCGCGGAGCTCGTCGAGTTCGAGATTCGCGATCAGCCAGCGATGGACGTCACGCAGATGGCTGCGCAGGCCAACGCGCTGTTGGCGGCGCTCGACGCGCTCGGGAAGTAGCGCGCGGCCGACGTTCTGGTGTTGGCTCTGCCACGCCGACGTTTCCCGCGGCGCGCGGGCCTCTGCTACCTTCGGCCCATGGCGCAAGTGATCCTCTCGGCCATCGGCCGCGACCGGCCCGGGCTCGTTGGTGACTTTACGAAGCTGCTCGTCGACCGCGGCCTCTCCATCGCCGACGCGCGCATGGTCAACCTGAGCGGGCAGTTCGCGATGATCGTCCTCGTCTCGGGCGAAGAGGCCGCGGCGCGCGCGCTGCGCGACGAGTTGCCGCCGCATGCGCAGCGCATGGGCCTCGCGCTCACCTTCGCGAGCGAGGCCGAAGGCTGGAAGCCGACGGCCGGCCTCCCCTTCAAGCTGCGCGTCTACTCGCTCGACCAGCCGGGCATCGTGCACAAGGTGAGCAGCCTCTTGCAGAGGCACGCCGTCAACATCGAAGAGCTCGAGAGCCGCCTCGAGTCGGCGCCCTTCGCCGGCGGGCCGCTCTTCACCGTCGAGATGCGCGTCACGGTGCCCAAGAACGTGCCGCTCCGCGCGCTCCGCGGCGAGCTCGAGCAGGCCTGCGCTGACATCAACTGCGACGTCGACCTCGAGCCGGTGTAGGCGAGAACGCCGTGCCGCGCGTCAAAGAGCTTCCGCCCGTTCCCGACAAACCCGTCGTTTCACCGCCGGCGTGGGTCACCGGCGAGGAGCACGTCACGCTGCCCGGGCTCTCCGGCGAGCCGTCGCTCGAGGCCGCGGTGCGCGTCCCTGCCGGCGCCGAGCGCGTCGTCGTCCTCGCGCATCCGCACCCGCTCTACGGCGGCACGATGCACAGCGCGGTGGTGCTCGCGATCGCGAAGGTGCTCGCGGAGAAGTCAGGCGAGCGCGTGGGCACGGTGCGCTTCAACTACCGCGGCGTGGGGACCAGTGAAGGCGCTTACGGCAAGGGCGTGGGCGAAGTGGAAGACGTGCGGGCGGCCATCCACGAGGCACGGCGTCGTGCACCGTCGGCGAAGCTCTCCGCGTGCGGATACTCCTTCGGGACGTGGGTCACGCTGCGCGCGGCCGCGGCGGAGCACGAGGCCCGCGACATCGATCGCGTCGTCTTGGTGGCGCCGGCGGTGCGCGTCTTCAAGTTCGTGATCGAAGACGCGCGCGGGGTCGCGGCGCCGATCGCGATCTTCGTTGGCGACGACGACGAGTTTTGCGACGTGGCCGAGGCCGAGGAGCTCGCCACGACCATCGGTGCCGCGCTCACGGTGCTGCCAGGCAGCGATCACTACTTCCTGAAGTCGCGCCGCCGCCTCGCCGAACTGGTGCTCCCGGCTCTCGTCTGACGTCAGCGCCGTCGCTTCAGCGAGGCGCGGTGATCGGCGCGAAGCCCAGTACAACCACGATCCGCTCGGGGCGCATCGTGTTCCATGTCGAGAAGACGAAGTCGCCGGTGAGCGGATCGAAGAACGCGCCTTCGGCGCCCGAGAGGCCCGTCAAGAACGTCTTCCGCGTCGCGAGGATGGGATCGCCGTCGGAGGCCACCTCGTAGGTCGCCACGCCATTTTTGCTCCACTCGGACATGACCATGCTCGGAGGGCCGAAGAGCGGCGAGCCCTGCGGCACGTAGGCGAAGCCCTCGGGACCGCCGGGGACCGTGAGCCGGTAGTCGGCCTTCGTGACGTCCTCCACGCGGCCGCTGCCATCGAGCTTGAAGGTCGCGTCGTAGAAGCTCCCGCCTTCCCAGGTGACGAGCTTCAAGCGACCCGCGCCGGGAAAGCCCGTGGGGACGAAGTTCAGCGCGGCGAGCGCTTCCGCCACGCCCAGCGTCACGCCGTGGATGCTCTTGCTCGGGCCGCTCGCGCCGGGCTGGATGAGGCCCAACATGCCGTTGGTGCTTTGCCGCACCGTTTCGTCCATGGGCCACGCGGCGAAGAGCAACGTGCCACCGGGACCGTAGACGAGCCCGCCATCGATGTAGTCGGCGGCGTGTTTCTTCTTCGCGGGGCCGGCGAAGCCGACGATGTGCTTGCACGCGCTGCGAATGACGGGAACTTCATAGACGCCCGCGCCCGCGTAGTTGGCGTTGCCGCCTACGAGGAGCGTGTTGTCATCGCCGGCCTTGAGGACGATGCCGCCGTATTTCGCGTTCGGCAGACCCGGGATCTCACCGAGGTCGAAGGCCGTGTATTTGGATGCGTAGGCCGCGTCGATGGTGATGTCAGAGGCCTTGGTGCCGGGCTGGCCGCCTTGGCAACCGGCGGGCTGGCCGCCCGTCGGTGCGGCGTCGGCTTCGAAGCCCACGCCGTTCGCGCCGCCGGGTCCAGAGCCCGCGCCGGCGTCCGCGTTCGCCTGAACGCCCGAGGGCCGGGCATCGCTGCCGCACCCCGTCGCACCGAGCAGCGCACCAAGGAGGCCAACGACAAGGGGCGAGAGCGGCGTTTTGGAGGTGCGCATGTGGCGTTTTTCTTCCGCGCGAACGCGGCTCCGTCAAGGCATCCGTAAATGACTACCGGTCCGGGACGAATTAGGCCTCGCTGCGGCGTTCGCCGCCACCGCCAAAGGCGCCTGGACCGGGCCCGATGGCCCGCCACGCGGTCGGGAGCGGCGGCTCACGCGAGGGCGCGGCGGCGTGTTACGCGAGCGCGCTGGTACGCGCTCGGCAGAACGCCCAGCTCGCGGCGAAAGGCTCGCGCGAAGCGTCCCGGATCGGCAAAACCCGAGTCGATGGCCGCGACGGTGACCGGCGTGCCGCGCTCCAGCAGTGTCGCCGCGTGAGTCAGACGAAGTCGCTGGAGGTACTCGTAGGGCGAGCGACCCGTCGCTTCCCGAAACCGGCGGCTGAAGTGGAAGCGGCTCATGCCGACTTGCTTCGCGATCGTGCCGACGTCGAGCGGTTCGGCGAGGCTACTCTTCATGAGCTCGACGGCGGCGCGCATCGAGGCGCTGAGCGGTGCCTCGGCCGCCGGCGAAGGAAGTCGCCGCCAGAGCGACAGCAGCAGCGCCTCCACCATGCACTCGACGATCTGCGGGTCGGTATCTTCCGCTCGCGCCTCCTCCTCGAGCGCCAGCAAGAGGTGCCCGAGCGACGCCGTGTCGGCGACCAAGGCAAAGGGCTCGGCCGCGAACCGAGGCGAGCGTCCTGCGCCCTCGGCAACGCGGTCGACGAACGCAGCGTCGAGCTCGAGCGCCGTGCAACGAACGTCCGGCGACACGAAGCTCGTGACGTGCTCCGTCTGCGCGTTGACCGCGATGAGCTGCCCCGGCTTGGCCTCGAGGAGCGCGCTTCCCATCTTGTAGTCGAGGCCTCCGGCGCGAGTCCACGCCACCTCGACGCCATGATGGGCGGAGTTCTTCCCGAAAAGGACGCCGCCCGCGAGCACGCCTCGCCAGGACCGGAGCGCGACGGGCCCCATGCGGCGAGCCTCGCAGGAAAGCGACCCAAGCTGAAAGCGACTGCGCTCCACACCCTCGATGTGGCACTTGCCATGCCAAGGGCAATCTCCGGCGCATTTCGACTGAACGCCTCCACACCGTGCGCTTTCGCACGATCCACCGATCGCTTCGCACGATTCGCCAAGCCCGAGGGCGCCCCGAAGGCCTACCCAAGGCGCATGAAGCACACGCTCCTCTTCCTCGTCAGCGTTGGGTTCTTGGCCTGCAGCAGCAGCGAGGCAGTCGCACCGTCGCCAACCATCGTGCCCGAAGCAGCGCCTCCCCCCGCGCCGTTGGCAAAGGCCGCCTGCCCCGAAGGCGTTGCGTTCCGCGATCTCAGCGGGAAGGTGGTCGTAGACGTAGAGGTCAACGGCGAAGGCCCCTACACCTTCCTCCTCGACACCGGCGCCCCCCAATCGGTGCTCGGCAAGAAGCTCGCGGCGAGCGACGAGGTCACGCTCAAGGCGCTCGGCATCACGACCAAATTGGCCCGGGTGAGCTCGGCCGACATGGCGCAATACAAGCTGCCCGTCGATGGTGTTCTCGGCATGGACTTCGTTGGGAAGTCGTTCTTGACGCTCGACTACCCGCGCAAGCGCGTGTGGCTCGCCGAGGGCCGCGAAGAGGACAACCTCGCTGCGTGCGGGCACGTCGGCCCCGCAGAAGACGTTCCGTACCTCCGAAAGCACTACTTCTTCGTCAAGGGCGCAGCCGAGTCCCTCGAGGGATGGCTGCTCGTGGATTCGGGAGCCTCGCTCGGCGTGCTCATGGCCTCAGCGTTCACAACGCTCGACGCGGCGGCTCCGCGGGCGTCCTTGCCTGGCTTCTTCACGCCGTCGGGCATCGGCGAATTTTGGGCTCGCTTGTCAACGGTCGGCTCGTTGCGCGTCGGCTCCCTCGACTTGCGCTCGGTGGTGGTCCGGACGGCCGACGACGGGCTCATCGAGACGCCGTCGTTCCCTGACCAGAAGCCCTTCCTGGGCGTCTACCCGAGCGACGCGCTGAAGAGCCTGATGGTGACGTTCGATCAGGACAAGAGCGTCGTGCGACTCGCCCCAGCGCGCGACCGCAAGGTCGAGGCGCCGACCAAGTACTTCACGTACGGCATCGGCCTCGGCGATACGTTCGAGACGCAGACGCAGGTCCTCCAGGTCCTCCCGGGAAGCGCGGCAAGCGCGGCCGGCGTGGCCGTCGGCGACGAGGTCGTGGCCGTCGGGTCGGCGACCCTGGCCAAGCTCGATCCCTACGAGCGACCGTGGACGCTGCTGGCGAAGACGGAGGGCGCGAAGACCCGAGTGACGCTGCGCCGCGGCACGGAAGAGCGCACCGTCGAACTCGACGCCCGCGATCTGTTGCGCTCGCCGTAGCGGTCTCGCGCCAATCTTCCCTTCACTTCCCGAAGATCTCTTCCTCCACGAGCGAGGGCGCGACGGTGCCCTTCGTCAGCACCTCTTCGTGAAACTTCTTCAGCGAGAACGCCTTACCGTCGCGCGCCTTGACCCGCTCGCGGAGCGCGAAGAGCTTCTCGCGTCCAATCAAATAGGCGAGCGGCTGCGTCGGCGTCATCGTGTAGCGCTTCACCTCGCTCATCGCGAGTTCGCGCTCAAGACCCACTTCATCGGTGAGCGTTTTCACCGCCTGCTCAAACGTCATGTTCTTCGTGTGAAGGCCGATGTCGATCATGACGCGCGCCGAGCGAACAAGCGTCCAGACGAGCTGCATGAGCCGCTCCTCGTCCTTGTAGTAGCCAAGCTCGCTCATGAGCTCTTCGGTGTAGAGCGCCCAGCCCTCGGAGAAGATGCTAGGGCCCGTGGCCTTGCGGATCGTCGACGGATGCAGTCGCGCAAAGGACAGCTGCAGGTGATGCCCCGGATACGCCTCGTGCACGACGGTGTCGACGATGTCGCCGTAGTCGTTCTCGCGGAGCATCTGCTCCTTCTGCGCGCGCGTCATGGTCTTGTCGACGGGCGTCACGAAGAACAGGCCCTTGGTCTGACTCGCGAAAGGTGGCGGTTGGTCGTACGCCGCCGAAACGGTGCTCCGCTGAAAGGGCGGCGTATCCATGACGTCGCACTGATCGCCGGGCGGCATCGCGACCACGTCTTTGTCGACGAGGAACTTGCGCGCCCTCGCCATCTCCTTGCGATACGCCGGCAAGAGCTCGGCGGCGCTCGGGTGTTTGCCCTTCACGCGGCGCACCACGACTTGCCATCCGCCTTCCTTGGGCACCTCGGGATCGATGCGATGCGCGACCTCCTCGAGCTTCTGGACGGTCTCGCCGAAGACGCGGATGCCGATGGTCAAGAGCGCGTCGGCGTCTTCCGCGAGGAAGTATTGCTCCTTGAGCATCCAATCGAAAAACTCGCGACCCGACGCGAACTCGCCACCGCTCGGAGCGCTGGGCTTCACGTCCTTCTCGAGGAACGTCTTCCACTCGGCGTAGGCGTCGCGGGCCCCCTTGAGCGCCGCAGCGATGCGCGGCTTCTCGCTCGGGAGCGCCTTCTCCAAGAAGGGACGCATGGTGTCGAAGAACTCCTTGGCGCCGCCCGCCGATTCGATGCCGACCTGAACCCAGACGGCCGGCGGCTCCTTCAAGACGCCACGCGCCTCCTTGAGCGACGCGGGGATCGCTTCGATGCGCGCGAGCGCGTTCTTGGCGCGCTCCGCCGCCGGCGCGTAGTCGCGCGCGGTCATCTGGAAGAGCGCCTGCATCGGCTCCGAGTAGAAATCGGGCCGGCGCGCCCAGGGTCGCTGCTCCTTGCGAAAGCGAGCGTCGACGACGAGGGCGCTCCGCAAGATCCGGAGGTCGATGCTCGCCGCGCGTGAGAGCGTGGCGCCGGCGAAGCGCTGCGCCACGTCCGCGGCCATGGCCATCTGCCGGTCGATGATCTTCTGTTGGCCGACGGCGCTGCGGTCCTCAAGGCGGTCGTCGGCGTCGTGAATGCCCAGCTCGCTGGCGGCCTCAGGCCGCAGCTCGAGCAAGAGATCGAGGTAGGCCTTGCTAGCCTTGGCCACGTCCTCGTCGCCGAGTGTCGATGCGGGCGCGGCGGTTGGAAGAGGAGCGGCTGCGTCCGGCCCCGGCAGAACGGGAGTCACCGAAGGCGCCCCGCAGGCGAGCGACGCAGCGACGGAACCGATGAGGAAGAGACGGGCGGCCTTCATGGGGCCGCGAGCCTAGACCGATTTCGGGTCGACGGGGTCGCCGCCTTCTGTCGGCCCGCGCGCGACGTGGCTCAGTCGCGGCGACGGCGACGGCCCGCGAAGATGGCGGCCACACCGGCGACGAGGAAGACCGAGCTGGGGAGCTCTTCGCGACCGGCAGAGCCAACGGAACAACCGCCGGTATCTTTGGCGGCAGCCTTCTTCTTCTTGCTCGGTCCGCCGTCCGTGTAGCTGGTGTTCTCGCCGTATTCGTTGCCGGCGTTGTAGCCCATGCCGGCGCCCGGTGCGCCCGCGGCGGGACGGTTCTCCGGAGCGTCAGCGGGACGGGGCGCCGTGGGCGCGGGCGTGAGCAACTCGGGAGCCGCAGCCCCTGCGTCGGAGAGACGGCCGAGGCCCGCGTCGCCGTTCGGCCGCGGCAGACCCGGGTTGGGGTTCGGCGTTGGCGTCGGGTTCGGGTTCGGGTTGGCCGGCTGCGCCTTGCAGCGGTTCGTGGACGTGTCACACACCGGCTTGGCCGAGGTGCAGTCGCTGTCGGCGTAACAGCCGCAAGTGTAGTCGTAGAGGCAGGCCTTGCCGGCCGTCTTGCTGGTGCACGCCGAATCGTCGCTGCACTCGCCGGGCGGCGGCGGCGGCGTGGGGGGCTCGTAGACGTCGGGCTGCTCGATGACGGGCGCCGGCGAAGCCGACGCATCGGTAACCGGTGCTTGGACGCCTGCTTCGAGGCGCGCAGGCGTCGCCACGCCGCCTCGAATGGCCGACGCGTAGCTGTCCCAAAGGAACGTGTGGAGCGCGTTGCCGGCGCAATAGCCCGCTTGACCCGTCGACGTCTTGCAGTCGGGCGACTTGGCGCCGCCGTAGTCCTGCCCGGCGTAAGGCGTATACGTGTAGAGCACAGCCGTCGCGGCGTTCTCCGGCGTCACCTCGACGCCGTCCTGCGTGGTCTTCGTCACGCCAGCCGTACCCCAGCCGCTCGACGTCTTGCCCCGCGTCTTGACCGAGTCCATGTGCTGCTTGAGAACGCGGACCGCGCACGAGACCTGGTTGTAGAAGCCGGTGTAGCTCTGCGGCTCGGTCTTGCAGATGGGCGCGTGGGGGCACCCGCAGCCGAAGGCGATGGCGAGCTTCTGGTCGAGCTTCTCGGGCGTGAGCTGGCCGGCCTTCGTGCCGACGAGCGATTGCTCGAGCTGGAGCCGAACGAGGAGCGCGAGCGGGTTGACGCCACCGAGCTTCGCGGCGTTGTAGATGACCTGCGAGACGGGGAGCTCGCCGGAGCCGTCCTCCATCGCAATCTTCTTGTCAGCGAGCACCGAGCGACTGCCCCCGTGCGGCGTCTTCTCGAGGAGCTTCTGAATCTCCTCCGCCGTCGGGTTGACCGCATTGCCCGTCCCCAAGAGCTCGTTGTCCGTCAGGACGTTGTCCTTGGTTCGACCTGCCTGGAGCGCCAGCTCGTCCTCGGTCTCGTCGTCGAGGTTGGCCTGGGAGCAGCCAACGGCGAGCCCGGCGGCCAACGCCACCGAACCTGACATAAGAAGGACGCGGGCCATGCGGATCATGCCCCACCCGGTGCGACATGCGTGCCAGCACGAATCCGCGAAGGTCCGCCGCTTTCTCCGACAATTTCCGACATCGGTGTCGCTTTGCGTTCGCCAGATGGGTGGAGCGGGATCCATCCGGAAAGGCCCTACTGGCCTGGCCCTTCGGGCAGGTGTGGAGAATGGCTGCCCAGACCGGACAACCGCGATAGCCTAGTCCCTTCGTTCTCCTATCGCCTTCGCCGGCCCCGGCGCACCCCGCCCCGTGCAGCAGCCCCCTGTGTCCCCCCCCATTCGGCGCCTCCTCGAAGAGCGCAACCTCTTCGTCGTCTTCCAACCGGTGGTCGACCTCAAGACGCATCGTGTTTTTGCCTACGAGGCGCTCGTCCGAACCAAGAGCCCCGACTTCAACGGACCTCCCGCCCTGTTCGAAGCGGCGGTGACGGAGAAGGTGACCGGCGAGCTCGGACGGTTGATCCGCGAGCTGGCCATCGAAGCCTGCCCGACGCACCCTCTGTTCTTGAACGTTCACCCCAGCGAGCTGAACGAACGATTCATCGTCCAACCCGACGACCCGATCTTCCGTCACACGGAGGACGTCTACCTCGAGATCACCGAGGGGGTGCCCCTCAGCCACTTCCACCTGTGCCAAAGCATCTTGCGTGAGGTCCGCGGACGCGGCGTCTACCTCGTCGTCGACGACCTCGGCGCTGGCTACTCGAACCTCAAGTACATCGCCGACCTCTTGCCGCGCGTCGTCAAGCTCGACCGTGAGCTCATCGCGGGCCTCACGATGGACACGCGGCTGCACCGACTCGTGAAATCCATCGTCGTCCTCTGTCGCGATCTCGGGGCCCTCGTTGTCGCCGAAGGCATCGAGACGGCGGAGGAGCTCGAAGCCGTCAAGGTCGCCGGCGCGCACTTCGGTCAGGGCTACTTGCTCGCGCGGCCAGCCTTTCCGCCGCCGGGCCTCACGTGGCCGCCCAAAGACAAGGGCGCCTGAGGATGCCGAGCGGCGTGGGGGCTCGCCGCCGCGACGCCTACGCCTCGAGGTGCACTTCGCCGGAGCTCCAACGAGCGCGCGTCCTGTCGGCGCGGACGACGACGAGCCGGCCCTCGACGTCGATGCCGTCAGCGGTGCCGGCGTCGCCGTCGTCGGAGCGTACGGCTCGGCCGACGAGCGCGTCGGCGCGTGTGAGGCGCGCGTGCACCATGCCGACGCCGCGCGCTGCGACGAGGCCGACGTCACGGTCAAGCCCCGCGAGGACGTCCGCGAGGAGCTCCGCTCGATCGAGCGGCCGTTCGGCGTGGAGCGCCACCGACGTGGCCACCTCGGCGATGGCTTCGGGGAACACGCGCGCGTGCACGTTGATCCCGACGCCCACCACGATGGCCGTCGCGCGTTCGCCCTGAACGATCCCCTCGACGAGCACGCCGGCCACCTTCCTTTGCCCGAGGAGTACATCGTTGGGCCACTTGAGCTGCGGCTCGGTGGCGGTGGCCTTCGCGATGGCGTCGCGCACCGCGAGGCCAGCGACCAGCGCGAGCGGAGGGAGGCGCGAGAGCGCGCAGGGCACACGAAGCAGCACGGTGAAGAGCAACGACTCGCCCGGCTCGCCGAGCCACACGCGGCCTTGCCGACCGCGACCCGCCGTTTGGCGCTCCGCCACGAAGGTCGCGCCGTGCGGCGCGCCGGAGCGCGCCGCGTCCTTGGCGAGGTCGTTCGTGGAGGTCGTCTCGGCGAGGAGCTCGAGCGGCGCTCCGAGGGTCATGCCGCGGGCGGCGATGCGCTCCGTCAGCGAGGCTAGGTCTGGCAACACGCCGCGTGGGCCGAGCCCCGGGCGCCTCAGCTTTGCGGGCGGCTGCAACATCGTCAGCCCTCGAAGTCGAGGCCGATGTCGGCCGCCGGCGCCGAGTGCGTGAGCGCGCCTACGGAGATGGCGTCGACGCCGAGGCGCGCGAGGGTGGCGATGCGCGGCAACGTGATGCCGCCGGAGGCCTCGAGGAGCGCACGCCCCTTGGCGCGCTTGACCGCCTCCGCGACGACCTCGTCGCTCATGTTGTCGAGCAGGATGATGTCAGCGCCGGCGGCGATCGCTTCGTCGAGCTGGACGAGCGAGTCGACCTCGCATTCGATGCGCGAGGTGTGGGGCGCGTAGGCGCGAGCCCGCTCGATGGCGCGCGTGATGCCGCCGGCGGCCACGACATGGTTGTCCTTGATGAGGACGGCGGCGCCCAGGTTGTCACGGTGGTTCTTGGCGCCACCGACGCGCACGGCATAACGCTCAAGGACGCGAAGGCCGGGCGTCGTCTTCCGCGTGTCGGTGACGCGCGTCTTCGAATTCTCCGGGAGCGCGGCCACGTAGCGCCGCGCCATGGTGGCGACGCCGCACATCCGCTGCGTGAGGTTGAGGGCCGTGCGCTCCGCCGCGAGCACGGCGCGCGCCTCGCCCTCGACACGCCACATCTTGGTTGCCGCCGGGACGACCGCGCCATCGGGCACGAGCAGCGTCACGACGCTCTTCGGATCGAGCGCCATGAACACCTGACGGAAGACGTCGCCGCCGCATACGACCAGCTCGCTACGCGCAACGGCGTAGGCGGTGGCTCGCGCATCACCGGAGACGCAGGCCTCGCTGGTGAGATCACCGGAGCTGACGTCTTCGGCGAGGGCGCGCGCGACGATGTCTTGGAACGATGCGACGGCGAGCCTCGGGGCCACGGCCTCGCCGGAAGCGCGGGGCTCCGTCACTTGCTGCACTTCAGGATCTTGGTGGCGTTGCAGATCGGCTGGCCCTTCTTGTTGGGCAAACAGGTCTGACCGGCACACTCCTCGGGGTTGCAGCACGCCTCGCCGTCGGCTTTGCCTTCGCGGGCGCGGCAGACGCCTTGACCAAAGGCGCACGCCGGCGGCTTGTTGGCGCGCGAGCAATAGAGCGCGCCGATGCCGCAGTCGGTCGCGGCGTCGCAGGTGTCGCCCTCGGCGGGGACCGGCGCGCAGGTGCCCGCCTCACCGACGAGCTTGCAGAAGCCTGACGCGCAGGCGCTCGACGTGGTGCACGACGCGCCGTCTTTGACCTTGCCAACGAAGGCCTTGGCACACGCGACCACGGGAGACGTCGCGCGACCGAGGGCGAAGGTGTCGGTGCAGGTCTTGGCCGCTTCCTCTTTGGCGCAGGCGCTCTCGCGGGCCGGGTAGAAGTCCAGATCTTTGCGCTGAAGGCTCGTGGCAGCCGCCGTGTATTGGGTCTTCAGCCACTCGGTGACGCCCGCTTGGCATGTGTCGGCGGTGATCTTTCCGCCGGCAAACACCTGCAAGAGCTCCGACGAGGACGCCGCTTCGCAGCACTCGAAGACGCGTCCGCAGTAGGCCGAAGCGCGCGCCTTCAGGGCCGCGTCGAGGTCGGCGGTGGTGCCCGGGGTGTCAGCCGCCGGCGCGTTGCCGTCGGACGGCGACGACGAGCTGCAGGCGGCGACGAGCGCGACGAGCAGGGACGTGACGACGGGCGCTCCGACGTGCAGGAAAGACGACGCGGCGTGGAGGAGGGTCGATCGGTGCTTCACGGGGCGGGCACCTTATCAGAAATCGTCAATAAAGCCCGTAGCCGCGCCCCAGCGCCTCGCTCCAGAGGTTGCACATCGCGTGGTACATGACGCCCGCGCCGACGCCGCCCGTTCGCGCCCGCAAGAAACCAAAGAGCAACGCCGGAAAAAACACGGCGAGGCGCCCGGGATTCCGAATCGTCGCCACGTGGCCGAGCGCGAAGATGAGGCTCGCCAAGAGCAGCTCGAAGCCGAGCTCGGCGCCGGCGATGCGGACCTTCTTTTCGAACGCTTCGCCGAGGCGCGTCTGGAGGTAGCCACGATAGAACGCCTCCTCCGGGAGCGCGATGACGGCGACCTGCCCGAGCGCCAGGTTCAGAAAGGTGAGGGCGTGGGTCTCGAGGGAAAACCTGAGTGAGGGCGCCCAGTAGAAGCGCCACCCGAAAAAAAATAGCGGAAAGGTCACGAGCGCGAAGCCGAGGGCCCACTTCGCCGCGGCAAGGCCGTGCGAGAGGACCTCTCGCGGATCGAGGCGCCCCGGCAGGACGAGACCGCCGAAGGCGAGCCCGTAGCGCTGAACCGTCGCGTCGTCTTTGCGCCAAACCAAGACCCACGTGGCGAACAGAAACGCCCCGCCGACGGAGAACGCAACAAAGCGCTCCGGCAGGCGAGCCGCGGCGGCGACGGCGGCCGTCACAAGGGCGCTCGCGACGAGCGCCTCGAGCAAGATTCGCGAACGAGACTGCATTTTCGTCGCCGTCGCCGCTGCCGTTGCCGTTTCCGTTGTGTGGGGCGGCGGAGCGCCCGGCGGCATCACGGACGGCACACCACGCGCGCCGAATACGGCTCCGCGCGGTTGGGCGACTCGTTGTCTTGCCAGGCCAGGAAGAACTCCCCCTTCCCTTTGCCCGGCGCGATCCACGGTCGTGGCTGGTCTGCGCTCGCTTTGGCGATGGTGCTGGGTGTGCTCACGGTCGCGTCCCGCGACAGGTGCGCCATCTTGAGGCGCCCTTGCTCGTAGAAGGCCACCACCACCGAGCCGTCGGCGCCGACACCGAGCGACGGGCGCGCGCCCTTCTCTGCGAACTTCTTCCGCCAAACAACGTCGCCCTTGCTCGGATCGATGAGCGCCGCGTAGGCGCCACCCTTCTCGCCGTGCCAGGCGAGGAAGCAACCTTCGGTGCCGCAAGCGACCGTCGGTGCATCGCCGGGCGCTTTGTCCTCGTTGACGAGCATCGCCTTGCCAAGCTCGCGGTCCGGCGTCTTGCCAGCGCGCTCGGTGAGGCCTTTCGCGAGCTCCGGACCGCCAAGGCCTAGTCGCATGCGGTAGACGAGTCGCTGCGTCCCACGCTCGAGCGTGTACGTGAGGAACACGTTGCTCGCGGCGATGGCCAAGTCAGGAACGCGAGCGTGCGCCGGGCGGCCGGCGAAGGCGGCGTAGTCGGTCGCGCGAACCTCCGAACCAAGCGGCTCGAGCTCCGGGCCCAGCTTGCGCAGGAAGATGTCGTCGCCGTCGCGGTCGCGATCGTCGTGCCACGCCACGATGAAGCCATCGGGTGACTTCTCGATGGCAGGCCAGTAGTTTCCCGGGCGACCGGCGCCCACGAGGATGCTGCCGCCGCCGATGCGACCGTCGGCGTCGATCCAGCGCACCCGCACGCCGGGCTCGCGGCCGGCGCGGTCCCAATAGAGCAGGACGCTCCGATCACCGACGCCGAGGAGCGAGCCGCGAATGATCTCGTTGGCTTCCGGCGTGAGGTCGCGCGGCGCCGACACGGCGCGACCGAACTCGTCGAGGACGACGGCGTAGACGTGCTCGCGCCCCGCTTGCTCGTGGTCGTCGGTCCACGCGACGAGCGAGCCGCGGCCGAGCGGCACGACGGTCGGACGACCGAGACCCTGCGACGGGATCGTCCGCGGCCTCGAGAACGAAGCCATTTTGCAGGCGCCTTGCGACTGCTGGGTCATGCGGATCTGCTCCGCGAAGAGCTTGGCCACGGGGGCTGCGCCGAGGAGGGTTGCATCTTGCAACTTCTTGAGCGCACCCGACGAGTCCCCCTCGGCGAAGAGCTTTTGGCCCTCACCGATGACCGCCACCCACTTCGGTTCGTCGGGCTTCTGCGGAACCATGGGCGCCGCCGAGGCGGTCGTTGACGCCACCGGCACCGCCGACGACATGACCGTCGGCGCGAAGAGCTGAGGCCGAAGGTAATTGGCCCACACGACGTACGCGGCGAGCGACGTGACGATCAGGAGCACCGACGAGAGGGCCCAGCGAAGCGGCGACGGCGGACGCGCCTGCAGCATCGTCGGCTGCTGCAGCGAGCTGCGCGACGTGGGCGGCATCTCGGCGGCG
Source organism: Myxococcales bacterium (assembly GCA_016703425.1). Lineage (NCBI taxonomy): Bacteria > Pseudomonadati > Myxococcota > Myxococcia > Myxococcales > Myxococcales bacterium. The sequence goes on from JADJCA010000009.1 coordinate 481,841, forward strand.
CTGAGCGTCTTCTCCGAGGGCGCCGGTGAGGGACCGCGCGGGCCCGACGGCGGCGCCGGCGGCACCGGCAAACCGTTGGGCGAGGAGCGCGGCGCCGTGGGAATGAGGTTGAACGCCTCCGCGGAAGGCGCCGGCGTGCGTGGGAAGAAGTCGTCGCTCTCGCCGAGGTGAGGGTTCGAGTTGCGCCCAAACGCGCGCACGAGCGCCGACGCGAGCTCCTGCGCCGATTGGAAGCGCTTGTCGGCGTCGCGTTCGAGTGCGTGGAAGAACCACTGGTCGAAGGCCTTCGGCAGATCGGGGCGAATCTGCGAAGGCACCGGCAAGGGGTGCGTCGCGATGGCCGCGAAGGTCATCGCCACACCTTGGTCGGTGTTCCACACGGGGCGCCCGATGAGACACTCGAAGGCCATGCAGCCGAGGGCCCACAGGTCGGCGCGATGATCGACCGAGCCTTGTCCCTTCACCTGCTCGGGCGACATGTACGCGGGCGTTCCGAAGACGGCGCCTTCGCGCGTCAGGCGGGCGGCCTTTTGATCCGGCGACGACACCGGCTCGTAGAACTTCGCGAGCCCAAAATCGAGCAGCTTGCTGAGGTTCTGCCCTTCCTCGTCCTTCGTGAGGAAGATGTTCTCCGGCTTGAGATCGCGGTGAACGATCCCCGCGGCGTGGGCCTTCGCGAGCGCCTTCGCGCAGTGCGAGATGACGCGGAGCGTGGTCTCCACGTCGATGATGCGGACGCGCGCCATCCGATCGTAGAGCGACTCGCCATCGAGCATCTCCATGCAAATGAACGGGCGACCGTCTTCGAGGCGACCGGAGTCGTAGACGTCGACGATGTAAGGGCTCTTGATGCTCGCGGCGGCGCGGGCCTCGCGAAAGAAGCGCTCGATGACGATGGTCGACGCGGCGAGCTCGGCGGCGAGCACCTTGACGGCCACCTTCTTGCCGAGCGACAGGTGCTCAGCCTCGTAGACCGCCGCCATTCCGCCCCGCCCGATTTCGCGCGTCACGCGGTACTTGCCGACCAGGATCTGGCCAACCGGGATTCTCGACTCGTTGGGAACAGGGCGCATCGGTGAGTGTTTCGAGGGGCGGTCGCGCTGGTCGCGCTGGTCGCCAGAGCTACCGGAGGGGCCCCCGGACAAAACCCTCGCAAGGATAACCCGAAACCCGGCCGCGGGTTGTGTTCTACGCTGCTCAACGCTGAGGCCGGTTCGGAGGCCGGGAATGTGCTCCCTTCACCCCTGCCGAAGCTCCCTATCGAAGCACTTCATGAAACGCGCACACCCAAACCGTCCTTGGATTTCGCGATTCGCGTTTTTGGGCGCGGCCGCGGGGGTGCTGCTGGCGACCGACGCACGGGCGAGCGACGACCCCGACCCTTGGTTCGGACGCGACAAGGCGCTCCACTTCGGGGCGAGCGCTGCGCTCGGCGCCGGCGGGTACGGCTTGGGCTCGCTGCTCTTCGACAAGCGACTCGATGCCGCACTCCTCGGCGGCGCCGTGGGGCTCGGCGTCGGAGCCGCCAAAGAAGGCGCCGACGCCTTGGGCTTGGGCACGCCGTCGTGGAGAGACTTCACGTGGGACTTCGTCGGGACCGTTGTCGGCGTGGCGCTCGCGTTCGGCCTCGACGTCCTCGTGTTCGCCCAAAAGGCGCCGCAAGGCACGGAGGCTGCAGCGGCGCCCGCGCCGTAGCAAGAAGGGAGCTCGAGGATGGCCCACCTGCTCTTCATCGGCGGCACCCGCTTCATCGGCCACGCCGCCGTCGTCGCGGCCGTCGCGCGCGGGCATCGCGTGACGGTGCTCCATCGCGGAACGACCACACTCGAGTGCGAGGGCGTGAGCGACGTGTTCGTCGATCGCCGCGATCCGTCAGCGCTCACGTTGGCTGTGGCGCGCGCGAAGGCCGACGTCGTCGTCGACACGCGCGCCATGTCGCGTGCCGACGCGGAAGCGACGGGGCTCGCCTGTGAAACGGCCGGCGCACCGCTCGTGGTGCTATCGAGCTTCGACGTCTACGCGCAGTTCGGGCGGCTCAACGGCTTGCCCTGCGCCCACCTTGAGGACCTCGTCACGGAACAATCGCCGCTCACCGTGCCGAAGCCGTTTCAGGCGCTCGGCGTTCCGCACGAAGGCGGCCCCGACTACGACAAGAAGGACGTCGAGGCGCACTTCCGCGAGCGCGCCGCACGCGTGCCGACGACGGTGTTGCGGCTGCCCGGGGTCTTCGGCTCGCGCGATCCGAAGCGGCGCTTCGGCGCCATCGTCGATGCCATCGACGGGACCGGAACGTCGGACGAGCCCTCAGACCCGCAGGAGCGCGAGCTACCTTGCCGCGCTGGCGCGCCCTTGCGACTGACTCACGCCCACGTGGCGAACGTGGCTCACGCCATCGCGCTGGCCGCCGAGCATCGTGCGGCGGAGCGGGCCCCTCGGGCGGGCGAGGAGTTCTTGGTGTTCAACGTTGGCGAGCGCCACACGCCAACGATGGCCGAGCGCGTCGCGCTTTTCGCGCGTGTCACAGGCAAGACGGTTCGCCTCGTGGAGGCCGACGACGACGCGCCCCTCGCGCCCGAGCTCGCGCTCCTTGGGCCGCTCGCCAACGATCTCGTCGTGAGCTCGGCGAAGATTCGGCAAACGCTCGCGTTCCAAGAGGTCGTCTCCGACGAAGAGGCGGCTCGTGATCTCGTCCAATGGTTGCGGAAGAGTCGTCGCTAAGGACGTGCCTCCGCATTCCTCTCGAACTTCCGCGCGCGAAAGCGCGGCTCACTCGTGCTGAGTCGCTTCGCCGCCGCGCGCCGTCTCCGCGTAGACGATGTCGGGCATCTCGCGCTTCGCGCTCGAAAGCTGCCAGTCACCGGCGAATAGCACGACGGCGCGCCCTCGCACGTCGCGCGCAGGAATTCCGAGGCGCTCGCGGTCGAAGGCCAAGAGGTCGAAGTCGCCACCCCCCTTCTTGGATACCCAGCGCGCAAAATCGCACTGCAGCGGCTCGAGGCGCGCGTCGACGTCGTATTCGCTCTTCAAGCGGTGCTTGACGACCTCAAGCTGCAGCCGGCCGACGGCGCCCAAGATCGGATCACCGCCGCGCTCCGGCGTGTAGAGCTGGATCGTGCCTTCTTGGGCGAGCTGCTCGAGCCCCTTCTTGAGCTGCTTTCGCCTCATCGGATCGAGCATCGCCACACGTACGAAGTGCTCCGGCGCGAAGCTCGGAATCTCCTCGAAGGTGAATTTCTCGCCGGCCGTGAGCGTGTCGCCGATCTCGAACATGCCCGGGTCGTAAACGCCGAGCACGTCACCGGCGAAGCCCTCTTCGACGATGGTGCGCTCCTGCGCCATGAAGGTCGTCGGGTTGGCGAGGCGCACCGAGCGACCCTCGCGCACATGGTTCACTTTCGAGCCGCGCTCGAGCTTGCCCGAGCAGATGCGGATGAACGCCACGCGATCGCGGTGTTGCCGATCCATGTTCGCTTGGATCTTGAAGACGAAGGCCGAGAACGGCTCGTCGGTGGCGACGACGCCTTTCGACGAGACGCGCGGTGTGGGACCCGGCATGCGCGCGCAAAAATCGTCCAAGAACGCCTGGATGCCGAAGTTGTTGACGGCGCTACCGAAGAACATCGGCGAGACGTCGCCGGCCAAGAACTTCTCGCGATCGAAGGCGTCGCCGGCCATCTCGAGGAGCTGCGAGTCTTCCTTGAGTCGCGCGTAGCCTTCGTCGCCGAGCTCGTCCTTGAGCCGCGGATCATCGACGCCTGTGGCCACGTAGTCGGCGCGCTCGGAGCCCGCTTGCGTGCTGGAACCGGCGCGACCGGCGTCAAACATGAATACCTGTTTCGAGTCGCGGTGGTAGACGCCGCGAAACGTCGCGCCACGATAGATGGGCCACGTCACCGGGTAGACGCCGATGCCGAGCACATGCTCGACCTCGCCGATGAGCTCGAAGGGCTCACGGCCCGGCCGGTCCATCTTGTTGACCAGCGTAAAAATCGGGATCTTGCGCTGGCGGCAGACGCGAAACAGCTTCTTCGTTTGCGCTTCAACGCCCTTGGCGCAGTCCAGCAGCATCACGGCGCCGTCGACCGCGTGCAGCGTGCGGTAGGTGTCCTCGCTGAAGTCGGCGTGGCCCGGCGTGTCCAGCAGGTTCATGCAGAGGCCGCGATAGGGAAACTGCAAGACGCTCGTGGTGATGGAGATGCCGCGCTCACGCTCCATTTCCATCCAGTCGCTGACGGCTGCGGCGCGCCCGCGCTTCGCCTTCACGGCGCCGGCGAGCTGAATGGCACCCCCGTAAAGCAGCAGCTTTTCCGTAAGCGTCGTCTTACCCGCGTCGGGGTGCGAGATGATGGCGAACGTGCGGCGGAGCGCGATGCGGCGCTCCAGCTCGGAATGTTCGGGGGTATCGGCAGGTTCGGGAGGCATGACGGCGACGCCTCGCATAGCACGAAGGGGGACGGCGCGCGCGCACGTCCATTTCGCCGCCGGACCTTGCGAAGGCCCCAAGAACGCGCGACCGTGAGAAGAGTGAGCCGACGTTCCCACGAGGCCAGGTCTTCGCCGCCCGGCCCGCCATCGGGCCCGCCCTCGCCGCGGTCCGTTCCGCAGGACCCCTCGTCGAAGGCGCACAGCGGCGGCATGCGGCTGCCCGGCTCGCTTCCGGCGGCGTCGGCCGCGAGGGCGGAGCGCTCGAACATCCGCGTTCGCCACTTCGCCGGGCCCGTCGCCTACAAAGAGCAGCTCTCACACCTCCGCATCGCGCATTTGACGGATCTGCACGTTGGCCGCATTACGCCGATGCGCGCGCAGCTCGACGCCGCCACCCTGGCCAACGAAGCCGAGCCCGACTTGGTCGTCTTGACGGGCGACTTCGTGTGCCACAGCCAGCGCTTCCTGGACGAGCTCACAAGCGTCGTCTCGGCGTTCCACGTGCCAGTCATCGCCGTTCTCGGCAACCACGACTACTGGTCCGGCGCCGAGGGCGTCCGCTGGGCGCTCAGTCGTGCCGGCGCGCTGGTCCTCTCCAACGAGGTCACGACGCTCACCTTGCGCGGGGAGAAACTCCAAGTGCTCGGTCTCGACGACGCCTACACGGGGCACGCCGACCGCGCGAAGGCCATCGCGAGTCTGACGCCCAACGTGGCCACGCTGGGGCTCTCACACATCGGCGAAGAGGCCGACGGCCTTTGGGCGGCCGGCGTGCCTTTCGTCCTCTCCGGTCACACGCACGCCGGCCAGATCACGTTGGCGCGCCTCCACGAGCTCTCGGTGGGGCGCCTCGCGGGCCATAAGTATGTGCACGGACTCTACGGCTCGCGCTCCGCCAAGCCGCCGGATGGTGCGGTCTACGTCGGCGCGGGCATCGGCGCCGCCGTGATGCCGCTGCGGCTCGGCGAGCGCGGAAAACGCGAGGTCGCCGTCTTTGAGCTGGGTCACGAGCCGGGCACCTTCGACGAGCACCACACGGAGCAACCGGCGCTCGAAGGCCGCGCACCGACCGAGTGGCTCAAGGCTCGCCGCCGGGCCGTCGTGGAACGAAAGAAGCGACGGCGCGAGAAGCGCGATACGATGCCTCCGAAATGAGCGGGGCCGCAGGGGACGACGATCGCGCCGAGCGCCTTGCGCTCCTTGGCGAGGTCGCCTTCGAGGTGGCCCACGAGCTCCGAAACCTCCTGCTCATCATCGATGGCAGCACCTACCTCGCCAAACGCGAGCCTTCCGAGAGCGCACCGCACCTCGAGAAGATCGAGCGTAGCGTGCGCGGAGCGCGCGCCATCGTCGACGACGTGTTCTCGCTCGCCCGCGACGAGCCGTTGACCCGGGAGTGGGTTGACATCGCCGAGGTGGTGGCGCTGGCGCGCGCCGAGCTTCCGGAGGGCTGCGCCCACTTCGTCGACGCGCTCGGCGACGCTCGACTCCGCGCGCACGATCGGCTGCTCGCCCGCGCCCTCAAGGTGCTCTACGAGAACGCCGTGCAAGTGCGCGGTGAAAGGCCTCGCATCCAGACCCGCTGCGAAGCGAGCGGAGGACTCTTGACCGTTGATGTCGAAGACGACGGCCCGGGCGTCCCGGCTAGCCTCGGCGACAAGATCTTCGAGCCGCTCGTGAGCTCCCGCGATGGCGGAACGGGCATGGGCCTTCCGCTGGCCCGCCGCATCGCGCGGGCCCACGGCGGGACGCTGACGCTCCTGCCGAGCGCCGGCCGAGGCGCCTGCTTCCGCCTCACGCTGCCCATCGGCCAATAGGGCCGAAGCGTTCGCAACCGGTCACGCGGCTACCCTTGGGCGCCGCACCCGAGGTGCTACCTTCTCGCGCCATGCTCCCGGCAGTCCTTCGTGGCGCGCGCACGCACAACCTCAAGAACGTCAGCCTGACGTTTGAGCCGGGCGAGCTCGTGTGCCTCACGGGACCGAGCGGCGCCGGCAAGTCGTCGTTGGCCATCGACACGATTTACGCGGAAGGCCAACGGCGCTTCGTGGAGAGCTTCAGTCCCTACGCGCGCCAATTCCTCGAACGCTTGCCGCGCCCCCCCATCGACTCGCTCGATCCCGTCGCCGCCACCGTCGCCGTCGATCGGCGCGCCCCCATCAAGTCGAGCCGCTCGACGCTCGCCACCATGGCGGACCTGGAGCCGTACCTCGCGGGACTCTTCGCGCGAGAGGCCGTCCCCATGTGTCCCGACTGCGGTGAGCTGGCGGTCCCTACGGCGGCCGCCGAGGCCGTCGAGCGACTCCTCGCACAAGGCACGGAGAAGGAGCGCGTGCGCGTGAGCTACGTGGTCCGCGCGGCCGATGCGGAGGCGTTCCTGGAGCTGCGCGAAACACTCGCGAAGGAGGGCTACCGCCGCCTCGTCGTGGGCGGCACGCTGCGCGACGTCGACGACGTGAGGCCGAGCGAGGCAACGGCACCCGATGTGCGCCTCGAGGTCGTGCTCGATCGCGCAACGCTCGCCAAGCGCGAGACACGGCGCCTGCAGCAGGCCGTCGAGACAGCGTGGCTCCGCGGAGAAGGCCGAGCCGAGCTGCTCGTCGAGGGCACCGACGAGAGCGCGCCGAGGCGCCTCTCGCTAGCGCGAGGCCTCGCCTGCCCCCGGTGCAGCAAGGCCTTCGAGCCGGCGCGAGCCGCGCTCTTCTCGTACAACTCACCGCTCGGCGCGTGCCCCGCCTGCCGCGGCTTCGGCCGCACCATCGAGATCGACTGGGAGAAGGTCATCCCCGACACCTCAAGGTCGCTCGCGAAGGGCGCGATTCGCGCGTGGAGCGGCTCGAGCTCCGAGTGGGAGCGCGAGACGCTCATCCGCTTCGCCAAGAAGAAGAAGATCCCCCTCGACGTGCCGTGGGCGTCGCTCACGGACGCGCAGCGCGCCCTCGTCCTCGAAGGCGAAGGCGATTGGGAGGGCGGTAAGTACCCAGGCGTCCGCGCGTGGTTCAAGTGGCTCGAGTCGCGCACCTACAAGATGCACGTCCGCGTCTTTCTGGCCCGCTACCGCGACTACGTCCCTTGCACGGCCTGCCAGGGCGCGCGCCTCGGCGTGGTGCCGCTCAGCTACCGCGTCGGCGGCAAGAACCTCCGAGACTGGCACGCCGCCACCATCGCAGAGGCGCGCGCGAGCCTCGATGCCCTTGTCGTCGCTGATCCGCAAGGCAAGCGGCTCCAACAAGAGCTCGGGGCACGGCTTCGTTACCTCGAAGACGTCGGCCTCGCTTACCTGACGTTGGATCGGCAGGCACGCACGCTGTCGGGGGGTGAGGCGCAGCGCGCTGGTCTCACGACGGCCCTCGGTGCGTCGCTCACGGGCGCGCTCTTCGTCCTCGACGAACCGACCGTTGGCCTTCACGCGCTCGACGTGCCGGCCTTGGGCCGCGCCATTCAGCGGCTCGCCGACGCGGGCAACGGCGTCGTGCTGATCGAACACGACCGCACGCTCATCGAGAGCGCCGACCGCGTCATCGAGCTGGGCCCCGGCGCCGGGCACGACGGTGGCCACGTCCTCTTCGACGGCACGCCGGCGGCCCTCGCGAAGCGAACCGACCTCCCAACGGGTGCGGCCTGGAGCGCCGAAGATCGCAAGGGCTCGGCCGTCACCGAGCGCCGCAACGCAAGCGGTGCACTCGGCGTCCGCGGAGCGTCGGCAAACAATCTCGTCAACGTCGACGTCGACGTTCCCCTCGGCGTGCTTTGTGCGCTCACGGGACCGAGCGGTTCAGGCAAATCGACCTTGGCCGGCGACGTGATCTACCGCGCCGTGGCCCGCGCCCTCGGCGACGTCTCGGTCCCGGAAGCCAAGGGCCTCCGAACGGTCGACGGCATCGGCTCGCTCAAGCGCGCCGTCCTTGTGGATCAATCGCCGCTCGGTCGCACGGCGCGGGGGAACGCTGCAACCTACACGAAAGCGTGGGACCGGTTCCGCGCGCGCTTCGGCGCCGAGCCGGGAGCGACAATGCGAGGCCTGGGGCCTTCGCACTTTTCGTTTAACGTCGGCGGGCCCGGCTCGGGCCGCTGCGAGACATGCTCCGGCGAGGGCTACGAGACCGTCGAGATGCAGTTTCTCGCGGACGTCGCCATTTTGTGCGCCGCGTGCCTCGGAAAACGCTTCCGCCCCGAGGTCCTGGCGGTGAAACACGGTGGCTTGTCGGTGGCGGAGGTGCTCGAGCTCCCGGCGTCGCGGGCCCTCGAACTCTTCCACCCAAGAGAGGCGAAGGACCCGGTCCTCCATCGAGCGCTGTCGCCGCTCGTCCGGGTTGGCCTCGGGTACCTGCCCCTTGGGCAACCGCTGTCGACGCTCTCCGGCGGCGAGGCGCAACGGCTGAAGCTCGCCCGCGCCCTCGCGCAAGACGCGAAAGGCGCGCTCTTCGTCGTCGACGAGCCGAGCGCCGGCTTGCACGGCAGCGACACGCGCTACGTCATCGACGCGCTTCGAGCGCTGGTGGATGAGGGCGCCAGCGTGCTCGTCGTCGAGCACGATCTGGACGTCATCCGAAGCGCCGACTGGATCATTGACCTCGGCCCCGGGGGGGGGCCCGAGGGCGGCCGCGTGGTGGCGCAGGGCACCCCGGAGGACCTCGCCGCGTCGGACTCGCGAACGGGCATCGCGCTCCGAGAGCGCACCACGCTTCCGCGCCGCGGCGCGCTGGACCGGGGCCGCGCCCCAAACGCGATCACCGTCGAGAACGCGACCGAGCACAACCTGAAACACGTCTCGTGCAGCATTCCCCATGGCAAGCTCTCGGTGGTGACGGGCCCGAGCGGCTCGGGCAAGTCGTCGCTCGCGTTCGACGTGGTCTTCGCCGAAGGCCAGCGTCGTTTCATGGAGACGCTGACGCCCTACGCGCGGCAGTTCCTTCCAACGTTGCCAAGGCCCGACGTGGAGCGCGTCTTGGGCGTTCCCCCATCGATCGCGCTCGAGCAGCGGCTCACGCGCGCCGGTGGCAACTCGACGGTCGCGACGGTGACGGAAGCGGCGCACTACCTGAGGCTCCTCTACGCGAAGGTTGGTGACCTTCACTGCCCGCGTTGCGACGCCGCGGTGCAGTCGTTCTCGGAAGAGGATCTCTTTCGCACGCTCGTTGAGTCGCCGGGCGAAGACCCCGTCACGGTGTACGCGCCGGCGGTGCGCGCCCGGAAGGGCACGTACCTCGATCTCTTCACGCAGGCGGCCCGCGCAGGCCTCCAGAGCGCGCGCGTCGACGGCGCCATCGTCGCCATCGATCCGCCGCCGCGCCTCCAGAAGGCGGTGGAGCACACCGTCGACCTCATCGTTCACTACGGTCCGCTGCGGGACCTCGAACGGTCGACCTACGAGCGCGCGCTCGCGTGGGGCGACGGCGCCCTCCGCGTGCGGCGCGGCCCGCCGACGGCAGCGCCGCATCCGAAGGAGGAGCTGTGGTCGACGGCACGGACCTGCCCCAAGTGCGGCACCGGCGTGCCGGAGGTCGATCCGCGCACGTTCTCGTTCAACACGAAGCAAGGGCAATGCGAGCGGTGCGAAGGTCGCGGCACCGAAGATCCGGAGGCCGACATTGGCGACGGCGGCGCGAAGCCGTGCCGCGAGTGCGGCGGGACGCGCCTGTCGGCGGTGCCGCGCGGCGTTCGGCTCTTCGGCCATACCTATCCGTCGTTCCTGGCACACGACGTCGCGAGCGCGCATCGCGTCGCGCGGAACTTCCGGTTCCAGGGTCGCGCCGCGGCCATCGCGGACGCTGCGCACAAAGAGCTCCTTAGGCGGCTCGCCTTTATCGAGAACGTCGGCCTCGGGTACTTGGCGCTGGACCGCGCGGCCTACACGTTGTCCGGCGGCGAGATGCAGCGGCTGCGGCTCTCGGCGCAGATTGGCAGCGGCCTCACGGGCGCGCTGTACGTCCTCGACGAGCCGACCATCGGCCTTCACCCGCGCGACACGGGGCGCCTCTTGGACAACTTGAGGGCCCTCACGAAGACCGGCTCCACGGTGCTGGTCGTCGAACACGACGCCGAGACCATCGCCGCGGCGGACCACGTGCTCGATCTTGGCCCACACGGCGGCCGGCAGGGCGGCCACGTCATGGCGCAGGGACCGGCTCACGAGGTCCTCGCGGATCCGCGCTCCCCGACGGCAGCGGCTCTCCTCGATCGGACCCGCGTCGTACGCGCGAACCGCAGCCCGGCGTCGAGCGCGCTGGTGCTCGGCGGAGCCTCGGCGCACAACCTGAAGAACGTGACCTTCTCCGTGCCCGTCGGGCGCCTTACGGTTGTGGCTGGCGTGAGCGGCTCGGGCAAGTCGACGCTCGTTCGCAAGATCTTCTACCCGGCGCTGCGTCGCACCCTCGGCCTCGTGGCCGACGTGCCCTTGGGCCGCACGACGCTCAAGGGTGCGCGCGCCGTGAAGCGCGCCGTCGCCGTCGATCAGTCTCCCATCGGCCGAACGCCGCGCTCCGTGCCTGCCACCTTCCTCGGCATTTGGGACGACATCAGGCGCCTCTTTGCGAGCCTGCCCGACGCGAAGGTGCGCGGCTACACGGCGGCGCGCTTCTCGTTCAACACCGGGAGCGGCGGTCGCTGCGCCGAGTGCGATGGGCAGGGCGTCATCGTCTCGGAGATGTCGTTCCTGCCCGACGTCGTCACGCCGTGCGCGTCCTGCGGCGGCGCGCGCTTCGAGCCTGCGACGCTCGAGATTCGCTACGCAGGCCTGTCGATCGGTGACGTCCTGCGGCTCTCCGCCGACGACGCCGCAGAGGTCTTCAAGGCACACAAGAAGATCGCTTCGCCGCTCCGCACGCTGGGCGATCTCGGCGTGGGATACATCGCGCTCGGGCAGGGCTCCAACACGCTCTCCGGCGGTGAAGCCCAGCGCCTCAAGCTCGCCGCCGAGCTCACCGCCGGCCTGCAACACGAGCCGACGGTCTACGTGCTCGACGAACCCACCACGGGCCTCCACCTCTCCGACGTGAAGCGTCTCGTCACGGTCTTGCATCGCCTCGTCGATCGCGGCGACACGCTCGTGGTGATTGAGCATCATCCCGACGTCATCCAAAGCGCCGACTGGGTCGTCGAGCTCGGCCCCGAAGGTGGCGGCGACGGCGGCGAGATCGTCTTCGAGGGCACGCCGGAAGCGCTTCGCAAGGCGAAGACCGCGACGGGCCGCTTCTTGGGGCGAGAGGCAAAGAGCGCGCGCAATCGCGCCGTGCAGCGGGCCGACAGCGCCCCGTGACGGCGCGACGACCGTCAGCCCGCGTCGACGTTCTTCGCCGAGAGGACCAACTCGCGACCCACAAGGTAGAGCGCGACGACGATCAGCACGAAGGGCACGAGAGAGAGAGCGTTGGCGTGCGGCCCCGCGAAGAGCGGATTGTTCTTCGTGGCCCAATCGGCGAGCCGCGCGTCGACCTTCTCAAAGGCGCCGGCGACGGCCGCGATGATGATGCCGGCGATGGCGCCACCCGCGATGTAGCCCGACGACATAAGCACGCCGGGGCTCTTGTCGCTCTCCGCCACCATGTCTTCTTCCGAGAGCTTCTTTAGGAGGAGCTTCTTGCGACGGCCGCGGTCGACGAGCCATCGCACGGCGCCGCCCACGAGGATCGGCGTCGACGACGAGATGGGCAGGTAAACGCCAACGGCGAAGGCGAGCGATGGGATGCCGCTCATCTCCAGCACGACGGCGATCATCGCGCCGAAGAGCACGAGCCCCCAGGGCAGCTGCCGATCGAGGATGCCCTTGATGATGTACGACATGAGCGTGGCCTTGGGCGCGTCGAACTTTGCGACCGGCGTGCCGTCGGGCCGCTTGGCGTGCGTGCCGTTGATGCCCGGGTCGACGAGGTAGACGGCGTCGCCCTTGTCGTCGACGAGGTATTTGCCGGGCGGGCCGCCGACGTCGTCTTGCTTGTGCCAGACGAGGTAGCTCTTCGCGTCGGCCTGCGCCTGCGCACCCTTCAGCGGTTCGCGCACGTGGAGCGTGCTCGCTTCGACGTGCATCGGCGCGGCGGTGCTGGCGTTGGCCGCGGCGCTGGCGCTGGCGACCGGCACGTAGACGGTCCCCGTGTCGTTCAAGCGAAGGAGAATCGGACCAAGCACGAGCGCCGAAGCGAGGGCCCCGATGAGGATGGCGACTTGCTGGAGCCGCGGCGTCGCACCGAGGAGGTGCCCGGTCTTGAGATCTTGCGACGTCGTGCCGCCGTTCGAGGCGGCGATGCAAACGACGGCGCCGATGCTCAGGGCCGTCACGTAGTAGCCGGAGCCGGTCCAGCCGAGCACCAAGAAGATGAGGCACGTCAAGAGCAGCGCGGCGACCGTCATGCCCGAGATAGGGTTGGAGGAGGAGCCGATCTCGCCGGTGAGCCGCGACGACACGGTGACGAAGAGGAACCCAAAAACGACGACCAGCACGGCTCCGGCCACGTTCATCTTCAGTTGAGGCGCGAGCGTGATGGCCAAGACCAACGCGAACATGCCGATGAGCACGGTCTTCATCGGCAGGTCGCGCTCCGTGCGGGGCGTTTCGCCGCTTGCTCCGCTGGTCGCCTTTCTACCGGCCGCGCTTCCACCGGTCGCGTTGGCGCGCGGCGCAAAATCGCGAAGCCCCTCTTTGAGGCCGCGCCAGATGGTGGGCAGCGATTGAGCCAGGCTGATCATGCCGCCGGCGGCGACGGCGCCGGCGCCGATGTAGAGGACATAGGCGCTGCGAATCTGCCCCGGTTCCATCTGGGCGATGGGAATCGTGCCCGGCGGCAGCGCCACCGTCATGCCCTCGCCGAAGAACTTGATGAGCGGAATGAGGACGAGGTACGCGAGCGCGCCGCCGGCGCACATGACCGAGGCGATGCGCGGTCCGATGATGTAACCGACGCCGAGCAGCTCCGGCGAGATCTCACACGACAGGCTCCCGGCCTTGAGCGGCGCACCGAAGATCTTCTCCGGCGTGTCGCGCCAGCCTTTCAGCGCCACCATCGCGGTCTTGTAGAGGAGCCCGATGCCGAAGCCCGCGAAGATGGTCTTCGCGCTCACGTCGTTTCCACCGAGGCGGGCGGCCTCCGCTCGCGCGGACGGCGAAGCGGCGGCGAGCGACTCGGGGGATGCGCCGGCCTTGAGGACCTCCGCGCAGGCGGTTCCCTCGGGATACTTGAGCACGCCGTGCTGCTGGACGATGAGCGCCCGCCGCAACGGAATCATCATGAGGATGCCGAGCAAGCCGCCGAGCACTGCCACGAGCGCCACCCGGGTGACCTCCAGGTCGAAGCCCAAGATCATGATCGCTGGCATGGTGACGCCAACGCCAAAGGCGATGGACTCGCCGGCGCTCCCGGCTGTCTGCACGATGTTGTTCTCGAGGATCGTCGCGTCCTTCATGCCGAGCTTGGAGAGCAGCCGGAAGAACGTGATGGAGATGACGGCAACCGGAATCGACGCGCTGACCGTCAGGCCGACCTTCAAGACCAGGTACAAGGAGGAGGCGCCGAAGACCATGCCGAGCACGGTCCCGAGGATGAGGCCCCGTACCGACAGCTCGCGCATCACCGTGGCCGGTGCGATGTAGGGCTCGAAGGGCGCGTTGGGGTCGGTCGGTTGGCTCACGGCGGCACCTTAGTGCATCGATCCCCGTGAATCGATGCATGTTCGTGCCGGTCGCTAGGCAGAGCGTTGCTTGACGAGGATGATCTTCGGCTTCGGGGCGCGCTTGTAGAGGAGGAACGTCCGACCGAGGACCTGCACCAACGCGGAGCCGGTGGCCTCGGCCAGCGCGCTGGCGCCCTCGTGGCGATCCACCGGCGCCTCCGACTGGATCTTCACCTTGATGAGCTCGTGGGTCTTGAGCGCGGCGCTCGCGGCCGCCGTGACCGCGTCGGTGATGCCGTCTTTGCCGAGCATCACGACGGGCTTGAGATCGTGGCCGAGCGCACGAAGCTGGCGAAGGGCGGGGCCGGAGAGCGCGGGCGCTTTGGGGGTTGCCATGAGGCGGCCTCTATAGCGCTCCGGTCGCCGGACATCCAGAGAGGTACGGAAAGGCGCGATGAACTTGCCGGCGCTGGGGCTCCATTGGTGCGAGCCCCACGATAGGCTCGACCGATGCGGCGAAGGCTCCTCGCGTTGACGCTCCTTGCCCTCGTCCCCGCCTTCGCGTGCACCCAAGAGCCTCGAGAAGGCGAAGCGCCACACGAAGGGACCCGCCACGGAACGTCGAGCCAAGAGATCGTCGGCGGCTCCGCCGACACGACGCACCCGGCGGTCGTCTCGCTGAGCCTCAAGCTGTCGCCAACGACCTCTGCAAGCTGCGCCGGGACCGGCGTTCGCGTTTCCGGGACGACGGGGATGATCGTCACGTCGGCCCACTGCTACGTCGGCTTCGCGGGGCCGGCGTCGGACATAGGGATTCGCTTCGGACCGAACTCGGCGACGCCCACGTCGAGCTTCGTCGCGTCGAGCTTCGAACTCTTCCCGACCACGCAAGGTGGTCTCTACGACAACGAACACGACCTCGCCGTCGTGACCTTCAACGGCGCCAGCGGAGCGACACCGCTCTTGCCCATCGTGCCGCCGGCGACCTACGCCACCTACGCGAAGGGCGCGCCCTTCGTCAGCGTGGGCTATGGCCGCGTCGACCCCGATGGCTCCATCGCCAACACGGCCCGCAACAAGCTGTCGGTCACGCTGGAGGCGTTCGCCGGCGGCTGGGTCGAGACGAAGTCGGCCGTTGGCTCGACGTGCAAGGGCGACAGCGGCGGCGCGCTCATCGACTCCTCGTCGGGCGCGGACCGCCTCGCCGGAGTGACCCAAGGCGGCGCGTCGGCGACCTTCTGCAACGCCGGCTCATTGAACTTCGCCGTCGGCTTCTACCCGCCGGAGACGGCGACGTGGCTTCGCGCCAAGGGCCTCGCGGCGCCCGACGGCACACAGCCCAACGGCGCCGATTGCACCACCGACGCAATGTGCGCATCAACGGCGTGCGTTCACAAGGGAATCGTCAACGATGCTGGGACCATCGTCGGAGCCCGTGACGTGTGCGACGCGCCGCTCCAAAACGGCTACGTGTGCCAACGCGCCGACCAGTGCGCGTCCGCCTATTGCGCCGGCGCCGGCGGGTGTCAGGCGTGCAACAGCGCGAGCCAGTGCAGCGCCTCGAAGCCCGTCTGCTCGCAGGGCAAGTGCACGGCGGCGATCGTTGGCAGTGACGCAGGCGTGACGACCGGAGGCGACGCCGGCGGGACACCGAAAGACGCCGCCGCGGTGCCATCGACCGACGCCGGCGGCACCACCTCGACGACTCCTGACGCGAGCGCCGCGAGCGGCGGCTCCTCCGTGAGCGGCGCTCCCCTGCCCGTCACCGGCGCGCCCGATCCCGGTGGCAGCACGACGCAATCGGACGCGGTCCCCACGAGGACGGACGACGGCGGCGGCTGCCGCGCGGCGCCGAACTCGGCGGCGTTGAAGGACGCTGTCGCAATGATGCTGGGCGTCGCCCTGATGACTCGACGGCGAAGGCGCCGCTGAGCCAGCTACGACGAACGGCGGGCCATGCCTGGCCGCACCGCACCGCGAGCCGCCTTCGCTCACTTCTTTGCGTAGGCGTAGTCCTTGGGCACGTCGAAGCGTGCCTTGTCGATGCGCGTCTTCTCGACGCGCGTCACGATCATGCGCGAGGTCTCTTTGCCAGCGGCGTCGTATTCAACGGACCGCATCGGGAAGAGTTTCTCCTTCTTCACGTCGTCGGTGCCGCCAGCGAAGGGCCCTGCGCCAGGCATGAGGCTTCCGAAATCGAAGCCGATGAAGTTTTGCGCGATACACGCCTCCGTGCGCTTGCCGCTCGTGTGCGCGATCTCCCAGACCTCGCAGGACTGGTCGGCCACCTTCTCTTGGCGTCCCGTGCGCTTGATGGTCGGCGCGCCGGTGCCAGGCGGATTGGCTTCGGCCATGGCGACACGACTCTTGGCCATCGACAGATCGGACCATGCCTTGTCCGCCTCCGACACAAAGACGGCGAGCCCATCGGGACGAACGAGCGCGTAGCCGCCGGCACCCGCGCCTGCCGACGTCATCGCGAGTCGCACGTGGCCGGCCGCGGTCTCGAAGACCATCTCGGAAGAGGGCGCGCCAGCGCGGGCGACGGTCATGGTCACGCGGCCCTCGAAGTCGCCACCTTTGCCGCAGCTGGACACGAGCACGAGGAGGACTAGGGCGGCCGACGCGTAACTCTTGAGGGGCATCGAGGCTCAGCCTATGCGCTCTCCGGGCGATGGAGGGCGGAGCGATCGAAGGCGATCGGTGCGGCCACCTGTCGCGGGCGAGGGGCCGAGCACAAATGCTTGAGGTTTCAAGCAGATGATTCCCGAAAACCCGCGCATCCTCAGGGTTTTTGCCGGGTCGACTTGAAGCGGGGCCTGGGCCGTCGATAGAATCCCCATTGGTGCGCTCCGAACCCGATGGAAGGACGGTGACCCTCGCCGGGGGTGGCGACCTGGCGAAGCTCCCCCAAGTCGGCGACGTCATCGCCAACAAGTACCGTGTCGACGCGATGCTTGGTCAGGGTGGCATGGGCCTCGTCGTCGCGGTCACGCACCTCGAGCTCGGCGAGCCGTACGCGATGAAGTTCTTGCTACCCGACGCCACCGGCAGCGCAGAAGCGGTCGCGCGCTTCTCTCGCGAGGCCAAAGCGGCGGTGCGCATCAAGAGCGAACACGTGGCGCAGGTCAGCGACGTGGGCAACCTACCCAACGGGGTGCCCTACATCGTGATGGAGTACCTGACGGGGCACGACCTCGGCGAGTTGCTCCGGCGCGATGGGCCGTTCCCGGTCACAGAAGCCGTCGACCTCATCCTTCAGGCGTCCGTTGGCGTGGCCGAGGCGCATGCCCGCGGCATCGTCCACCGCGACCTCAAGCCGTCGAACCTCTTTCTGACCCAACGCCTGGACGGCGCGCCGCTGGTGAAGGTGCTCGACTTCGGGATTTCGAAGACCGCTGGTGACTTCGGTCAGGCGGAGATCACGACATCGCACGCGGTCCTGGGCTCGCCCGCGTACATGTCGCCCGAGCAGCTGCGCGGCGCCAAGAACGCCGATGCGCGCTCCGACGTGTGGTCCCTCGGTGTGATTCTCTTCAAGCTCCTCACCGGTGAGCCTCCCTTCGAAGCGGAGACCTACGCGAGCGTCATCGCCTGCATCCTCACCGATCCGCCCAAAGACATTCGTCAGCTGCGCCCGGCCATCGACAAGAACCTTGAGGCCGTGCTCCTCCACTCGCTCGAGAAGGACGCCGCGCAGCGCTTCCAGAACGTCGGGGAGCTGGCCGTCGCGTTGCTCCCCTTCGGCAGCGAAGCATCGAGAGCCCTCGTGGAGCGAATCGTCCGCCTCGGAAGCCTCGACCGCACGCCCTCGGCGACCGATCTCGAGGCCCAACGCGCCGCGAGCCTTGCCCGACCGTCGACCAACCCAACGGCAAAACCCTGGGTCGCCAACAACCGGGCGTCGAACCAACCTCCGGCTGCGGCCGCGCGGCGCTGGCGACCGCTCGTGCTCGGTGTCGTCGCGGCGACGCTGCTAGGAGGGATCGGTCTCGTGGTGCGCGCCCCTTCAGCTCCCGCATCTGGTGGCCCGTCTGGTGGCCCTGGAGGGCCCCCGTCCGCTCCCGCGAGTCAACCAGCGTCACCTCCCGGCGAGCGCTCGACACCGGCCGGGGCCGCGGCCAGCGTGACGGACAGGGTCACGACGACGCCGCTCGCCATGCTCACCGCGTCGGCGTCGGCGTCGGCGTCGGCGTCGGCGCCGCCCAGTGCGCCCAAGGCCTTGCCGACGACACCCCGGGGAAATAGGAGCGGGCCCAGGGGCACGAGCACGAAGCTCGACCCAACGGCTGAAAGCCACTAGGCTTTGACGACGTGATTGCGCTCCACACCAGCGCAAGTCCGGCCGAACGCTCCTGGGGCTCCGCGCCGAAACATCCCTTCGCGGTCCTCGCGCTGGTGGTCCTCTGCGCGACGACCGCGACTCCGGCGCGCGCCCAGCAGGATCGCCCCTTGGCGGAGAAGCTCTTCCTCGAAGGCCGCACCCTTACGCAAAAAGGCGAGCACGCGGCCGCCTGCGAGAAGTTCCGTGCGTCCTACGAGCTAGACAAGACCGCGACCGGCACCCTCTTGAACCTTGCATTGTGCAATGAGACCATCGGGAAGGCGGCGTCGGCGTGGGCTCAATTTCGGCAGGTCGCCGCTGAGTCACTGGGACGGCGCGAAGATCGCGTCACCCTTGCGCGCGAGCACGAGGCCAAGGTCTTTCCCAGCGTCTCCTACGTGACGTTGCGCGTACCCGCGGAGGCGAGGACCGACGGCCTCCGCGTCTTGCTCGATGGGCGCCCTCTCGCGGAGGCTGCCTTCGGCAGCGAGGTCCCCGTCGATCCGGGCACACACGTCATCGAGGTGTCGGCACCGAATAAGCGGGTGCGGATGTACACCGCCGTGGTGGGGCCGACGGCGGACCGGCAGCTCGTCTCCATCGCTCCGCTTGAAGACGAGTCCTCCGTCCCGCCGGACACTCTGACGCCGCTCGCGACGCCCGTGCAACCGGCCCACCTATCGATGGAAGCTCCGCCGGCGCCACGCTCCGAGGCGCCACGCATTCAGCGCGGCGCTGGCGTCGCGCTCATGGCTGGCGGCGGTGCCAGCGTCGCCGTCGGGCTCGTGTTTGGGGCGGTCGCGATCAGCAAGAACCAAGGCGCGAAGGACCTGTGTCCGAGTGACCGTTGCCCGACGCAAAGCGCGAAGGACGACGCATCGGAGCGCCTCCAGTCGGCGCATGACGCGGCGGTGGTCGCGAACGTAGCCGTTGCAGCGGGGGCCGTGCTGGGCGCCGCCGGGGCCTTCTTGTTCTTCACGGCCAAGTCGTCGGCTCCTTCGGCCGGCAGGGCGTTGTTCCGCGCCGCGACGGTGCCGCTCGCGGGCGGCGCGGCGGTCGTCGTCGGGGGAGCTCTCTAGGCGTGGGGTGCGCGCCCTTGAAGTCGCAGGCGCTGCGGGTCCTGCTTGTTGGCTCGTTCGTCTTCGCCACACTCGCGGCCTGCCATTCGCTCGTAGGAATCGGCGACGATCACTTCGTCGTCAGCCCTTCGGAGGAAGCGGGGACGGACGCCGCGGGGCTCGACCCCTGCGCGCACGTAGGCCCGGGTGAGCCGCCTGACGCGTCCGACCCGGGCGAGAGCCTGCCACCGCTGGTGTTCGCCGTTCGCTCGGCGAACCTCACGGGGCGCGCCGACGCCGGCACGCCCATTGGCTTTGATCTCGACGGTACCTGCACGTGCGATTCGCGCACTGGCGTGAGTCGCTCCGATCCGAGCTGCGTTCTTCCGGCTCGCCCCCTCGTAACGATGGGATGCGACTTCGATGGGGGCGTCGACAACGCCCTCTTCGAGCTGAACAAGCAGATCGAGCGCGTGCCCAGCGCCAGCTTCGCTTACAGCGGAACGGTTGACCGGGTCGCCCGCTGCGGGATCCTCAACCTCCTCATCTTCTTGAGCCGCTACAACGGCAAGGCCAACGATGACGAGGTCGAGGTGTCCCTCATCGAATCCTTCGGCATCCGCGAACCGCATGCCGTCGAGCTCGCCGATGAACGCTGCGGCTACTTCGTCGAAGGGGGAGCGCCGCGCGCTCCGTACCCGGCGCGCTTCGATGGCACCGACCGGTGGTCCGTGCCGTCCAAGTCCGTCGTCCGAAACGCGGACGGCGGCGTAACCCCGCTCCGCAACGTGGGACGCGCCTGGGTCAAAGACCACCGCCTCGTCTTCGATGCCCGCCGTTCTGACGTTCGCACGGTCGTGCCGATCGTATTCGGAACGCAGGTCCTCGAGACAGGCAGCCCCGTTTTCTCGGCGCGCCTCGTGCCGCTTGACGCTGCGGGCGCCGACATTCCTCAAGGCAGCCCCGACACGCCGACGGCAACGCCAGCAGCCTTTCGCCTCACCGACGGCTATTTCGGGGGCCGGTCCAGCATCGACGACGTGCTCTCGCGGCTCGGGGCGCTACGCGTCGATCAGGCCCCCGCACCGGAGGAGGAGGCCTTCCTTTGCAGCCCTTCGAAGGCGTTGCTCTACCAAACCCTGAAGAGCGTCGTCTGCTCCGCTGCCGACCTCATGACCGATTCGCGCGACGACTTCAAATCCAAGAAGTGCGACGCACTGTCGATGGTCATCCAATTCGAAGCGTCTCCAGCCCTCGTCGGCGACGACTACGACCTTCCTGCCCCCAGCGCCGGCTGCGGCAAAGGATTCAGGGACTCGTGCAAGGCGAACTGACGCTCCAATCGGACACCACGGGGTCGGACACGACGGGGTCGGACACGAGGCGGTCGGGCACGACGGGGAGCCCACCTCGGAGCTGCGCTCGCGCGAGTGAGGTGCCCTAAGCGATGGCGACGGCGGTCCGAGCGAACGTTGTCGTCACCGGGCGCCTGCGACATCTCGCAGCCGTGGCTGCCGTGCTCGCGGGTCTCGGGGCAACGGCCTTCGTCTTTGCCTCCGAGAACTGGCAGGGCGACCCCGACGGCGCGCTGCTCTTGCGTCTCCTCGCGCCGCTCCTTCTCGTCTTCGGCTTGGGCGGCGGCTATTGGCTCGCTCGCACGGGCGCGGCGCGCGAGGGAGTCGTTCGCGTCGATGCCCGCGGCATCTCGGTCGACGACACGCCGATCTTGGCCGCCACCGAGCTGCCGCGCACGGCGCGCGTCTACGCGCCAAGTCGCGTTCGCCTCTCGGCCGCCGGCCGCACGTTGGTGATGCGCACCGAAAGCACCGAAGGCGCGGCCCTGCTGGCGCAGGCCCTGCTCGACGAGCATGGCATCGTCTTGCAGACGTGGGGCTTCGTTCACCGCCGGGCGCGCGTGCCCGCGGGCCACCTCGCGCTCTTGAGCGGCGGACTCACGACCGCCGTCGTTGCTGCGCGCCTCGATTGGAGCGGCGACGAGCCGCGGCTCGCGTTGGTGCTGCTCGTGGCGATGTTGACCTGGACCTGCGCGCTCGTCTTCGGCGCGCTGCGGGCCGCCGACGCCGCGGTGCGCGGAAGGTTCCTGCAGGTGTTCGCCACCGACGTCCGCGTTCGCTCATCGGCATTTGGTGCCACGCGCGTCGTCGCCCGCCCGCTGCCCAAACGAGAACGCGAACGCGGGCGCTTCACCCTTGGCGACCTCACCTTCGACGACGCGGCGACACGTGGCCGCGAGGGAGACGCTGGCCTACTCTCGCGCCTCGTGCCGCTGCGGGAGGAGCGTGCCGTTCCATCGAGGCCGGGCCCCCACGACCTCGGCGTCGTGGACGCCACGAGCGAGGGCATCCTCGACATCGCCGACGCGCGCACCTTCTCGACGACGGGCAACAGCGATCCGCTCACGGCCCTGCTCGGCGACGCGGCCGCCGCCACCTCCATCGTGGGCATGAGGGCCGCGCTCGCGCCCGGCGAGCTCATAGCCGGTCGCTTTCGCATTCGCGAATCGGCCCCCGATCGCCGTCACTTCGCCGACGACACGGCGACGAGGGCCGCGTTGCTCCTCGAGATCGTGCCCGCTCGCGCCGTCGAGTCGGGCGCGGGAGAGCGTCGCTTCGCGGAGCGCGCCGAGCTGGCTGCGAAAGTCGAACACGAACACTTGGGTGCGCTCGTCGCCGTCGGCGCCGCGGACCAAGGTCACTACTTCGCGTGGCGATGGAGAGGCCGCGCCCTCGCCGAAGCGCTCGTCGCTGGCCCGCTCGCGCTCCCCGACGCGGTCCAAGCGGTCGCGCGCGTAGCGATGGCACTCGACGCCGCGCATGCCGCCGGTGTCTTGCACCTGGATCTGTCGCCGTCCAACGTCTACGTCGACGGTCCCGCCACGACGCTCGTCGGGCTCGGCGCCGCCGAGGCGCGAATGGCGGGCGCGCGCGGCAAGGATGGTCGCGTCATCGGGTCGCCGCCCTACATGGCCCCGGAGCAATGCCGCGGCGAGCGCCCCTCAAAGGAGACCGACGTTTGGGGGCTCGGCGTCTTGCTCTTCGAGCTGGCTTCCGGGCGTCCGCCGTTCATCGCGACGCGCGCGACAACGGAGCTCTCGACGCTCACGGAGATCTTCTCCAAAGTCTTGCTCGACGCGCCGCCTCGCCTGCTTGACCTTCGGCCCGACGCGCCCCGCGCTCTCGCGACGCTCGTCGACGCCTGCCTCGAGAAGGACCGCGACAAGCGTCCGCGAGGCGCCCGCGCCGTGGCCGACGCGCTCTTCGACATCCTCCAGACGTTGTCTTGAAGGGGACGCAGCCTCGCCAGCGCGCTCGCCAGCGCCCTCGCCAGCGCGGTGCGACGAAAACACTCAAGTCGCGGGGGCCTCCCCTTTCGAATTCCGCGAGAGGACCTCGTGACGCGCGCGGAGCAACAGCCATAGCGCCGCAACGCCCCAGGCGACGGCCGCCAGAAGCCGAAGGCGTCCCGCCACGAAAGGCCACTTGTCGACACCGGCGGTGACGATGGCGAGCCTTGCAAACGTCGCCGCGGCAAGCAACGCGAAGAATCGCCCAAGGAGGCGTCCTTCCTCTCCTTCGTGGCCGAGGCTTGAACACGCGCTCATGGCCGACACGAAGGTCGCAGCCCACGCAGCCCCTGTCACCAGCTGACCGACAACGGCCGTCGGGAGCGACGGCGCGAACTCGACGCTTAGCGACCCCGCGGCGCCGAAGGCCGTGGCGGCGATCATGGTCGGCAACGCACCGCGGGCTGTCACGAGGCGGGATACGGGGTAGATGGAGAGGCTGAAGCCGACCCAGAAGACGGGCATCAAGTTGGGGAGGGACGGAAGCCCCGCGAGCTTGATGAAGATCCCCGCGGAGCGAAGCGCAAAGTGAACCTGGAAGGCCAGCGCGGCGGCCGCTGCGGCGCCGAGCACCGCGACGGCGAGGCGGCGCTTGTCGGCGAGCGTCAGAGCTGCCGCCGTTGCGACCGTCGCCGGCGCGTCGGTCTTCGGAGCATCGAGCGGAGCGTCGCCGTCGTCCTTGAGCGCCTTGTCGAGCTCCGCGCGGAGAGCCCAGACGAGGGCCAGCGCTGCGATCACGACGGCCGCACTTGAGAGCGCAAAGGGAAGAACGGGACTCTTGCCGCGGATGCGCATCTGCACGTAGGGCGCGAGCGCGCCGGCCACCCCCATGCCCATGGCGTACGCCGCCGCGCCGCGCTGACCGGCGCGCGGGCCGGCGAAGCGCGAGAGGAACGCTGCCGGCGGAACGCGCAAGGCCGCGGAGGCGGCGACCCACACGAAGACGACGATCAAGAACAACGCGCGACCTCGAGCGTGAGGAACGAGGACAAACGCGAGGCTCGAGCTGACCACGGCCGCCACGAGCCACCGGCCCCCGCGCACGAAGACGTCACGGGCACGGTCCGCGTAGCGGCCGACCCACAGATCGGTGGCGAGAAAGACGAGCTGGTCCGCGAGCAAGAGCGTCGGTACGGAGCTGGCCAGGCCCACGCGCCCCGCAAGCTCGGGAAGGAAGACCACGTACACCGTCCACGAGAGCGTGAAGAAGAGCTGAACGGCGGCAAAGAGCCAGCCGGTATGGGTCCTCATTTCGCGAGGATAGCGACGCACCGGTCTCGCCGTGAAGAAGCGTAAAGGGGCGAATCGTTTGGGGGCACCAGCGCGTCTTACTGGCGAGCCGGAGAGAACGGCCCGCAACGCTGGCAAGGTGGGCTCGATGTCCCGCGACTTGCTGCCTGCCTGCTTGCTTGCTTCGACCCTGCTTGCTTCGCCTCGACCGACAACCAAGAAAAACAAAGGAACCCTCATGAAGCCCATGCGAATGCTCCTTGCTGCGACCGCGCTCCTCTTCACCTTCGGCACTGTCGCCGTCGCCAGCGCCCACGACGGGGGCTCCAAGGACAAGCCTTCTTTCCCGATGAAGGCCGATGAGTTCCAGAAGCGCATCGACACTCGCGTGAACAAGATGCGCGTGAAGCTATCGGAGCGTCTCGCCGAGAAGAACGTCGCCGCTGACAAGGCCAAGGAGATCCGCGATCGCTTCGAGGCTGGCGTCACCAAGGTGAACGCTGCGACCAAGCAGGCCGTTGCGGATGGCGTCGTCACACAAGACGAGGCGAAGGCGGTCCGCTCCGCCATGCACGAGATGCGCTCGCACCACGGTCGCAAGCACAAGGACCAAAAGAAGAGCTGAACGCTCGCAGCGCGCCCGCTGCATGTCGCCCGCCCTTCCCTTTTGCTCGGGACGGCGGGCGACCGCCTTTCTGGCGCGTCGCGCGCGCCGATAGTCCCCCGCCCGCTGGCGAGTTGCGGTAGACGAATCCGATGGGTGAGGCTGCAGTGAAGGAGCGAGCGCCGGATGAGCGCTCCGTGCTCTTCCTCGTAGCGGCCGTTCAGTTCGTCAACATCTGCGACTTCATGATCCTCGCGCCCCTTGGGCCGCAGCTCGCGCGGACCATCGGCATGGCCGAGTCGCACCTCGCCGACGCGACGGCGGCTTACACCTTCGCCGCCGGCATCGCCGGGTTCTTTGGCTCGATGTTCCTGGACCGCTTCGGGCGCCGCGCGGCCCTGACGGTCGCCATGATCGGCCTCTCCTTGGGCACCGCCGCCGGCGGCCTCGCCACGAGCATGACGACGTTGGTCCTCGCCCGCATGTTGGCCGGCGCCTTCGGCGGACCCGCGACGTCGATCTCGCTCGCCATCATTGCCGATGTCGTGCCGCAGGAGCGACGCGGGAAGGCCTTTGGCGCGGTCATGGGCGCCTTCGCGGCAGCGTCGGTGCTCGGTGTCCCGCTGGGCATTGCACTCTCCGAGATGGGCACGTGGAAGACGCCGCTCTATGCCATCGCGGCTACGGGCCTCGTCCTCACGGCCATCGTGCGGGCGCGCCTGCCCCCGCTCCGGGGCCACTTGCTCGGGCACAAGGCGCCCGAGCGCATGCGCTTTCCCGTCGAGCTCTTGCGCCGCGACGTGGTCCTGGCTTCCTACGCCATGACGGCGACGGTCAACATGGGCGCATTCATTCTCATCCCGAACATCTCGACCTACGTCCAGAACAACTTGGGCCTGGCCACGGCGCAGCTCAAATACATGTACTTCGCAGGTGGCATCGTGAGCTTCTTCACGACGCGCGCCGCCGGAAAGCTCGTCGATCGCTTCGGCGCCGTGGGCGTTGGCACCGTGGGGACGGTCATCCAAGCGGCTGTCATCTACGCGGGCTTCGCCACCACCGCCACGCTCCCGTGGAGCACACATTTCCTCGGCAGCATGTACGGCGTCTTCATGTCGTTCATGTTTGCGAACGGGGTGAGAAACGTCGCGTACCAGGCGCTCACCTCGCGCGTTCCCCGGCCGACGGAGCGGGCTAGCTTCATGTCGCTGCAATCGACCGTTCAGCACCTCGCGGCGGGCCTTGGCGCAAGCCTATCGGCGCGCATCATGTCGACGTCGCTGGACCGCAAGCTCGTCGGCTTCGATGTCGTAGCCTACGTCGCCGTCGTCTTCGCGCTCACCCTTCCTCTCCTCTTGCGTCTCGTGGAGCAACGGCTCCGTGGCGCCGATCCCTTCCCGACACCGGCGCGCTAGCGCCGCCCTTCGCCGCGTGCCCCATGACGCTTGCCCTTCCCACCGTCTTCACCATCGGCTCGACGCTCTTCTTCCTGGTCCTTGAGCGCGTGCGCCCGGGGCGTGCGCTGCCTCACGTCCCGGGCTGGTACGCGCGCGCGCTCCTTTTGAATGGCGCTCAACTCGTCATCACGCTGGGGCTCAACCGCGTGTGGAACACGTGGCTCGGCGGCCCCTCGCTTGCTGGCCTCGCTCGGCTCGGCTCGCCGGCCGCCGAGGGGGCGCTCGCTTGGCTCGTCGGGACCTTCTTCTTCTATTTCTGGCACCGCCTGCGGCACCGCAACGGCTTCTGGCGCATCTTTCACCAGGTGCATCACTCGCCGGCGCGCATCGAGGTCGCCACGTCGTTCTACAAGCACCCCGTCGAGATCTTCAGCGACTCGGTCCTCGGCGCCCTCGTCTTGTATCCGCTCTGCGGCGTGTCGCTCGAGGGCGCGTTCTGGAACAACTTCTTCGCGGCCACGGGCGAGTACTTCTACCACGCCAACTTCAAGGCACCCCGTTGGCTCAAGTACTTCATCCAGACGCCTGAGCTTCACTCGATTCATCATCAACTCGACGTTCACCGGTACAACTTCGCCGATCTCCCGCTTTGGGATCGGCTCTTCGGCACCTACAAAGACGCCGACGCCTTCGCGCCCGCTTGCGGCTTTCCGCGAAACAATGAGCGGTTCTTGGGCGACATGTTGCGCTTTCAAGATGTCTACGATCGCGGCGCTGACACCGCGCAGCGTCAATAGAAGCCGCCGCGCGCGTCGATGGGCCACAGGTCGACGACGCGACCGGCGCGAACGACCACGAACCAATCGTGAAGGTTCACCGTCGGGTCGACGTGTCCGGGCACGAGGCGGAGCTTCGCGCCGAGCGGTGGCGCGGCGCCATCGCCGTCGCGCACAAGGATCGCGTGCTCATCGTTGACGGCGTGCGCGCGGAACCCGGGCAAGATCGGCTGCGCCGGGCCGCAGTCGGTCGACTGCGCCTTCGTGCCGACGTCGAGCGTGACGCGATCGCCGCGCACGCTCATCACGGTGGACCAGATGTGCAGCGCCGAGGCGAAGCTCGGTGTCGCCGAGTCGGCAACGTTCTTGGCGTAGTCGACGTCCATCAGAGCGTAGGAGCCCGGCTGAAGCTCGTCGTAGACACCGCTGGCCGATTCGTAGGGGAAGCTCCCGGTCCCGCCGCCCGTCACGATCTCGCACGGGAGCCCGGCAGCCGCGAGGGCGGCCCGCGCGAGCCTCGCCTTCTCGATGGCGACGGCGGTGGCGGCACGGCGCCCCTCCGGTGTTCGTACGTGTTGCGCCGAGCCTAGATACGCGTGAAGGCCACGGAGCGAGAGCCGTTCGGCCTCATGGACGAGGCCCGCGAGACGAACGACCTCATCGGAGGTCTCCAGGCCGGCGCGCCGTTGGCCCACGTCGAGCTCGATGTAAACGTCGAGGCGAGCGCCCTCCGCGTGACACGCGTCACGCCAAGCGAAGACGTTGCTCGCGTCGTCGACGACGATGCCGAGGCGCGCCGCTGGGTGCGAAGCGGCGAGGGCGGCCAAGCGCGCTTGTTTTGCTCTTCCGACCACCTCGTTCGTGACAAGGACGTCGGCACATCCGGCCGTCACGAACGGCTCCGCCTCGCCAACCTTCTGGGCGCAAAGGCCGACGGCGCCCCGCGCGAGCTGCAACTTGGCGAGGGCGACGCACTTGTGGCTCTTCGCGTGGGGTCGCAAGCGCACGCCGGCGGCGCGCGCGTAGGCGGCCATCCCGTCGAGGTTCCCCAGCAGTACGTCGAGATCGATCACGAGGGCCGGCGTGTCGACGTCCTCGACCGAGTCACCGACGCGGGCCGGAATCCAGGGTTCCATGCGCGCCCAGAGTAGCGGTGCCCGAGCGGTTCAGCGACCTCAACGCCGCGAGGCACAGGCTGGCACGGCAGAAGCGCACGGGACGGGAAGCGCCGCCCGTTCTGCACCCGCCTTTCTGATACCCGGCGGGGACGGCGACCTTGGCACGCGTGGTGCTAGGGTCCCGCCCATGCGCGCCGCGTTCTTGCTTCTCGCGTCGGTGACGGCCTGTGGCGGAGTGGTCGACCTCGACCTAGGCACGCGGGCCACCTCCCGTGACGGCGGGCCATCGGTCGTCGGGCGGGACGCCACGCCCTCAAGCAGCGTCGCCGCCGCCACGCCCCCGCCGCCCGTCAACGAGGACACGGTGCGCGTCGTTCCGAGCGACAGCCATTTCTTGATCCTCGAGCGATCGGTCCTCGGCGCCCTCAGCTCCCCGAACGACCACTGCGCGCCCGGCACGGCGGAATACACGCTCAGCGTGAAGAGTCGGCGCCTCCTGGCGCGGCGATGCTTCCCGAGCGCATCGGGCCCTCGCGAAATGGTGACGACCGAACTCATCCTCGACGCCACCTCCGAGCTCGTGCGCGTGCGCGCCGTGCTCGCCGACCTCCAAGAGCAGAAGCGTCCCGGCGAGTGCACCAAGACCGGGACGATGCGAAC
Organism: Myxococcales bacterium; assembly: GCA_016703425.1. Taxonomy (NCBI): domain Bacteria; kingdom Pseudomonadati; phylum Myxococcota; class Myxococcia; order Myxococcales; species Myxococcales bacterium. The sequence goes on from JADJCA010000009.1 coordinate 510,400, forward strand.
GCTCAGCGTCGCCACGCCGCGCGGGACGAACTACTTCAGCGACGCCGACTACGACTGCGTGCAGGGCGGGCCCTATCGGTACGTCGAGAGCCTCGAGCCGCTCGACGCGCTCTTCGTGGAGCTCCTGGACAGCCGCTGAAGGCCGCACACGCTGCGCGCTACTTCACCTGCAGCTTGAACCAGCGGCGCTTGCCGATCTGAATGGTCTTGCCGCCAAGGTCCGTGAGGACGTCGTTCTCGCCTTCTCCGCGAATCGTCTCGCCCGCCACCGAGACCGCTCCCTGCCGCACGAGGCGACGCGCATCGCTGCGCGAGAGTGTCTTGTCGCACTGGGTGACCAAGTCGAGGACCGTGATCTGCGCCGGCACCAGGACCTCGGGCACGTCTTCCGGTGCCTTGCGCTTCGAGAAGGTCTCCTCGAACCAGTTGGCCTCTTGCGTGGCGACCTCGTCGCCGTGGTAACGGGCGACGACGCGTCCCGCGAGCTTCTTCTTGAGCACCGCCGGGTTCACGCTCCCGCTCTCGAGCTCCTTCGCGTAGTCGCGGATCTCGGCCATCGGATGATCGGTGTAGACCTCGAAGTACTGCACAATGAGCGCGTCGGGAATCTTCATCACCTTGCCGAACTTGTCGCGTGGCGTGTCGGCGAGGGCGATGTAGTTGCCTAGCGTCTTGCTCTGCTTCTCTTTGCCGTCGGTGCCCGGCGTGATCTTCGTCGTCATGACGATCTGCGGCTCTTGCCCGAAGCGCTCCTGGTAGAAGCGCCCCATGAGCTCGTTGAAGAGCTGATCGCTACCGACGATGGTCAGGTCTGACTCGAGCATGAACGAGTCGTACCCCTGGAGCAGCGGGTAGAGCATCTCGTGCATGTAGATCTCTTGGTGCTCTCGGATGCGCTTCTGGAACATGTCGCGCTGCACGAGCTTCGCGTGCGTGACCATCGACAAGAGCGGAAAGAACTCGGCCACGCTCATCTTGTCGAACCAGTCGCCGTTGCGACGGACCTCGAAGACCGCCGGGTCCGTCAGGAGCACCTTGCCGACCTGCTCGATGAAGTGCTGCGCGTTCTGTTCGATCTCCTCCTTGAGCGGCACCTTGCGCGCCGCGCTCTTGCCGGTGGGATCGCCGATGCGCGTCGTGAAGTCGCCGATCAAGAACACGACCTTGTGCCCGTGCTCTTGGAAGTAGCGCATCATCCAAAGGTTGACGGCATGACCGATGTGGAGGAACGGCGCTGTCACGTCGACGCCGTATTTGATGCGGAGCGGCTTGCCCTTCGCGAGCTTCTTCTTGAGCTCGTCGAGCGAGAAGATTTCGTCGGTGGTGCGCGCGAGGACGTCGAGGTCGATGGGCTTGAGCATCGGGCCGCTCAGTGTAGCCGAGGCGAAGCGGCAAGTGTCACCGCGCGAGGCCACGCACGAGCTGTTTTTGCACGACAGAGAAGAGCAGCAAGACGGGCGCCGAGAGCACCACGTTGCCGGCCATGAGAACGTGCCAGCGAACACCGCTTCCCTGTTCACGCAAGAGCGCGACGCCCAGCGGCAGTGTCCGCACGGCGTCGTCGGTCGTCATGACGAGGGGCCAGAAATAGTCGCTGTAGTGGAAGACGAAGCTCACGAGAAAGAGCGACGCGAGGGTGGGCGCCACCATGGGCCCCAAGATGCGGTAGACGATGACGAACTCGGAGGCGCCGTCGAGGCGCGCCGCTTCGACGATCTCGTCGGGCACCGAGAGGAGCGCCTGCCGAACGAGAAACGTCCCCAAGGCGCTCACGGCAAACGGCAAGACGAGCGCTCCCATCGTGTTGACGAGGCCAAGCTTCGCGAAAACGAGGTAGAGCGGCACGAAGGTCACCTGCGCCGGCACAAGGAGGCATGCGAGGACGAGGCCGAAGACAACGCGGCGGCCCCGCCACTCGAGCTTGGAGAGCGCGTAGCCGGCGGGCAATGCGAGGACGATCTGGAGCATCGCGATGAGCGTGGCCATGGCGACCGTGAGGAGCAGCGTTCGCCCCACGGGGAGCGTGGCGAAGAGCTCGCGGTAGGCGCCGAGCGTCGGATGCTCGGGCAGGATACCGTCGGGACGCGAAACGATGTCCTTGAGCGACTTGAGTGACGTGAGGACCATCCAGGCATACGGCCCTACCCACAAGAGCGCCGACAGCAGCGCGAGCGAGCCGAAGAAGGCGCGAGGCGCGCGTCGCGTCATCATGCGCGCGCCCCCCGCTCGCGAAAGAGGCGAAGGTTGAGCCACGAGAGCGTCACCAGGAGGAGCAGGAACGCCGTCGCGAGGGCGCTGGCCTTGCCGACGCTGAGGTTCAGGAAGATCTGCTCGTAGATGGCGTAGACGAACAGCGTCGTCGCCTTCGCGGGCCCACCTTGCGTCATGATGCGAACCACGTCGAAGGCCTGGAACGAGGCTACGAGGCTCGTCGTCACCACGAAGGCTGCCGTCGGACGAAGCTCCGGCAAGATCACGAAACGAAAGCGGGCGAAAGGCCCCGCGCCATCGAGGGCTGCGGCCTCGGAGAGGGCCTTCGGGATCGCATCGAGGGCGCCAAGAAAGATGACCATGGCGTAGCCGGTCGTCTTCCAGACAGTGACCATAGCCAGCGTCACGAGCGCGAGATCAGGATCGGTGAGGAACATGAGGCGGGGTAGGCCCACGCGGGCGAGGACGCGGGCGAGGAGCCCGGCGTCGGGATCGAGGAGCCACAACCACAAGAGCGCGACGGCCACCCAGCTGACGACGTAGGCGCTGAAAATGGCGCCGCGGGCCAGCGCGAACAAGACGCCGGGCCTCCGAAGCAGAAGCGCGAGCCCGAGCCCGAGGCTCGTTCCCACCGAGACGACGAGCGCGCTAAACGAGAGCGTCCGCAGGCCGATGCGCGCGAGCTCCGCGCCCAACAGCAGCTCACGGTAGTTCTCCCAGCCCACGAAGCGCGGTGGCGTCAACAGATCCCACTCGAAGAAGCTCAAGGCGGCCGACGCGAAGACCGGCGCGGCAAAGAAGAGCGAGAGAAACAGGGCCGTCGGTCCCGTAAGGACGAGCGGGTGGTGCGCCGCTTTGGGCCTCATGAGCCGCGCCTTTGCGTAGCCATGGCCTTGGCCGCGAGCGCGCGCGCTTCGGCGAAGACCTCGCGCGGCGAAAGGTTCCGAAGGACCGCATCCTCGAGGCGTGGGTCGACAATGTCGCGCTGCACTCGGAAGAGCGCCGGCGACCAAGGCCAAGGCTCGACGTGCTCAAGCTGACGCACGGCCACTTCATCGTTGGGAAAGCGCGCGTAATAGCCCTCGGCGCGGAGCTTCTCGATGGCGGGCTCGGAGACAGGGATGTAGCCGGTGCGCGTCGCAAACTCCGCCGCGGCGTCGGCGCGGCACATGTAGGCGAGGAAGTCTGCCGCCGCCGCCTTCTTCTCCGCAGGCGCCGCCTTCATGATCACGAAGAACGTCCCGCCCGTCGGCACGGAGGGCCGCACGTGGAACGGCAGCGGAGCCGCCACGACGCGAAACGACGCGTTGTCCTCCAGGTAACGAACGTACGCGGTGCTGGTCCAAAGGAGCGCGGCGCGGCCCGAGAGAAAATCCTGGTTCGCCGCCGACCACGCGTTGTAGTCGCGGCCCGGCGGCGGCCGCATCACGCGGTCATCGTGAACGAGCCGCTGGAGGAATCGGAGGGCCTCTTCGCCAGCCTCACCGCCGAGCGTCAACGCACCGGCGCCGTCGACGAGGCGCCCGCCGACTTGCCCCATCATGGCCACCCAGAACCACCAGGAGACGGGGACCACGAAGCCCCAGCGCACCGGTGAGCGCGTGGTGAGGCGCACCGCGGCGGCGCGCAGCTCGGTCCAGGTGCGAGGCGTCGCAACGCTCTCCCGTTCGAGGAGGTCCGCGTTGACGAACATGATGGGCGTCGACCGGTTGAACGGCACGGCAACGCGAGCGCGGTCGCTTTGGTCGGCGTAGGCGCCCTCTTGCGCGAGCGCCTTCACCAAGCGCGTGGCGCGCAGCGCTGGGTACGCGTCAAGCGGCTCGAGCACGCCCGCGCGTTCGAGGTAGGGCACGACCTCGCCAACGACGTGCGTGAGCGGTGGCGCGGCACCGGCCGCGAGCGCGGTCCGCACTTTCGCGAGCGCCTCGAAGTAGTCCCCCTGAAAGACCGCATCGATGAAGACGTCGCGCTGAGACGCGTGGTAGCGGCGCACGAGGTCCAAGAGCACCTCGCGGTTCTTGCCGCCGTACGCGAACCAGAAGGGAACGACGACGCGCCCTCTGGCTTCCTCCGGGAGCCGCGAGCACCCAAGTGACGCGGCAGCGCCCGCGAGGAGGACCGAACGGCGCGCGAGGCGGTTCGGGCTCATGGGATCCGAAGACCGTCCTTGGACGGGTCGAAGAAGTGAAGCTTCTCAGTCCGCGCGCGCACGTGAAGGCGTTCGCCGGGGCGGCGCACCTCGAAGCCACTTCGTCGCACGCGAACGTCGAGGTCGCCGGCGCGCAGGAAGAGCACCGTCTCGGCGCCGAGCGGCTCGGTCGCCACGACCTCGAAAGGACCGTCGCCCGGCGCGTCCACGACCTCGAGGTCTTCGGGGCGAACACCGACGAGGACGCTCGAGGGCAAGGAAGCCGACGCATCCGCCGCTTCGAAAGGACCAAAACGCACGAGCCCCTCTCGCACCTCGCCCGGCACCACGTTCATCTTCGGAGTCCCGACGAAGGTCGCGACGAACGAGTCGGCGGGCCTCTCGTAGAGTTCGCGCGGCGTGGCGACTTGTCGGACCGCGCCTTGGCTCATGACGACGATGCGATCGGCGAGCGTCATGGCCTCGACTTGGTCATGGGTGACGTAGAGGCAAGCGCCCCGTAGCGTGCGGAGGATTTGCGCGAGTTCGACACGCAAGTCGTTGCGGAGCGCGGCGTCGAGGTTCGACAGCGGCTCGTCGAAGAGGAAGACCTTGGGCCGACGAACCAGGGCGCGGCCGATGGCGACCCGCTGACGTTCGCCGCCGCTGAGCTCCGCGGGCCGGCGCCGAAGGAGCGCTTCGATGCGGAGCACGCGCGCGACCTCGGAGAGGGCCGCCTCGCGCTCGGCCGCCGGCATGCGCCGCATGCGCAGCGGGAACGCGATGTTCTCGGCCACCGTCATGTGGGGGTAGAGGGCGTAGCCCTGAAAGACCATGGCCACGTCGCGATCTTGCGGCGCGACGCCCTCAAGGGACCGGCCGCCGACGGAGATGGTGCCGCCGTCGGGTACGTCGAGGCCAGCGATGAGACGCAGGAGCGTCGACTTCCCGCAGCCGGAGGGGCCCACAATGACGATGCGTTCGCCGGCGTGAGCGTCCAACGACACGCCGCGGAGGGCCGCGGGTGCTTTCGACTCGCCGGGCCGCGGACGAAAGGACTTCGCCACGTCACGGAGCCGCACGACGACGTCGGATTCGGCCACGGAGGCGCAGCTTACAGGGTCTCGCCGCCGCGGGAACATGGCATCCTTTGCCCGTGCTCACGCTGGCCTTCATGACGGATCTTCACTTCGGCCCGGAAGCCCGCTTCGAGGGAAAGCTGCGAAAGCTCAGCCATCACGCCGCACGGCTGACGGAGGAGGTTGTTCGCGAGCTAAGGGAGACCGTGAAGCCCGAACTCCTCGTGAACCTGGGAGACGACATTGAGGACGAGTCCTACGAGGCCGACCTCGAGCGTTACCGACGCTGCCAAGCGCTCCTCAAGGAGGGAGGTGCCCCTGTCGTCAACGTGGCGGGCAACCACGACGTGATCCACCTCGGGAAAGAGGAGCTCAACGCCAGCTGGGGGAGGCCTCGCGAGGCGCCGCTCCATTACTCGTTCGACGAGGGGCCCTTTCATTTCGTGGTGCTCCACACGCTGGAAAAGAGGGACGTCGACGTGAGCATTCCCTTGGCGCAGCTCCGATGGCTCGAGGCGGACTTGACGGAAACACAAAGGCCGACGGTCGTCTTCATGCACCATCCTGCGAGTGAGCAGGACCTCACCGGCAACCGCTGGTTTGCGAAGGCGCCGCACCTCGCGCTCGTGCGAGACCGAAGGGCGCTGCGTCACGTGTTCGAGGCATCCCGGAAGGTCGAGCTGGTGGTCAACGGTCACGTCCACTGGAACCACCTCGACGTGATCGAGGGCATCCCTTACGTGTCGGTGCAGAGCCTCATCGAAAACCTGGACGACGACGCGCCGGGCCGCCCAGCCAAGGCCTTTGCTGTCGCGCGGCTCGAAGAGCGACGGATCACCGTGCACGTCCACGGCGAGGAGCCGGCGCGGTATCAGTTCGAGCGACGCCGCTGAGGGACAGGGAGCGCTCCGCGACGCTTCACGCCATCGGCGTCGCGCGCGCGTCGACGCAACAAGTCGGCTCCCGTCGACGGCACTCGTGAGCCCCCGATTCGGCCGCGGCCGTAACGGGAGCCTCGCGGCGGCGCGCTCTCCGCTTGTGCACGCTGGGGCGGCAGCTTGCCGCGAAGCAGTGCAATCCGCCGCGCATGACGGCAATGAACGCCACGGTCAAAAGCGAGGGACGGGTAGCTCGCGACACCGCAACGTCGGCACACGACGATGACGGGAGAGCCTCCTCGGTCGACGGGGCTGCGAGGAACTGGCTGTGGTGCGCGCTGTCGCGCGGGCGCGAACCGCTCCTTCTTGTTCGCCGCATCCACGCTCTCCGTCGTCACGGTGAGTTGGCACTCCACGTGCTCCGCTTGGAGACGCAAACCCCAACAAGGAGACCTCGATGAATACGACGACGCTCGCGCCCCTCTCGGATCTGGAACTCTCTCTCTCGACCGGCGGTGACGTCTACGTTGCCTCCGACTACGATCCGAGCGGCTACGGGCCCGGCATCACCTACACCACCGAGGGAAACACCATCACCTACGAAAACGAGAACGGAACGACCAGCTTCACCTGCCCCCCGGGAACCGACAATCTCGTCGGGTACGGGCCGTCGTACGACGGCTGCCAGGACTTCGGCTCGTTTGGCGCCACCGCATCGGACTACGGAGCCTTTGGTGAGTCGCCGACCGGTGATACGGGTGATAGCAGTGGCGGCGGCGACGGCGGCTTCGATGCCGGCGCGTTCAACGAGGGCCCCAGCAACGACGCCGGTTTCGGTGACTACGGCTTCGGCGCCATCTACGCATAATGGCGGCGGGTGCCCCCGTCATTGAGTGCGCCTCCCCTTTTGTCGAGCTTTCATCGCAGACCCTCGGGGAGTTCTGCCGCCGCTGGGAGGTCGACCGGCTGCGACTCGTCGGCTCGGCGAAGAACGGCCCGTTTCGGCCGGACTCGGACCTCGACTTCGTGTTTTACGGGTCCTTTCGCGCGCGAATCTTCGATCCGAACGGTCGACCGTGTCGCGCGGCAACCGACGAGCTACGCACGCTCGTCGGTCGTTCCGTTGACCTTGTCTCCGCGCGCCTCGCGCTTGCGAATCCCTTCATCGCTCACGATTTTTTCGTTCGCCAAGAGTTCACACGCCACCAAGGTCTCCTGTGGAACGTGCAGCACGCGGTCGCCAGCCTTGCGGCGGCGGGCCCGCCCGAACCTGCGCTTCTTGATCTCGTCAAGCGCCGCACGTTCGAGGCGGCCCTCGTGTCCCTGGGCCGCGCCTGCGAGAGAGAGAGCAGCATCGCCGAGTGGCGCCGCATCGGACTTGGGGCGCTTCCGTGGGAAGAGGCTCGTGCGGCGCTAGGGCCCATCGTACGAGCCCTGCACGCGGTCACGGACCTTCCACCATGGCCGTGCGATCGCGACCTGGCGACGCTCGTGAATGCCATCGTCTCGCACTCAGCGCTCGTCGCTGAAGTGACAGCGCGCGAGCTACCGGCAAGCCCCGCGCTCCCCGAGGACACCATCCGGGAGGCCGGGGGAGACGTTCCCGAAGTCCCGGCGGAGGGAGCGGCGTGGCCTTCCGCCGACGCGCCGGTCCTGATGCTGGATAGTGAACTCCATCCGCAGAGCCGCGCGGCAGAGCTCACAGGGCTCTGTCGCCGCTTTGGGATCTTCCGTCTCGTTGAATCACGAAACGCTCGAGCCAGTGTGCCTCAGTATGCCGCGTTCGCCGAAACCGACGCTCGCCTCTACGCCGCCCCCGGCTTCATCGCGAACGACGCAGTGCAGGCCTTCGGGGACCTAGGCGCCACCTTGCTCTGCGCCCGACGCATCGCGGTCCTCGACAACCCCTTCGCGGCGTACAACGCGTTCATCAGACGGGCCTTTTCACCACGAGACGAAGGTGCGTGGTTCGTTCACGCGGCACGCAATCGACTCCGAGACTTCGCGGAAGCAACGCCAGCGACGCGCCTTCGGGGCTGCGGTGCGGCGCTTCTGCGCCTCGGGCGGGCCGCGCGATGCCTCTCCATCGAGGACCTGGACAGCCTCGGGCTCCGCGCCTTGCCGTGGGAGGAACTTCGCGCGGCGTTCGACCCGTGGCTGTCGCGCGAGCCTGACGCACGTCTTCCCTCCGCAGAAACCGTTGGCGAACTCGCCCAGGCCTGCTTGAGGGAACACTCGGCGATGCGCCGCGTGGGCGCGATGGCGCTTACGCACCGACCTTGGGTTCCGCAAGAACTGATGACCCTCGCGCTCGGTAACATGCGGCCCGAAGCCGCGCACGACTGGCGCTAACCGACGTTCCTACACGACGCCGAGCCAGCGGTCGGCGACGGCCAAGAGCAGCGTCACGTCGAAGGGGCGCTTCGCGCGGTCGCGCTCCAGGCACTCCGATACGGCCGCCGCCACGTCGGGCGCCACGTCGGGGACGACCTCGGCCAGCGGCGAGAGCGGGCGCGCCGAAACGCTCCGCATGATTTGCCCGACGCTGCCGCCTTCGAAGGGCTTCTTGCCGCTCAAGCACTCGTAGAGAACGACCCCGACGGCCCAAACGTCGGCGCGCGCATCAATGTCGCTCTCGCCATAGAGCTGCTCCGGGGCCATGTAGTGCGGCGTGCCCATGAAGGCCTTGTCGCGCGTGAGCACGCTCGTCGCCGCCGCGGCGCCTTCCGTGGCCGTGAGGCGCGCGAGCCCGAAGTCGAGGAGTCGGCCGGAAACAGCGCCGGTTCCGTCATGGGCGCTCTCGAGAAAAATGTTCGCGGGCTTAATGTCACGGTGCACGATGCCAAGGGCATGCGCGGCGGCGAGTGCCGACAACACGGGTCGCAAGACGAAGAGCGCCTCTGGCACGGTGATGCGGCCACGACGAGCGAGCAGCTGATCGAGCGATTCGCCGACGAGCAGATCCATCACCATGACGAGCGGCCCGTTCGGGGACGACTCGAAGATGTCATGGACCTCGACGACGGCAGGGTGACGCAAGACGCCACCCACGCGTGCTTCACGGAGGAAACGCTTGGTCAGATCGGGATCGGTGAACTTCGTGAACTTCAGGGCCACGGGCTTACGCGTCAGCACGTGGCGAGCAGCCCAAACGACGCCGAGGCCCCCTTCGCCCAAGATGCGCTCGAGCTGGTAGCGGCCCACAACGTCGCCTGGCAAGAGGCTGTGCACCGTCGCCGGTGTCGCGGTGCGCCCTGCGGAGCCGGGCGGCGGTGGCTCGCTGGCCACCGTGTGCGCGAGGGCGGGGTCGTGGCGGAGGCGCACAAGACTACCCACGGTTTCGCGACAGGCCGCACACTCGTCGAGGTGGCGTGCGTGGTCGGCGCGGACGTCGGTCGGCAGCTCCCCGTCGGCGAGCAGCGCGAGGACATTCTCGTCGGGGCAACCCACGGCAGTAGTGTAGTGCGGGGAGTCGGCGATTCGTACGCAGAATTGCGCGGGCCGATGATGCGAGGGCCACCCAATTCCGCGTGCCTGCCGTCCCTCTGCGCGCTCCACAGTCCATCGCGACGCGCGGTGAATCTTTGGCGCCGACGTTTCGTGGATCGACCCGCCTCGGCGGTGGGTCTACGCTGTCGATGTGCCCCCGGTGAACGAAGCCGAGCTCATGGACGCGCTCGAAGGCCTCGACCTTCCAGCCCTTGGCACTTCTGTCACTCAGGTGGCGAAGTTCTGCGTCGAGAAGGACGTGGCGCCGGCGCACCTCGGCGAGGCGGCGCTGGTGGTCGCCTGCGGCGCGCGAAGCGCCGCCGCGCTCGCCGAGTTCGAGCGCCGCTACGCCGCAGAGTTCGTCGGCGCGCTGTCGCGCTTCCGCCTCGATCGTGCCGCCATCGACGAGATCAGTCAGCGGGTCCGCGAAAAGCTCTTCGTCGGTGACGCCAGCTCGCCACCGCGGATTCTCAACTACGCCGGGCGCGGCGCGCTCGTGAGCTTCCTCCGCGCCGTGATCGTGCGAACTGCCATCGACGTGCGGCGTCACGAGAAGCTCGAGCCAGCGCCGACCGATGACGCCGAACCGCTGCTCCGCGTGGCGCAGGCGACCGACGACCCGGAGCTCGAAAACATCCGCGCCAGATACGCGGCGCCGTTCCGTGACGCGATCCGTGACGCCGTCCGCTCCCTCGATGCGGACGAACGCAACGCCCTGCGCCTTCACGTGACCGAAGGCCTCACGCTCGACGAGGTGGCACGCATCTACGGCGTGCACCGTGCGACGGCGGCGCGCTGGATCCAGTCGGCGCGCGATCAAATTCTGCTGCGCACCAAGCGCCTCCTGAGCGAGCGCTTGCGCCTGAGCCCGCCGGAGTTTGACAGCCTCGTGCGCCTTTGCCGGAGCCGCCTCGAACTCACGTTCTCCGGCGCCGACGCGGCGCCGTAAGCTCCCTTGAGCGAGGACGCCAGCTCAGGTCTAGGGCGCGCGGACAGCCCAGCCGAGTCCGCCGCCGTCGACGGGCGGTCGCTCTGGCTCGGGGCGGGTGAGGAAATACGTCGTCGTAGCCGCGCCGGCGAGGACGACGCCAGCGCCCGCCCAAAACCACCACCTTTGCACGAGCGAAGGCTTGTCAACGGAGAGCTTCGCGGTCACGTCAACCGTTTGCCCTGGGTCGACGACGGCCTGCGTCTCGAAGGGCAAGAACCCCTTCTTCTTCACCGTCACGCGGTAGCGGCCAGCGGGCCTCGAGATCGTAAGGGGCGCGAGCCCTACATCGAAGTCGTCGAGCGTGACCTGACCACCCTCCGGTGCGGAGGCGACGCGCAACGTGGCGGGCAACTTGTCGAGCTCGAGCCGCAGCGACTTGGTCGTCCCCGGCGCGAGGGTCTCGTTGCGGACCGCGTCGGCGAAGCCACGTCGCGAGACCGTCAACACATGATTGCCGGGATCAAGGAGCACGCGGAAGGCGCCCTTCGGCGCGGGCGCGCCGGGGCCCGGTGGCAGTGTGCCGGCGAGCAGAACGGAGCGGTCGTCGACGGTGAAGGCCTCGAGCGGCGCGCCGTCGATGGAAAGGGTGGCTTCGTCGGGTAGGAGCTCGAGGTCCCACGTGGCTTGGAGCTTGGTCACCTCGTCCACGGCGCGGCGGGTTTCTTCGGCGAGGGCCGGCGACAGCTCCTTCTCGCCGCTCTTCTTGTGCTCGCGAAGGGCGCGCTCGAAATCTCGCCGCGCGAGCATGTAGCGCCCCGTCGCGCGATGGCATGCCCCGATGTTGAAGGTCGTGACGGCGTGGGGCCGCACCTTCGCCGACTCTTCGAAGGCGGCAAGCGCCTCGGCCCACTGCGCTTCGCGCACGAGCTTCGCGCCGCGAAGAAACGCATCGCGGGCGCCTTTCGTGTCCGCCTCATCGGCGGACGCCGACGAGGCGAGCAAGAGCGCAGCAGCGAACGCCAAGAGCGCGACTCGACGGAGCAACATGATCAGAAGGGCGGCTTAGCGACAACGCCGCCTGCGGTGCGGTCGCTGTCGGGCTTGATGGGTGACTTTGGCGCGGGCTCGCGGCGCGCCGGGGGCGCGCGCCTGGCCTCTCTGGCGCGGGCGGCTTCGAAGGCTCTGCGCTCACGGCGCCGGCGACCGATTCACTGCCGGCACCGACTCGCTGGGGCGCAGCGGTCGTGGGCGACGACTCGACGGGTGCGGGAGGAGAAGGAGGAGCGGGGCTCGCCGGCGCGGTCGCTCGCGCTCCCACGGGCGCGCCGTGCCGCGTCGGCGCAAGCCATGCGAAGCCCCCGGCGGCTCCCGCGAGCACCAGCGCCGCTGCGACGATGAGCGCACGGCGGCCGCGGTGCACGCTCCGCACCGGTTCGCGCGTTGGCGGCGGAGGCTCGACGGCCGGCAGCGCGGCGCCATCGAAGGTGTTGCCCGCAAGGAAGCGCTCCAAGGCCTCGCGAAGCTCGCGCGCGGAGGCGATGCGCCGACCGCGATCACGCTGGAGGCATGCCTCGACGATGCGCGCGAGAGCAGGCGGCGTCGATGGCGCCGCTTCAAGGAGGGGCTTGAAGGGTCCGAGGGTGACAAGCTTGAGAATCTGTCCGAGGTTCGCCCCCTCGGAAGGTCGCACCCCCGCGAGGCCTTCGTACATGAGGACGCCGGTGGCCCAGAGGTCGGTGCGGGCGTCGAGGTCACGCTCGCCGTAAACCTGTTCGGGCGCCATGTAGTAAGGCGTGCCCATCATCGCGCCCGTCCCCGTAAGCTTCGCCGTCTCGTGGCTCGACTCATCGAGCTTGGTGACCTTTGCAATGCCGAAGTCGAGCACCTTCACGTCGACGGAGCCGTCGGGTCGATTCGCGAGGAAGACGTTGTCTGGCTTGATGTCACGGTGGATGACGCCCCGCGCATGGGCCGCTTCGAGCGCCGACACCATCGGCACCACGAGGCGGACGAGCTCGTCGGGCGGGAGCTTGGTTTGGCGCTCAAGGCGATCGCCGAGCGATTCGCCTTCGAGCAGATCCATCACGAGAACGGGCGCGCCCCCCTCAAGCTCGAGGACGTCGTGCACTTGCACGACGTTCGGATGACGAACGCTACAGGCAGCTCGCGCTTCGCGGAGCAGGCGACGCCGCGAGTCGTCGTCGGCTTCGCTCGGGCCACTCAAGAACTTCAGCGCGACGGTCTTGCCTGTAACCGTGTGCGTCGCGGACCAGACGGCCCCCATGCCACCTTGACCGAGCTGGCGGCCAAGCTGGAAACGGTTTGCGACGATGGCGCCCGCTGTCAGCACGACCGGTAGCTAGCACGGGCCTGCAAAGGTGCACCCGAAGGGGGCGGCTTTTTCCCGATCAGGGCGACGTGCCGCGGCGAATTTGCTGACAGCGTTCCATGCACGCGATGTTGTCCGCGCAGGACGTGGCGCAATCCTGAGACTTGCCCTGCTTGGAGGCGCAATCGGGGTCGCGTTCGCAGCGCTGCGGGTCTTTTTGCGCCGCCTTTTCGGCCGCCGCGCAAGAGGCTCCTGCGAGTGCCAGTACAAGGAGGATGAGCTTCATTTGGGCCTCGGCGGTTGGGTGCGGTCGAGCGAGGGGCGCTCACGAAGGCATTTCGCCAGAGCCGGTTCGAGGCCGCGCATCGCGGCCGGGAGGCGAGGGCGGCCCATAACGGGCGCGCCGAGACGGGACCAGTCGATGCCGACATCGGAGACGCTGAGCCAAACGAAGAGCGCGCGACCGCGAATGTTCTCGAAGGGAACGCCGCCGCCTTGCCCGCCCCACCACATTCGCGAGTCGTGGCTGTTGTTGCGGTTGTCGCCCATCACCCACGCCTCACCGGGCTTCACGAAGTACGGGCCTTGGTAGGGTTCGGTGCGGTCCCGCTCGAACAGCGTGAGGTAAGCCTCATCCTCGAGAAACTCGATGTACAACTCACCCGTGCGTTTGCCACCGCTGTCGGGCGCGGTGTACGAAAACTCACCGACGAGGCAGCTGGGCACCTCCCAACCGTTGATGATGGGGTGGCCCGCTTTGACCTCGAGCTTGTCACCCGGCAGGGCGACGACGCGCTTGATGAAGTCTTGCTCTGGCTGCTCCGGGTACGCGAAGACCATGACGTCGCCGCGTTCCGGCGGCATGCGCGTCCAAAGTCGCGCCTTGGTGAAGGGGATCGCAGGCCCGTAGGTGAACTTGTTCACGAAGATGTGATCGCCGACATCAGCGTCGGGATCATCGAGCCGCTGGGGATCTTGAACGCCTCGACCACGAAGGCGCGAAGCGCCATGGCGACGGCCACCGCGACGAGGATCGACTCGACGTACTCCCGAATCTCGCTCTTGCGGAAGCGACCCAGGCGAACGTCGACCTCGCCGTCGGCGCGCACGAGCGCCTCCACGAACGCCTCTTCGCTAAAGGGACGCTGGCTCATGGCCTTGCGGAGGCCCTCGAGGTCTTCTTCGAGTTGCGCCTGTTCCTTCGCCGACAGGTCGCGGCGAATGGTCGCGGCGTTCTTCTCGACGATGGCGTCGGCTTCTTCGAGCAACGTCTGGGCGCGCTGAAACGGCACGCGCATGGCCTCAGGGAGGTCCGAGCGGAGGGCCGGGAATGCATACCGTGCGAGCGGCAGGCGCATGTGAGCGGACCACAGGGCCATGGCAAAGGCGGTGAACGCCACGATGCCGACGGGCACGGGCTGCTCGCGAACGATGGCCTCGAGCGCGCCGAGGACGCCGGCGTGCTCAAGTCCGCTCGGCGGCGTCAGGCCCCAAACAAAGAGACTCGCGAAGACAAACGGAAGCAGGAAGAACCAGAAGGCCCAATACGCAGAGCGGAGCGGCGCACGCAGCGGCGACGGCGGCGGCACCGGAGGGGCCATGGCCGCGTCTCGGTAAGGCGCCGACGCAGCATCCGGGGCTTCGGCCGCGTGAGCCTCCGCGGGCGGAGCCGCCTCTTCCGGCTTCGTGGTCATGGGCTGGGGCCGATATACCACGGGGGCCGCCGCCGGATAGGACCGAACGCCGCTTCGCAGAGCGTCCGTTCGGTGTTGGCCCCGGCGCTTGGTGTGCCCTTCTCCGGAGCGGCTGGAGGCGATGGCGGTCGTAGGCTGCCCCGACTCAAGTGACTCGACGCGCGCCGACGACGGGGGGCGGGCTCAGCGACCGAACACGCGGAGCCCCAAAACGAGCCCCGCGACAACGGCGACCCCCAGGAAAACGACGAGCCCAACGATGAGCAACTGTCGGCGCTCTCGCGCACGACGTCCCGATACGCCGTACCGGCGGGCGGGCGCCGGAGGTGGCATCGAGCGCGCCGCGCGGCCGCGGCCCGGCGGTCGTGCGCTGTCGCGGGGCGGCTTGGTCGAGGGTCGCTGGTCGAACTGAACGACGGTCGTGTCGTCTTCGCCCGTAAAGGGCATCGGCGTGCGGCCGGTCTTGTCCTCGGTCCTGGGTTCCTCGGTCGCGACGCCGTCGTCAACCATGATGCTCGGCAGGTTGTTGACCTCCACCTGAGCGGCCGGCGGCGGCTTCATCACGCGAAGGCCGGTGGCCCGGCCGGTGCCGGCCACCTCAGGCGGCGGGTCACCTGGCTTCGCGGCGCGACGGCGCTCCGACGGCGTCGCCTTGGCCTTGGCCGGCGGCGGTACAAAGGGCGGGCGCTCGTCGGTATCGTCTTCTTTGCGCTCCGGCTCGATCTGCTTTGCAGCGCGTTGCCGCTGCGAGCTCGTGAACTGCACGGGCGTAAGGTCGTCGTCGTCGGGTTGACGAATGAGACGTCGGGAATTGGGCGGCGCGAGCGGTTCGGTGACGGCCGCATCGAAGGAAGGCATCTCCGTCGTCTCGCCGTCGTCGAAGTCGGGCAGGCCACCGCCGCTTGCCGGTGCCCCATTTGGCGCGGTGGGACCTGTAGGGGTCATGCCCGTCGGCGTTTTTCCCGTGGGCGTGAACTGATCAGCAGGCAAGTCTGCGGGGAGCTTGAAGCGCTTCGCGGTGTCATGATCCTCCGGCCAGGAGGCGGGCGCGCCCGCGTCGTCGTCGGCCAGAGCGGCTTGCAACGCGTTCCAAAAGATGGCGACATCGGGCCAACGCGCGTTGGGGTCGCGAAGCAGCGCGCGAGCGAGGACGCGATCGGCGTGCGCGCCCACGTTGAGACCGATGTCTTTTGGCTTGCGGGGAAGGAGAAGCTCTTTCCGGATGATCGATTCGGGGGCGTCGCCGGGTACGACGGACTTGCCGCGCACCACCTCGGCGACGATAAGGGCCAGTGAAAAGACGTCCGTCGGCAGGCCGACATCGCCGAGCGCAGGCTCGAGGTGCTCGGGGGCGGCCCACGCGCTCACGAGCAGGGACGCAGCGACGGGGGTTTCGCGGACAAGCTCCGCGAGGCGGACCCACATGCCGAGGTCGAGGAGTCGGAGTTGGGGCCCGTCCTCGGTCACGGTCGTGAATAGCCCGCGGGAAGATAGCGACCCGTGCGCAACCCCGGAACGGTGCGCGTAGGAGAGCGCGCCAGCAACCGGCTGAAGCAGCGCCATGGCGTCCCTCAGCGATCGGGGCCCGTGGGCTGCGACCTGCTCCGCGAGGCACTTTCCCTCGACCCACTCGACGGCGGCAAAGGGCGCGAAGGTGCCGTTGCCGGCCGCGGCGGTCCCAAGTTCGATGGTGCGCACCAGTTGGGGGTCGCCGATCACGATGGACGTAACCGGCGTCATCTCGGCTTTCCAACGCTTCACGAACGCGTCGACGGCCCCGGGTTCGTTTGCGCCGCCAAACGTGAGCACCCGCAATGCAACGGGTTCATCGGGCCCCTTATGCAGGGCCCTGTAGACGAGCGAGTGCGCACCGGCGTGCACAACGCCCTCCACGACGAAGTGCCCGCCCACCGTGCGGCCAATCAAAGAGAGCGTGTCCTCCGCGCTCACCGTTGCACCATATCAGGGTTCGCGTGGGGGCGCGCGAGCCGTTCCTAGGTTCGCTTGCGATCGCGGAGACGGCGCCATCTCGACGCACCGTACGGCGCCGCTCCCACGGACCTGAAACGACGCTCTGCGGCTCCCTCGCCTGCAAGCGAGAATCGGGCGGCCGACGAGCGCGACATGCGTGAATCGAGAATCCTGGCGGACGCCCGCCCCGATGACATCGGGAATTGGACGCGGCAGCCTAAGGGGCGTCACCGATTTGGACGGCGTAGCTCACGACGCCCGCGCGGTCGTCGAGGAGGTTCGCCGGCGGGTTGGTCGCTCCCGCGTAGGGCGTGTGGTCGATGACCACGTAGTAGCGCCCCTTCGGCACGGGCCACGTCTTCCTGAGTTCCGCATCCGGCGAGAGCACCTCACTCGCTACCGGCGGCGCCATGGGTCCCACGTTCGGTTGCGACAGGTACGCATCGAGCGCCGCGGCGCCCGCATCGGCCGCCATCAACAAGACGTCCATCGCGCCGGCTCCCTCGACCTTCGCCGTGACGAAGAGCGCGCGCCCCGAGTCCTCAACCTCGATGGGCCCGATGAAGTCCCGCTCGTTCTGGTGCACCTCGGTGCGCAGGTTCTCATAGACAATCTTCGCGTCGCCGTGCACCGCGAAGGGGTGCATCGGCCGCTGCCCCACGTTGAGGATGCCCATCGAGAAATCGGCCTCACCGTTCGGTTCGCGGATCACGGTAAAGCCTTCGGCGATCTTCTGATCGAGCAGCTGCTTTCCAAACTTGTCGGCGACGGGGTTGATCTGGTTCATGAGATTCGCCAGCGGCTGCTCGATGGCGATGACGTTGAACGCCGCCGCCCGCACCTCCTTCGAGCGGAAGTGCGCGTACATGGTCGACCCGTCCATCTTGAAGTCCTGGTCGTACCGGACCGTGCCTCCGCTCGCGAAAGCCAGCTTCTTCGACAAGTTCGTGTACGCGTAGCCCCGCCCCTGAAAGGTCACGACGAGATCGCCCCCATCGAGCTCCGACTGCGTGCACTGCGACGGGTAGTAGCGGCCGATGACGGGGGACTCCTCCACGAGCTTGAGCGGCGCGTTCCGACGAAGCATCTCCTTGCAGAAGACGTCGAGGCCCCACGAGAGAATCGAGCGACGCAGCGACCGATTCGACGGGTCATTGATCGGCCCTTCGATGAGGCCGAGCGCCCTCTGCCCGAGGCCGCTCGTGCAGGACGCGCAGCCAGCAGACGTAAACGCGGCGGTGACCACCAGAGCAGCGAGGAGGAGTGAGCTTCGCATTGACGGGCGGCAGCCTACCTCATGCGGCCATGGACCGGCTCGACCGTCGGTAGCGCGGCGAGCCCGCGCCCCGCTCGGTCCGCTTTCCCGAACCGACGAGGACCTGCGAAGGCGCAACCGATGATGATACGTTCCACGCATGGGCAACGTAGCGGTGCTCGGAGCGGGCTCCTGGGGTTCGGCGCTCGCGAAGGTCCTCGCGGACAAGGGGGATCACGTCCGCCTTTGGGCGCGCCGAAGCGACCTCGCCGATGAGATCAACCGCGCCCACGAAAACTCGAAATACCTTCCCGCCGCTCGCTTCCCGTCGACGCTGAGCGCCACGAGCAGTCTCTCCGTCGCGTTGGATGGCGCCGACCTCGTCGTCTTCGTCGCGCCAAGCCACGCGACCCGCGAGGTGGCCCGCATGGCGTCGCCGATGGTCCCCCGAGGGGCAACGGTGGTGAGCGCCACCAAGGGCATCGAGAACGACTCGCTCATGTTCATGGACGAGGTCCTCGCCGCCGAACTCCACCACGACGTCACCTCGCGCCTCGCGTTCCTCAGCGGCCCGAGCTTCGCGAAGGAGCTCGCGCTGGAGCACCCCACGGGCGTCGTGATCGCGTCCCGCAACCCGGCGGTGCGCGACGCCGTGATGCATCGATTCCACACCCCGTACCTGCGCGTCTACGGGAGCGACGACGTCATCGGCGTGGAGTGTGGGGGCGCGCTCAAGAACGTCATCGCCATCGCGGCCGGGGCCATCGAGGGAATGGGCCTCGGCAACAACACGCGGGCCATCCTGATCACGCGAGGACTGGCCGAGATCGCTCGCCTCGCCTTTGCACGCGGCGGGACGCCGCTGACCTTGGCGGGCTTGTCGGGAATGGGGGACCTGGTCCTCACGTGCACCGGCGAGCTATCCCGAAACCGAACGGTAGGCTTCGAGCTTGGCAAGGGCCGCCGCTTGGGCGAAATCCTAGCCAGCCTTGGGCACGTCGCCGAAGGCGTAAAAACAGCCAAGAGCGCCTTTGACCTCAGCAACAAGCTCAAGGTCGAGATGCCCATCACCCACGAGGTCTACGCGGTGCTCTACCAGGACAAGCCTGTGGCCGAGGCCGCCAAGACGCTCATGGCACGCGACCTTTCTCTCGAATTCGATTATCCGCCCAGCTGATCGCAACCGCGATGGTTCGGTCATTCGCTCTCGCCGCCCCGAGGTTCCGCTTGCGCACAACCCGCCTTCTCGCGCTCACGATGCCCGCTCTCGCGCTCCCGCGCGCCGCAGCCGCAGCCGCAGCCGCCTTGTTTTCGTCCGCGGCGACCCTCGTGGCCGCGCCGGTCTCGGCCCAGCAGCCTCCGGTCTTCGCGCCGCCGCCGCAACAACAGCCGCCGCCGCAAGGCTTCCCACCTGCGCAACAACCGCCGCCGCAGGGTTATCCTCCGCCCCAACAAGGCTACCCTCCGCAGCAGCAGGGTTACCCGCCTCCCCAACAGGGTTATCCGCCGCCCCAGGGTTATCCGCCGCCGCAGCAGGGATACCCGCCTCCCCAACAAGGCTATCCGCCGCCCGGATACGGCGCGCCGCCGCCACCGGCGCCGCCGCCAGCCGCGCCGCCCCCGAACGCCAAACGCGACGACGGCGAGATGGTCGCGCTCTACGCGACGAGCATCGGCTACGGCGTGGGCACCGGCGTGTGGATCGACTCGCTGTTTAAGATCTCCGATCCGGGGCTCGCCATCATCGCGCCCATCACACTCGGCGCAGCCATGCCCATCGGCGCCTACGTTTGGGATCGGCAAACAGACCCCGCGCGCGGCGTCCCGAGCTCGCTTGCGGCGGGCCTCATGTTGGGCGCCGTCGAAGGCCTCGGCATCTCGGGTGTTCACTGGCAATACACGGGCAACGAAGCCATCGATGGCACGAAGTTCCGGACCTACTCGACCATCACGTTTCTCGGCGCAACGGCCGGCGGGGTCGGCGGCTACATCTTCGGCGAGTGGGCGCGCCCGGAGCCGCGTGGCCTCGCGTTTGTCGGAAGCGGAGCGGCCTGGGGCCTGCTCTCGGGAACCGTTTTCGGCGTCGGGGTGAGCGGTCGCGACTGGAAGGACGGGGCCTCCATCGCTGGGCTCGTCGGTTACAACGTGGGCTTCCTCGCGTCGGGCCTCACGACGACGGCATGGACGCCTTCGTGGCACATGCAAGAGTCGATGTGGATCGGCTACGGCCTCGGCGCCGGCGTGGGCGCCCTCGTCTTCCCGCTCTACTTGTTCGTCGACGGCGAGCCGAAACGCGGATTCATCGCCGTCAGCGTGGGCAGCCTCGCGGGCCTCGCGCTCGCAACGGTCTTCACCGCGAGCAGCGGCAACGCGTCGGCGCCTTCACGGCTTGCGTCGCTTCCGTCGCTCGCCAGGCTGCCAAGGGTCGGCGCGTACAAGCCCCCCTTCGATTTCGGCATGGCCCAAGCACCAAAACCGCCGAGCCTCCCTTGGCAAAGCGGCGGCGAGGCTGGTGGCAACCTGTTCACCCTCTCGAAAGCGTTCTGACGCCTTCGGCGCGCGTTACTTCTTGGCGGGCGGCGGCGACGTCGGCATCTCGACGCCGGAGTCACCGAGGAGCGCCGGATTTTCCTGGTCAGGCGTGAGCGGGGGCTTCTCTTTGCCGCCGCAGGCGAGGCAACCGAGAGCTCCGAAAACGACCACGGCGACAAGAAGTCTCGTCATGGGCGTAGAAAAGCATGGTCTCGGCGGGCGGGGGAAGATGCTGGCAACAAAAAATGCCGCCGCCCGAGTCGTTCGCCCCGCCCCCCCCGAGTGAGGCGCGGGCGTCGGTGCGCTGGAGACGGCGTTCGACGTGCGAGGCAAGATGTGTGACGATGCGGGGGTTTTCTGGCCCAAATGCCCACCCTCAAATGGTTCCCCTCGGAGGGGGCGCCCCGCGCCTTCTCGATCTTCAAGCCCATCACGACGGTAGGTCGTGCGCTAGGTAACGACGTGCCGTTGTCGGCCGCGGGCGTTGCCGAGGTTCACGCTCAGGTGCTCTTCGATGGGCGCGACTTCAACCTCGAGGAGGTCGACCGCACAGCCGAGATCCTCATCAACGGCAAGAAGAAGCGCCGCGCGCGCCTCGTTCACGGCGATCGCGTAACGCTTGGCACCGCCGAAGTCGCCTTCAGCATCTTCGACGAACCGCAGGCCGCGGCGCCCGGTACCTCCGACGCCGGCAGCTCGAGTCCTCCGTCGGTGCCGCAAGACGCGGCGCTGGCCGGCGTGCGGAAGCTCTTCGAGTTCAGCGAGAAGCTGCTCACGCTGCGGGAGATCGACGCGCTCCTCGAGGCCATGCTCGACGCGGTCCTTGAAGTGACGGGCGGCGAGAAGGGCCTCATCCTCCTGATGGACAACGCCTTCGACGAGACGCGAACGGTCGAGCCGGGGAAGCCCGTCGTCCGCGCCTCACGGCATGTGAAGCGCGAAGCCATCGAGGGCACCGCCGGCGTCATCTCCGACAGCATCGTCAAGAAGGTCCTCGACACAGGCCGCCCCATCATCGTCAGCGACGCCCTCAGCGACACCCAGTTCGGCACGAGCGAGAGTGTGCTCGCGCTAAGGCTCTCGAGCGTCATGTGCGCGCCGCTCATCACGCACGGTCACGTCATCGGCGCCATGTACGTCGGCAACGACCGAGTCAAAGGCCTCTTCGAGCGCTCGCAGCTCGACGTCCTCTCGATCTTCGCGGGTCAAGCGTCGCTCATTCTCCAAAACGCCATGCTGCTCTCAACGCTCCGCGCCGACAAAGAGAAGCTCGCCGCGGAGCTCAAGGACAAGCGCTTCGGCGAGATCATCGGTAGCTGCCCGTCGATGATGGAGGTCTATCGGAAGCTCCAGAAGGTCGCGACGACGGACATCAGCGTCCTCATCACCGGCGAGACGGGCACCGGCAAGGAGCTCATCGCCCGTGAAGTGCACCGCCGCTCGAACCGCGCCACGGGCCCCTTTGTGGTCATCAACTGCGGCGCCATTCCCGAGAACCTCATCGAGAGCGAGCTCTTCGGCCACGTGAAGGGCGCCTTCACCGGCGCCGTCGCGAGCCGTCCCGGCAAGTTCCAGGTGGCCGACAAGGGCACGCTCTTCCTCGACGAGATCGGCGAGCTGCCGCTCAACCTACAGGTCAAGCTCCTGCGCGCGCTTCAAGAGCGCGTCGTGTACCGCGTCGGCGACGCCAAGCCCGAGAAGGTCGACATTCGCATCGTGGCGGCCACCAACCGGGTCCTCGAGGAAGAGATCCGCGGAGGCCGCTTCCGCGAAGACCTCTATTACCGGCTCAACGTGGTGAACATCTTCCTGCCGCCGCTGCGAGAGCGCGGCGACGACGTGCTCATCATCGCCAAGGCTCTCCTCAGCAAGTACGCCGACGAGCTCGCCTCCCCGGTCCAGGGCTTCACGCCGCAGGCTCTCGCCGCCATCAAGAAGCACAACTGGCCCGGCAACATCCGGCAGCTTGAGAACCGCATCCGCAAGGGTCTCGTGCTCTGCGATCGGAACCTCCTCGGCGCCGACGACCTCGACCTCGGCCAGAACGCCGAGAGCCCCATCCTGCCGCTCGAAAAGGCCAAGGAAGAGTTCCAGCGCAAATACGTCCCTGAGGTTCTCGAGCGCAACAACGGCAACCGCACGCAGACCGCGCGCGACCTTGGCGTCGATCCGCGGACCATCTTCCGCTACCTCGAGCGCGAACAAAACCCGATGCCGAGCGGAGCCATCCCCGGCGGCGGCGACAAGCCGTAGCGGCCCCGCGGCGGCGAGGACAGCGTGAGCGCATTGCACGACGTGATGCGCTCGAAACCAGAATACCAACGGATGAACGGTCTTCTCCTATCCCGCCGAAATCGGGCTTGTTTGCCAACCTTGGCAAGCCCCGATTTCGGCGCAAGGCCCTGGTGAAATACGTTTTCGAGGAGAGCGAGCTCTGCCCGGAGCGCACACGGGCCGACTTGGAATGGGACGCGCTCCTTCTAGCCATCGCGGCGAGAACCGAGACCCCCTTCGGAAAGAGGCTCGCCCTCGCGCTCCCCTTTGGCGAGAGCCACGCCGCTTCAAGGGTGCTGCTCCGCGAGAGCGAGGAGGCTTGCCGCCTCGCCCGCGACGGACATCCGTTGCCAACGGCCTCGCTGCCAGACGTCGACGACGCCGTCGCCCGGGCCGCCGCGCTCGGCGTTCTCTCCTCCTACGAGCTCCGCGACCTGTGCGCGGTCATCGGCGCGGCGCGCAACCTCCGGCGATTCCTCCAGGCCCGTCAGAGCGAGCTGCCGGCGCTCTTTGCCGCGTGCAGCACCGACCCATCGCTCGACGACTTGGAGCGAGAGATCGCAGCCTCCATCGACGCCGACGGCACCATCGCCGATCGCGCGAGCCCCGAGCTCAAGCGCCTTCGCGGGGAGAAGCTCGCGGCGCGCGCGCGCATGATGCAGAAGCTGGACGATCTCATGACGCGCCACGAAAAGCTCATTCAAGAGCGCTTCGTGACGGAGCGCGAAGGTCGCTTCGTGTTGCCCGTTCGCTCCGACGCCCACGAGCGCTTCCCCGGCATCGTGCACGGCACGAGCGGCAGCGGCGCGACGGTGTTCGTGGAGCCGCGCGCGGTCATCCCGCTGGGCAATCGCCTGAAGATGCTCGAAGGTGACGTCGCTCGCGAAGAGCTCGCCATCGTGGCGCGGCTCTCCACATCAGTGCACGGCGTCATCGAGAGCTTGCGCGCCGCGCTTCACGCGCTGGCGTGGGCCGACGTGAAAGCCGCCGTCGGACGCCTCGCCCTCGATCTCGAGTTATGGATCCCCGAGATCGCCGACGCGCCGATGCTCGAGCTCCACCGGGCGCGGCACCCGCTGCTCATGTTGGCACCGCCGGCGGCCGGCGTCGTCGCGAGCGATCTTGCGGCGCATTCGGGTCGCGCCGTGGTCGTGAGCGGCCCCAACGCGGGCGGCAAGACCGTCGCGCTCAAGACGCTGGGCCTGGCGGCGCTCATGGTGCGGGCGGGCCTGCCCATCGCGGCGCAGGAGGGCAGCAAGGTGGGGCTCTTCGACGCCGTCCTCAGCGACGTCGGCGACAGCCAAAGCATCAAGACGAGCCTTTCGACCTTCAGCGCACACGTAAAGAACCTCGTTCACATCCTTGAGGCGACGCACGATCGCGCCCTCGTGCTCCTCGACGAACTCGCCGGTGGCACCGACCCCCGCGAGGGCGAGGCCCTCGCCGCCGGCGTTCTCGATTCGCTCTGCGCCCGCGGCGGCGCCGTGGTCGCGACGACGCACTACGAAGGTCTCAAGATGCTCGCGTCCGGCGACGGGCGCTTCGAGAACGCGTCTGTCGGCTTTGATCTGTCCACGATGTCGCCGACCTTCCAGGTCACGCTCGGGGTTCCCGGTAGCTCCAGCGCCCTCGCCGTCGCGAGACGTTTCGGGATGCCCAGCCTGGTCGTCGAACGCGCCGAGCGCTTCCTCTCTCGCGAAGACAAGACCTTCGACGAGGTCGTGAGGCGCCTCGAGATCGAGCGCCGCGGCCTCGAGCTGGCTCGCGCCGACGCCGAGCGCAAGGCCGAGGAGGCTGTCGCCGCCAAGCGCGCCCTCGACGAAGAGATCGAGGCCGTGCGGCGCGGCGACAGTCAGCTGCTCTCAAGGGAGACCGAGAACCTCGTGGCAAACGTTCGCCGCGCGAAAGAAGAGCTCCGTGCAGTCCACGAGAAGCTGCGTGCAAGGAAGCTCGACCCCACCGCCGTGAAGGAGGCCGGTCGCACCCTCGATCGGATCGCGAGCCAGGTCGCCGTCGGGGGCCCGCTCGAGCCGCCTCGTGAAGAGCGGGACGCCCGACGAGAGCCGGTGGTCCGCGGCACGCTGAAGAAGGGGATGACGGTCTACGTGCCTCGGCTCCGATTCGAAGCAGAGGTCGTCGAGGTCCTCGCCGACGGCAGCGTTCGCGTCGCCGCGGGACCGCTCAAACTCCTCGTTACGGAGGCCGAACTTCGCTCGGCCCCGGATCGACGCGCGGCACGAGCCGCGACGCAAAAGAACGACGCGAGCCGGAGCGAGGCGAAGTCTCGAGCCCCCCTCGAGGTGGCCGTCCAAACGAGCGACAACACAGTCGACGTGCGCGGCATGCGGACCAGCGATGGCGTCTCCATGGCCATGCAGTTCCTCGATCGATCGCTCAACGAGGACCGCGGGGTCGTCTTCGTCATTCACGGCCACGGGACCGGGGCCCTTCGCGACGCGTTTCGGCAGGAGGTCAAGGGCCACCCCATCGTCCTCTTTTCGCGACCCGGCACACGGGACGAAGGCGGCGACGGGGTGACGGTGGTCTGGTTGGGATGAGCCCTGCCTCGTCGTAACGCAGCGTGCCTTTCGCTACGCTGCTCGCATGAGTGCTGCCGCAACCAAGGAGCTCTTTCAGGCCGTCAGCGACTACCCCTTCTACGGCTGGAAGGACGACGCCGCAAAGGCCGAGCGGTGCCTCGCGCGCATGAAGGAAGCGCTCACCGCTGGCGCCAACTGGAAGGCCCTCCTAGGCCCAGGGCAGCGAGACGCCGCCTTCAGCGCCGCCACGTCGGGTGACGAGCGCCCGCTCGCGTTGCTCTTCGAAGCTGGCGTGCCGTGGGATCACAAGCTGGCGAATGAGGGCACGCTCTTGCATCGCGCCGCGAGCTTCGGTCGCGTCGCCATCGTGAAGCTCCTCGTCGCCAAGGGCATCCCCGTCGACGCGAAGACCCAAAGTGGCCGCACGCCGCTCGACGAAGCGCGGGCGTGGAAACATGGCAAAGACGCCGTACCGCTCCTGACACGCCTCACGAAGGCCGCCGCCAAGCAGTCCAAGGGCAAGCCGCTGCTAGCGGCCGCCGGTGATCTCGACAAGAAGGCGTTCCTGCTCGCGCGAAAGCGGCTCCTGGCTGCTCGTGCGTTCTCGCCGAGCGTCGACCGCGCGCTGGCGCGTGCCGCGAGCGCCTTCTTTGCAGCGACGAGCAGCGGCACAACCGAGGCGTTGCTCCTCGAACTCGCCGGCCAAGAGCAAGACGATGTGCTCGCCGCCGGCCTCCGCGTCGCCGCCGCCGCCACCACGCGCAGGCCCGTCAAGATGTCCCACGCCGCGGGCGACGCCTACCTGGTGCACGTCGGCGATCTCGTCGTCGACGGTTCGTGTGACGCGCGCGTCCTCGTCGTCACCGGGGATCTCACGGTAAAAGGACGGCTCACCAACTTCGAGGGGCGCGTCATCTGCGTGGGCGGCAACGTAAAAGCGAAGGCCATCTTCACGGAGGGCCCCTTCGTCGTCCGTGGCGACGTCAAGGCCACCGCGTGTTTCGTTGCATCCTACAACGACTATGCTGCAACCATCGGTGGCAAACTGGAGACCAAGATCGCGCTGGTGGACGACCACGTGACGACGGTCGGCAAATGGGCGGCGACGACGCGGTACCGGTCACGACGGGCGGTGACGCCCGCCGATCTCGCGAAGCTCAACGCGGCGCGCCGCTAGGCGACGGTGCGCACGCCGGGCCTCTTGCCGCTGCGCGCGTGCCCGCTCTGGCAACAACGGTCCGCCCGTTACGGCACGTCGCATACGCGTCCCGCAGCGACCGGCGGCAAGCACGCCGGGGCCGTGACGGTGCTGAGCGAGACGTAGGCCCCGGGCGATGCGTCGACGCCAACGGTGACATGGCAGCAACTCGTACCGGGCACACCGGAGCAGTCGCTGTTGCGGCTGCAGACCACGGTGTCGACCCCGGCGCAGTTGACGGCGCAATATGTCCGCACGCCAGCGCTGGTGTCGCCCTCGCAACACTTGGAGCCGGAAGGACAGTCCTCGGCCCCCTCGCACGCGACATGCAAACCACACGCAGCGCCGCCATCGGAGACGCAGCGCGACGGCAGACCAACGCAGCACGCCTCCGTTCCCGCGACGCAGTCGCGAAGACCGGCATCCTTGAAGTAGTCCTCGTCGTGACGGCAATAAATCGCGCCGGGCGTCTTCGGTAGGCGTACGAATCCCGAGTCGAGGAGCACTCCCGCATCGGTGAGTTCGGACGGGCCCGCGTCGGCTACGTCTGCTGCGCTGGCGTCACCCGCGCTCGAAGCGTCGCCTAGGCCTGCGGCGTCATGCGACCCATCGAGCAGAGGTGCCAAGCCGCCGTCCGTCGCAAGCGAGCTGTCGACGCCGGCGTCATCCATCGCGGTGCTGCCGGCCGACTCGGAGCAGGCCCAAGCGCCGCTCAGCGAGACGACGGCAACCAAAACCAGAAGGCCCGCGCGCTGCGTGGGACGCTCCCCGATCACATCAAACACTGATGGCGCCCTTCCGGAAGTCACTCGACGCGATCTTCACGTTCACGCAAGCGGGCTTCTTCGCGGCGAAGGCGGCGTCGAGCGCGGGCCCGAGCTCCTCCACGCGCTCGACCCAAAAGCCCACGCCGCCACACGCCTCGACGACCTTCTCGTAGCGCGTGTAGTCAAGCGCCGTCGCCGGCGCGCGGGCATCACCGTAGAGCTCGACCTGCCCGCGCCGGATCTGCGTCCAGCCGGCGTCGTTGCCGATGATGGCGACGACGGGGATGTCCTGGCGGCACATGGCCTCGAACTCCATCGCGTGGAGGCCGAAGCTGCCGTCGCCGTAGACCATGACGACGCGCGCGGCGGGCCGCGCGAGCTTCGCGGCCATGGCATACCCAGGCCCGACGCCGAGCGTGCCCAGCGGGCCCGGGTCCATCCAGAGCTGCGGCCACTCGAGCTTGAGGACGTAAGCCGCCGTTGCGACGAAGTCACCGCCGTCGCCGACGACGATGTCGTTGGGCCCGAGGCGCTTGCCAAGCTCAGCGCACACGCGCAGCGGGTTCGGCGGTGAGGCTTCGCTCGCCATCTCGACCGCCATCTTCGCGCGTCGCTTGTCCTCGTCGGCGCGCACCGCCGCGATCCACGCCGGCGCCTGGAGCTGCGGCACACGCGCAAAGAGCGCCTCGAGCGCGAGGCCCGTGTCCGCTTCCACCGCCACGTCGACGCGGCGATTGCGCCCGAGCTCAGCACCATCGAGGTCGACCTGGATGAGCTTCGCTCCCTCCGCCCAGGTGGGGCTGCGGCCATAGTCGACGCGAAAGTCGAAGGGCGTGCCCATCACGAGAACGACGTCCGCCTGCGACAGCGCGAAGCGCCGCGAGCGGGAGAACAAGTGCGCGTGCGCCGCCGGCAAGGCGCCCCGCGCCATGCCGTTTAGAAAGAACGCTGCGTCCCATGCGTCGGCCACCTTGCGTAGGACATCCTTGTTGGCCGACCACTTGAGCTGCGAGCCAACGAGCACCGCGGGCCGCTCCGCCTTCGCGAGGAGCGCCGCCGCGCTCTCGATGGCGCCTTCGTCGGGGCCCGGCCGGGGTGGCGTCGCGAAGGGCGCCGTCGCGGGAGCGTCGGCGTCGTCGTGGTAGTTCATCAAGAGGTCGAGCGGCATCTCGAGAAACACGGGGCCGGGCACGTTCGACTGCGCCACGCGAAAGGCCGCGTCGATGTACTCGACGATGCGGCGCGTCTCGGGCACCTGCACGCTCCACTTCGTGATGGAACGCATGAGCGCGACGTGGTCCATGTCCTGCAGCGAGCCCATGTCGCAGAGGGCCTTGGGCCCGGCGCCGCCGATGACGATCATGGGTATGCCTGCGCGCTGCGCGTTCGCGACGGCGGTGACGACGTCCGTGACGCCGGGCCCTGCCGTCACGGCGCACACGCCAGGCCGGCCGGTGACGCGCGCCATGCCGTCGGCGGCGTGCCCCGCCGTCTGCTCGTGACGCACGTCGACGACGCGAATCTCTTCGTCCAAACACCCGTCGTAGATGGCCTGAATGTGGCCGCCGCAGAGGGTAAAGAGGTGGGTGGTTCCGTGGCGTCGCAGCGCCTTGGCCACGAGCCTTCCGCCATGTACGAGAGCCATGGCGCACCGTACCACGGTGCGGTCGACGCCTACGTTGGCGCACGCCCAGCAGCCCGGGCCCCTTCCTTGCGGTGCCGAAGGGCCTTTGCGATACTTACGCGCTGCCGCTCGTGGATCGACGCGGCCCTTTTGGAGGTTTCTTTGAAGTCGCCCGACGCGCCTCAGGCGGGAGAAGTCCTGGCCGGCAAGTACCGTGTGGAGCGGTTCATCGCCGAAGGCGGCATGGGCGTCGTCCTCGAAGCCACCCACCTCCAGCTCGAGGAGCGCGTCGCCATCAAGCTCCTGCGGGGTGCAACGCAGAGCTCGCCGAATGGCGGCGAGGCGGTCACGCGCTTTTTGCGAGAGGCGCGCGCGGCCATCAAGATCCGCAGCGAGCACGTGGTGCGCGTCTACGACGTCGGCTCGCTCGACTCGGGCGCTCCCTACATCGTGATGGAATTTCTTGAGGGGCAAGATCTCGAGCAGCTGCTCGAAGCGCGCGGGCCCCTCCCCTTCCTTGAGGCGGTCGACCACGTCCTTCAGGCGTGCGACGCGCTCGCCGAAGCGCACACGCTTGGCATCGTCCACCGTGATCTCAAGCCGGCGAACCTCTTCCTGACCCATTCGGCCTCTGGGGTCCCCGTCGTCAAGGTGCTCGACTTTGGCATCTCCAAGCTCAGCGGTGGGCCCGCCGAGAGCATGAGCATGACGAGCACGCAGGCCGTCATGGGCTCGCCGCTCTACATGTCGCCGGAGCAGATGCGGGCGACGAAAGACGCCGACGCTCGCAGCGACATCTGGGCCGTCGGCGTCATCCTGTATGAGCTGCTCTGCGGACGGCCACCCTTCATTGGCGAGACCATGACGCAGGTCTGCGCGTCGATCATTCAAGACACGCCGCCGTCGATTGGGTCCGTGCGTCATGATGTTCCGCCGGAGCTCGAGGCCGTCATTTTTCGGTGCCTCGAGAAGAAGCCTGGCGATCGCGTCGCCAACGTCGCCGAGCTCGCCGCGTTGCTCGTCCCGTTCTCGTCCCCTTCGGGACAGGAATCCGCGCGGCGCATCGCCCGCTCGGCGTCGTTTGCGGCAGGACGAGCCTCCACGACGAGCGAGCGCGACGTGGTGGCCGCGGCGATGGCGGGCGCTTCGAACGCGCCGGCGCCTCCCGGCGCCTCGGCCACCGGTTCGGGCAAGGGCGCGCGAAGCGCCAGCCCCGTCAGCGCCACCGTTTCGTCGTGGGGCAACGAACAACCGAAGGCCAAGCGTTCGCCCACGGCGCTCCTGGTGGGTGGCGGCGCGGCGGCGCTCTTGCTCGTCGGCGGCGCGTTTGTGCTCTTGCGGGGAGCGCCGCGGGGCGCGGTGGCCCAGGACTCCGTCGCCGCGCGGGCCGCGCCTCCCGCATCGACGCAACCGGCGCCGCCGGCCACCGTCGCACCGACACCGGCGGCCGCACCCTCGGTCGCAGAACCTTCGTCGACAGCGCAAGCGGCCGCCACCGCCACGGCGCCCGCGCCGCTCGCAGCGAGCGCTGGAAAACCGATGTCCTCGCCTGAATCGGCTCGCCCCATAAGGCCCAAGCGCCCCGCCTCAGGCGCCGCGCCCGCCGCTCCTCAAACGCCGCAGAAAGCTTCCTGGGATGATCGCAAATAGATGGCTTCTTGGTCTCGGCGCGCTCGCGTGTCTTCTCGCTCCCCGGGTCGCCCTCGCCGGTGACGCCGCAGCCGCGGAAGCGCTCTTCAACGAAGCCAAGAAGCTCGCCGCGCAAGGCAACTACGCGTCGGCGTGCCCTCAGTTTGAGGAGAGTCAGCGGCAAGACCCGGGCATGGGAACGCTCTACAACCTCGGCGACTGTTACGAGAAGCTCGGACGCGTCGCCAGCGCGTGGGCTGCGTTCCTCGACGTCGCGGCTCAGGCGAAGGCCGCCGGCCAAGCCGCTCGCGAGAGCGACGCGCGCGCCCGCGCCGCCGCGCTCGAACCCAAGCTCTCGCGCCTGACGGTCGTCGTCGAGGGACCGCAAGCGTCCCTCGAAGGCCTCGCCGTGAAGCGGAGCTCGACGGTCGTCGGCAAGGCGCAGTGGGGCCTCGCGTTGCCCGTCGACCCGGGGGAGCACGCCGTCGAGGTGACGGCGCCAGGCAAGAAGCCCTGGTCGGGAAAGGTGCAGATTCCACCCAACGGCGGCGCGGCGCGCTTCAGCGTCCCGCAGCTCGAAGACCTGCCGGTGGCTGCCCCGTCACAGGTTGCTACGCCCAGCGCAGCGGCTGCATCTGAGGTGCCCGAAGGAAGTGAGCGCGGCGCAACTCAACGGACCGCGGGCTTGATTGTTGGCGCGCTGGGCGTGGCGGGCCTAGGTGTCGGCGGGGTCTTTGGCCTGCTGTCCATGTCGAAGAAGAGCGAAGGCGACGACCACTGCAAGCCAGACAACCGCTCGTGCGACGCGCAAGGCGTGGCCGCAAGGGCGGATGCTCTTTCTGCAGGGAATCTCTCCACGGTCTTCGTGGCCGTTGGCGCACCGATCGCGGTTGCTGGAGCCGTCCTCTTCTTCACGGCGCCCAACGCCAAGCGCGCCAACGTGGGCTTCGCGCCGGTGGCGCTCCCCGGCGGCGCCGGCCTGACGGTGCGAGGCGTGCTCCAATGAGCCTTCGCGCAACGCTGCTCGCCTCCACGTGCGCCCTCGTCACCTTCGCCGGATGCAACTCGCTGCTCGGCAACGAGGAGGGCTTCTTGGTCTCGGCGGCGGCCGACGGCTCCGCCGACGTCGTGACCGTCGACGCGTCAACGGGGGACGTCACGCCGGTCTCCGACGGCGGCGGCGGCGCGCTCATCGACTCGGCGCTCACTTGCCCACCGGGCCAGAAGCTCTGCGCGAGCTTCCAGGCCTGCGTTAACCCCGTCGACCCGAACTTCGGGTGTGGCTCAACGACGTGCGAAGCGTGCTCCGGTGACAACGCCACCGCGGTCGCCTGTGCCGGGAACGACGCCGGCGCGATCGTGTGCAAGCCAACCTGCAAGGTGGGCTTTGCCGACTGCGATGGCAAACCGGAAAACGGCTGCGAGACGGGCCTCTCGGATCCGAACAACTGCGGCGGATGCAACGTCAAGTGCGCGCCCGGCTTGCCCTTGTGTGAACTCACGGGAACCGTGGGGAACTGCGTCGGCGGATGCACCCCGCCGCTCCTCAACTGCGGAACTGGGAGCTGCATCGACAAGACCACCGACCCAAGGCACTGCGGGGGCTGCAGCGGCGGCGACGGTGGCGGCCAGACTTGCCCCTCCCCACCCAACGGCTCGGCGACGTGCAGCGGCGGCATTTGCGGCGTCGAGTGCGACAAGCTCACGCACAAGTGCGGCAACGCCTGCGTGCCCGACAGCGACGCCACGCATTGCGGCGTCGGCTGCGTCGACTGCACCACGCTCCGAGGCCCCGACAACGCCACTGGCGTCAGTTGCCAGGCCGGCGAGTGCCGGTGGTCGAGCTGCCAGGGCAGCTTCGCGGATTGCGATGACGACCTCCACCTTGGGACCAAGGGCACCGGCTGTGAAGCCGATCTTCTTTTCAGCGAGCTCAACTGCGGCATGTGCAAGCGCGCCTGCGGTGGGGGGCCGGTCATTGGCTTCTTGCCCTATGGGCCTGGTCCCATCACGCAGGAAGAGTGCTGCAACGGCATCTGCCAACCCATCGGGACGGTCTCCTGCGGGAAGTGACGGCGCGCGCTAGCGCTCCGGCACGGGGCGAGCCCCGCTCTCGACTTCCGCTCTGAGCGCCGCGACGCGCAGCACGACCTCCCGCGGGATGAGCGCGCCGTGGGGCCCCTCGTGAACGTAGTCGACGCCGTGTTCCCGGAGGCCGAAGGTCGACATGCCGCCCTTGAAGCGGCCCTCACCGACGGCGCGAATCGTCTCGAAGAGCGCCACGTCGACTTGCTTCACCATGCTCGTCAGCACCGTGCCGGGCATCTCGTCGTGCTGATCCGAGTCGACGCCTATCGCGAAGACGCGGCCGTCGCGCGCCGCTTCGAAGACGCCGTGCCCGGTGGCGCCAGCGGCGTGGAAGATGACGTCAGCGGACGCGCCGATCTGCGCGACCGTGAGGCTCTTTCCCTTTGACGGGTCCTTAAAGGCCTCCGGCGTCGAGCCAGCGTAGGCCACGTGCACAACGCAGGAAGGGCAGCTGGCGGCGACGCCGGCGGCGTAGCCGACCTCGAATTTCTTGATGAGCGGGATGGTCATGCCGCCCACGAAGCCCACGTGTTTCGTCTTTGAGACGAGGCCCGCCACGGCGCCCACGAGGAACGAGCCTTGCTCCTCGCGAAAAGCGAGCCCGCTGACGTTGGCGGGAGGCGCGGCAGAAGGCGCGTAGTCGATGCATGCAAAACGCACCTTTGGGTAGGCGCGCGCCACGACGTCGAGGTCATGCGAAAAGATGAACCCCACGCCGACCACGAGGTCCATGCCTTGGGCCGCGAAGAGCCGCAGGCCCGCTTCACGATCTTCGCTGGACGCAGGCTCGATGGTCACAACCGTTGCGCCAAGCTCGGCCATAGCGCGCTCTACGCCGCGATAGGCAGCGTCGTTGAAGCTCTTGTCGCCGCGGCCGCCGATGTCGAGGACGAGCCCGACCCTGAGCTTCCCTTCGCTCCTCGGCGTCGCGCGCCGCGGCGGAACAAACGAGACGGCGGCGGCGGCGAGCAGGAGGCCAGCGGTGATCGCGGCCACACGAACAAGGGCAGCGCGGGGAGGCATCACGGCGCCAACCCCACCAAAAGGAGCAATGCCACGGCTAGCGCCTCACGGGGAGCACGCGGATGCGCGAGCGCGCCGCCTGCAAAAATGCCGTCTCCAGGGCGCGCAGCCGCTCCTCGACGAACCAAACGGTGAAGGCCGCGCGCGCTTCGTCGAAGGCGCGCGAGCGGTAGGGGTGCGGCGCCGTGCGGAAGACGTCGCGGAGCTGGTCCTCCGACGGGTAGAGCACGGCGCCGAGGGCGCGGTCGGCGTAGAGGGCCGCGCGGGCCCTATGGCGAAGGATCGAGTCGACCTCGCCCGACGATAGACCTTCACTGCGGGCCAGCTCCGTGAGCGTCGCCTCGCCAACGCGCTCGACGATAGCCTGGCGGAAGAGCGCGATGAGGGCCGCCAGCTCTTTGGCGTCGGAGGCTCGTTCGCGGGGAAGCGCCGAGAGAATGCCCTCCACGACGAGCCGGTCCACAGCTGCGCGCACGTGCCGCTCTTGCGGGCCGTCGCTGGCCGAATCCTCGCCCTTGGCCTCAAGCTTCGCCTGAAACGCCACGACGCGGTGCGTGAGGAACAGGGGCTTCGCAGCGCCTCCCGTCTCGGGCGCGTAATAGCGAACCGCCGTGCCGTCGAGCCACGTCTCTCCGTCGTCGGCAGAGGCGGGAGGCGTCGCAACCAGCACGGCGGCCAGAACCATGGCGCGCACGACCGACGCTGCGAGGGACAACGCGCTACTCCACGCCTTCGAGCTTCGGCGTCGAGGGCGGCACGGCGACGGTCCGTGACTCGCGCTCCTGCAGCTGGTGCTCATGGTGATGTGCAAAGCTTCGTGCGGCGCGCCGCGCCTTCAAGAACTCGGCGAACGAGACGATCATCTCGAGATCGCGAGGCCCGATGGCTTCGCCAAGCTCTCGGAGCTGTTGACGGAGCGATTCGGCGCTGCGGATCCGCCTCCCCGACTGGGACTTCGGCCCTTCGAGGTCCGGCGACGACGGGACGCTTTCGGGCATGGGATCACTCTCGACGCTCGGTGGCACTTCGTTCCAAGTGGGCCGCGGCACCACGTTGATGGCGTGAGCGCTAAGCCACGCTTCCATGAAGGTGCGTAGGCGTTCGCTGCGGAAGGTGAACCACCGCTCCCGCTCCGTCGCGTGCGACATGAGCACGTCCTTGAAGCGACGAAAGGCGCCTTTGCCATCGATGGCGCGGGTCAGCTTCTCGCGGATCTCGTCATCCTCAACCATCGGGATGTACCGCTCCATCCAGCGATACTGCTCGCGGGAGCTGACCGGATCGATGCGGAGGTAGTTGGTGTCGGACGCGATGCGAACGTGCATCTGCGGGTCGGCAACGCCATCCACGACTCGGAGGACTTCGCCCGTCGAGAGGTGGAGGTAGCTGTGGACTTCCGGGGCGTTGTTTTCGAAGGCGTCTTCCAACGCCTCCCAATCGACGGGCACGTCGCGAATGACCGGCTCCCCCTTGGCGGGTGGGCGGCTTTCGCTGGTGGAATCAGACATGTGCGGCTCCTTCAAGGCAACCAAGCAGGGAAGGCTCGTGGCCCCGGGCGTGGCTGGCGACCTGGGCACTAAAGCAAGGGAAGTACGCTTCAGAATCGCACGAGGCGGCCCCCGGTGAAAGATCCGCCGATGCGGCCCCGTGTAGGGCCATGTCTGGAGCCATGTCTGGAGGGCTGGCGCGTCGGCTCAGCGTGCCTCAGCGGCTGCGCGCGCGAAGGATGGCGTCGCTCCAGCGCGCGAGATGAGCGGCTCGGTCGCCCTCCGTCATCGTGGGCTCGAAGCTCCGCTCGATACGGACGCGACGCGAAGCGTCCTCCATCTTGGCGAGCCCGGCGCCAACGGCCGCGAGCATCGCGGCGCCGCGGCCGGTTGATTCGATCTCGTGCGGGCGCTCGACCTTCACAGGGCCGATGTCGGCCTGGAACTGCATGAGGAGGTCGTTTCTCGCGGCGCCGCCGTCGACGCGCAAGCGGGCCACGTCGCGCTTGGCGTCGCGGGCCATGGCCGCCAAGAGATCGCGAACCTGAAAGGCGATGCCCTCGAGCGTCGCGCGCGCGAGGTGCGCCGCCGTGGTGCCGCGCGTGATGCCCGTGATGGTGCCGCGCGCGCCTTGATCCCAATAGGGCGCGCCGAGGCCCGCCAAGGCCGGCACGAAGGCCACGCCGCCGGACGAGTCCACCTTCGCGGCGAGCGCTTCGATCTCCTCCGCCGAGCGGATGATGCCGAGGCCATCCCTCAACCACTGCACCGCGGCACCGGCGATGAAGGAGCTGCCTTCGAGCGCATACGTCGTCTTCCCACCGAGCTGCCACGCGACGGTGGTGACGAGCCCCGCGTCGGAGAGCACCGGCCGCTCGCCGATGTTGACCAGCGCGAAGGCGCCGGTGCCGTAAGTGCACTTGGCGTCGCCTTCGGCGAAACACGCTTGCCCGAAGAGCGCCGCCTGCTGATCACCGGCGATGCCGGCAATGGGAATCCCGTCGGGCAAGAACCCAACGCCGCGCGTCGTCGCAATCGGCTCCGCGGAGCCGACGATCTTCGGCAACATGCTCTCGGGAACGCGGAACAGCTCGCATAGGCTCGCGTCCCACGCGACGCGCGAGAGGTTCATGAGCAACGTGCGCGACGCGTTCGTGGCATCGGTCACGTGCACGCCTCCGCCCGTCAGCATGTGAATGAGGTAGCTGTCGATGGTGCCAAAGGCGAGCTCGCCGCGCTGGGCGCGCGCGCGGGCACCTTCGACGTGATCCAAGATCCAAGCGACCTTCGTTCCCGAGAAATACGCGTCGATGACGAGCCCGGTCTTCTCGAGGATCGAGCGCGCGTGGCCCTCGGCCTTGAGCCGGTCGCAGACGTCGGCGGTTCGACGACACTGCCAAACCACGGCGCGATGGATCGGCTCGCCGGTCTTCTTGTCCCAAACGAGCGTCGTCTCGCGCTGGTTCGTGATGCCGATGGCGGCCACGTCGTGCGCGTCGACGCGCGCTGCCGCCAACGCCGAGGACACCGACGCGGCAACCGACGCCCATATCTCCCGGGCGTCGTGTTCAACCCACCCGGGTTTGGGAAAGTGTTGCGGAAATTCGGTGGTCGCTTTCCCCCGCGTTTCGCCTTCCGGCGAGACGAGGATGGCGGTGGAGCCGGTGGTGCCTTGATCGATGGCGAGGACGTACTTGGCCATGGCGCCGCCCAGGGTAGCGTTTCCACGCCGCGGAGGGGGCGAGACGAGCGGCGCCCAGAGCGGGTGCATCGGACCCCATGACGCCGCGGCGTTTGCGGTAACCTCCCCACACGGCCATGGGGAATCTCAGCGGGGAGCAGCCGAGACGTGAGCCGGAGGCGCGCCCGTCGAGCCTGCCGCCGCCGCGGCGGAGCGTGTCCCCGCCGCCGCCCTCCGTGCGGCCCGCCCGCAAGGGACTCGCGACGAGACCGCCGCCGTCGGCGAGCTGGCGCTTCGTGCGCGCTTACTCCACGACGTTCATCGTGCTCGCGAGCTACCTGTGGCTCGGCCTGAAGACGCGCTTCTTCGGTCGCGCTTACCGCGAACAGAAGATCACGGCGGTCCACCAGAAGAACGCGCGCCGCGTCGAGGCGACGATCCTGGAGCTGCAGGGACTCTTCATCAAGGTCGGCCAGCTCCTGTCGATCCTGTCGAACTTCCTGCCGCCGGAGTTCCGCTCCGAGCTCGAAGGCTTGCAGGATCAAGTGCCGCCGCGGCCCTTCGCGGAGATCAAGCGACGCATCGAGTCGGAGCTCGATAAGCCCCTCGCGAGCCTATTCGCGCACATCCACGAAGAGCCCATCGCGAGCGCTTCCTTGGGCCAGGTGCACGAGGCCACGCTGCCCGACGGCCGGCGCGTCGTCGTCAAGGTTCAGCACGCGGACATCGACCGCATCGTCCGCCTCGACCTCGTGACGATTCGCCGCATCCTCACCATCGTGCAGTGGTTCGTGCCGATCCAGGGGCTCGACTCCTACTACAAGGAAGTGAAGGAGCTGCTCAAGCAGGAGCTCGACTTCGAGCGCGAGGCCCAGAGCATCGAGCGCATCGCCAAGAACTTCGTCACCGACCCGCGGGTCGTCTTCCCGACCCCGGTCGGCGCGCTCTCGACGAAGCGCGTGCTCACGACCACCTTCGTGGAAGGGAGCAAGGTCGTCGACGTGGCGCGGCTCGACGAGCTCGGCCTCGACAAGAGCGAGCTCGCAACGCGGCTCGTACGGCTCTACTGCCAGATGATCTTCGTCGACGGCGTCTACCACGCCGATCCGCACCCCGGGAACATCCTCGTCCGCTCCGACGGTGCCATCGTGCTCCTCGACTTCGGCGCTGTGGCTGAGCTCTCGACGGACATGCGCGAGGGGATCCCAGAGTTTCTCGAAGGTGTCCTTCGGCGCGACACCGACCGGTTGATCCGCGCGCTGCGCAAGATGGGATTTCTCTCCCGCGCCAGCGACGAGGTGATGGCCGAACGGGTCATCGAACATTTTCACCGACGCTTTCAGGAAGAGGTGCGCCTCGAGAGCCTCAACCTCAAAGACATCAAGATCGACCCGCAGCGGGGCTTCGAGAACCTGCTCGACCTCCGGCGCATGAACGTGGGCCTGCGCGAGCTGTCAGACGCGTTTCACGTGCCGAAAGACTGGGTGCTCCTCGAGCGAACCCTGCTCCTGCTCTACGGCTGCTGCGCGACCCTCGATCCGCACCTGAACCCGATGGCGATCATTCAGCCGTACCTGCAGGACTTTGTCCTCGGCAACCGCGACTTCACGCAGCTCGCCGTCGAGACGGTGCGCGAGATGGCCCTCAAAGCCATCACGCTGCCGGACGACTTGCGCAAGTACCTGACGCGCGCGACGCGCGGCGAGATGGAGGTCCGCGTGCGCGGTCTCAGCGAAGGCGCGCACACCGTCTACGCAGCGGCGCGGCAGATCATCTACACGGCCATCGGCATCGCCGCCGGCATGGCGGCCCTCCAGCTTCACTTCCACGGCGAGCCGCGCTTTGCGCGCTACGCCGCCTATGTCGCGGGCGGCGCGTTCGCGCTGCTCCTGCTCTCGTCGCTCTTTTCCCGTCCCCGCTCTCGTCGTTGATCATGACTTCGGCGTCGACCGACGAGCTTGAGGAAGAAGAACGGGATCTCGAGGCCCTGCGCGCCCGCGGCCCATCGACGCGCCATCGGCGCGCCGTTGCGGCGGCGCTCGGGGTCATCGCCCTTGCCGGTGCCCTCGCCTTCGGTTGGCGCCGAGCGCAAAAGCCCTACGATCCGCTCGACTCGACGGAGGGGCAATTGCTCGGCCTGACGCTCCCAAAGGCGCTCGTCTCCGAGGGCAGAGAGCGCCAGGTCCTCATCGCCGAGCTCGGGACACCGCGCGCGGAGACGGCGCTCGGTGCCGAGGCTTCGGCAGCGGTCCGGGAGCTGCTCCGCGCGGCGGACGTCGTGGAAGCGGCACGCGGCGACAAGACGGCGGAGGTCGACGGCTTCGTGCGCGCGGCGACGGCCCTCGACGAAGCGCTGCGGAAAAAGAAGATTCCGATCTTCGTCGACGGCGACGTCCTCGTCACCCAGGAGCGTCATCGGCCGCTCTTGATGAGCTACTACATCGAGCGGGAAGTCACCTTCGAGGTCGAGAGCGCGCGCGTTCCCGCGATCCACCTTTGGCGACTCGACAGGCTGAGGCTCAAGCTCCCCTTTCTGGGCTTCACGAGGCCAAGAACGCCCTACGCACTCGTCGTGCTCGACGCCGTCGAGACCGATCTCGTCACCATCATCGGCCCCTCGCTCAAGGGCGGCGAGCCCTTTGAGCTGGTCGACGACCGCGGCGCCGCCGACCAAGAACCCTGGATGAAGCCCATTGAGAAGCGCGCCGGCGAGCTCTTGCGCCTCGAATTGCAGACAGAGGCGAAGCGGCCCGAGTTCTTGAGGCTCGCCGATCTCTTGGCGGAGCGGCGAGCCCTCGTGCGAAAGTGGGTCGCGCTGTTGCCGGGTCTCGGTCTCGTCTTGCGGGTTCCGGGGCGGTACCTGCCGGAAGCCAACTACGAACAGGACCTCGCCCATCGCGTCCCGCGGAGGGAGCTCGACGAGTGGGAGCGCATCCACGGCGAGCTTCGGTCGCGAGCCATGCTCGACGCGTTTTTGGGGCTGAGGCGTCGCTTCACCGGCTCCGTCGAGCGTCACGAGGTGCAGCACCGCATCGACTACACGGCGGGGCTCGTCCCCGTGCCTCCGGTGCTCGCCGACTTGCTCGGCGTCAAGAACCCGCTCGGCGCCGTCTTTGGCTCGTTGCCAGCGCGCGCCCGCGACGAGCTTTCGGCGCACCTCGCTCAGATGGCCGACGGCGGCACGCCGCTCCTCGACATTCTTCTCTTGTCGCGCTCTCTCTTTCGCGAGCGCTTCGACGCGTATTCGTACGCCGCGTGGGCCACGTTGCTAGGGGTCGGCCGAGAGCTTGGCAAAGACGTGGACGCGCAGATCGGCACCGCCACGGTGCGCTCGGAGCAGTTCGGACGCGCGCTTTCACTCATCGTCGAGAGTCCTCCGCACGAAATCGCCGCCGCCGCGCGGCGCTTTCGTCAACGAAGCTTCGGCGATGAGCTCCCGCGCGTCCGCGTCGCGTCGGTGGTCGAGGGGCGTGCGTGGCGCCACTGACGGCGTAGCGCGCTCGTCGCGGGGCGAACTCGAACCTGTCGACTTCAGAGTGTCAGGGTACTAGGCGGAGCGCGCGCGGAAGCGAGCGCGCGCCTTCTCGCGCTCCCCCTCGCGGGTGCGTGCTTCGCCGCGCTCGGGTAACTGCCCGAGCAACACCTTCGTCGATGCCGCGACTTGAAGGACCGCTCGCTCGAAGGCCTTCGCCGCGCGTCGCCGCTCCGCGTCCCCTTCCCGCTTCCGCTCGCCGTTGGCCCCACTCGCTGGCACGACCGGCACCTTCGCGAGCCCGCTGACCTTGCGCACGTACTGCAGGGCAGCCGCGCGGATCTCCTCGTCGGTGGTGGGCGGCTTGAAGTGGTGGAGGACGCGAATGTTGCGACACATGCGGCTACTCTAGCTCAGACGTTCGCCGCGTGAGGAGCGCGGCCGGTCGCGGCTCGACAGCGTTTCGCCTCGAGAGAGCGGCAGAGCAGCATGGCCACGCGGCTACCGCGTCACGAGCACGACCGAATACGCGATGGCCACGGCGCTGCCAGGATTCGAGTACGAATGGCGCTGGTCGCCGCGAAAGACGACGACGTCGCCCGGCGTCAACGTGAAGGTCTCGGACGCGGCGACGAGCTGGAGCTGCCCTCGCTCGCAGGTCAAGTACTCGCGCGACCCCGGCGTGTGCGGCACCCCAACCAGTCGCGCCCGTGCGGGGAGCTCGAAGCGATCGATCTCCACTCCGGGGATCGGATCGGGCAAAAGCTTGTGGATCAGCGCCTCGCCGCGCTGCTGGACGCGGAGCGAACTTTTGGGAAAGAACTCGCACGCGGCCTTCGGCGCCGCCACGAGCTCTTCGAGCGTCACGTGCAACGACTCCGCGACGCGATCCAAGACGGAAAGCGTCGGGTTGGCGCTGCCCGACTCGAGGTGCGACCAAGTAGCGCGGGGCACGCCCGCGAGCTTGGCCATCTGCTGCTGCGTGACGCCCCTCGTTTCGCGAAGTTGCTTCAGGTTCCTCGCCAAGCGCGACGGCAGATCCATTCTCATGGCGACGACAGGTTGGCCTTATTCCAACACATTGTCACGAAGGCTCTCCTGTGGGCATCGCGGCGCCAAGGTCTCCCTTGGAGGTCCTATGCACCAGCCACTTCAGTCCCACGAGCCACTTCGCGAAGGCGTCCTCATTACCGGCGGAGGTCGGGGCCTTGGCGCCGCGCTCGGTGCCGAGCTCGCACGGCGCGGTGCGCGCGTCCTCTTGGTTGCGCGGAGTCAACGCGACATCGATGGCGTCGTCGCCCAGATCCGAGAAGAGACGCCCCGGGCCTCGGTGTTTGGCCTCGCCGCAGACGTGTCCGACCAGCGGGACACGCATCGCATCGCCGCCGTCGCCGCTGACACGCTCGAAGCAACGACGGCTCTCATCCACTGCGCCAGCTCGCTAGGGCCGGTTCCCTTGCGGCCCCTCGATGAGCTCTCCTGCGAGGCAATGAGCGAGGTCTTTGAGACCAACGTCATAGGCCCTTTTCGTCTCACAAAAGCCCTCGTGGGCCACATGAACCTCTCCCGACGTGGCCTCGTCGTCCACGTGACCAGCGACGCGGCGCGGGCCGCCTACCCGCGCTGGGGCGCTTATGGCGCGTCGAAGGCAGCGTTCGATCAACTCATGAGCGTCTGGGCCGCGGAGTTGCCCTGGCCGGCGCTTCGCTTCGTCAGCGTCGACCCCGGCGAGATGGACACGTGGATGCACGCCGAGGCCTTGCCCGATGCCGACCGCACCGCGCTGGCAAAGCCGGCGGCGGTCGCACGCGATCTCGTGGCTCACCTGTTTGCTCCCGCGACGAGCTCTCGCGGGCAGCGCGTCGATCGGCACGGAGCGCCCCTTTGACCCCCGCGAGCGCGCCCGCGTCCACCGAGCCTCGCGTTCTCGTGGTGATCCGCGACCACGTCGCCCACGCGAGCCTGAGCGACCTGCCGCGCCTGCTCACGCGCGGCGACATTCTCGCGGTGAACGACTCGGGCACGTTGCCGGCCTCGCTCCGTGCCACCGCCTTCGGCAAGCGGTGCGAGCTCCGGCTCGCGCAGCGGCATGAGGGCCCTGGTGCGCCTCAGTGGACCGTCGCCGTCTTCGGTGACGGCGACCATCAGACGCCGACGGAGCATCGCAAAGACGCTCCCGAGCTCGCGACGGGCGACACCATCGCCCTCGACGGCGGTGCGACGGCAGAGGTCGTTGGCGTCGACAGGACGTATCCCCGTCGCATCCTGCGCGTTCAATTTCTCGACGTCCCGGGCGGTGCGTCACTGCCGCCTCGAGCCGCTTTCACGGCCTACGTGTTTCGCCACGGGCGCCCGGTGCAATACGCCCACGTGCCGGCTCCCCTCGCCGCATGGGACATCGAGACGCCGTTCGCCGCGAGGCCTTGGTCCGTGGAAACGCCGTCCGCCGGCTTGGGGCTCACGGCGAGCACCGTGATGGCCCTTCACGACGCGGGCGTTTCCGTTGCGACGCTCACCCACGGCGCCGGCCTCTCCTCCATCGGCGACAAGGCCCACGATGAGCGCCTGCCCTTGCGCGAGCGCTATGCGCTTCCGTCACAGACGGTCCACGCGCTCTCTTTGGCGCGCCGCGAAGGGCGCCGCGTCGTGGCCGTCGGCACCACGGTGGTTCGCGCCCTCGAAGGAGCGTTTCGCAATGGCGACGGACTCGACGTCGGCGAAGGCGAGACCGGCTTGATTCTCGACAGGGATCACCGGCTCGCCGTCGTCGACGGCGTCCTGACGGGCCTCCATGAGGCCGGGACGAGCCACGGACGCCTGCTTGAAGCCTTCGCGTCAGCGAGCGTGTTGGACGCCGCGATGCGCTCCGCCGACGACGGCGGAT
The DNA here is from genome assembly GCA_016703425.1 of Myxococcales bacterium. NCBI lineage: Bacteria > Pseudomonadati > Myxococcota > Myxococcia > Myxococcales > Myxococcales bacterium. Next base: position 553,564 of record JADJCA010000009.1, read on the forward strand.
ATCGCACGCACGAATTCGGCGATCGCATGCTCCTGTGGGCGACCAAGCGGTAGGTCGGCCCCGGGACGAGGGAAACGCCGCGAGACCTCGAAGCGCCGCCCAAGAATGTCAGCCCACCGCTGTCCAATGCGCTGCGGAGTGACGCATGGCCACGAAAAACGAGAGTTCGGTCCTCTTCTCGCTCCAGGAGCTGATGGGCCTCGAAGAGGACCGCGTACGCCAGGAAGACCTGGCGCGACAGCGGATGAACGACGAGCTTCTGCGCGCGCGCCTCGCAGAGGAGGAGGCGGCAAAGAGCGCGGAGCGAGCACGCCTGGCCGCCGAGGAGGAGAGGCGTCGCGAAGCCGAACGCCGCGCCCGCGAGGAGGCGGCGAAGCTCGAGGCCCTGAGGCAAGCCGAGCTCGAGCGGGCGCGCGCCGAGGCCGCGAACGCGTCAAGCCTCGCGGCACTGCGAGAAGCGCAGGCCCACGAGCGAGCGCTCGTCATGCTCCGCGAGAGGAGCGGCAAGCGTCGACTCACGTGGATGTTGGGGGCCGCATCGCTGGGCTTCGTGGGGATCTGCGCCATCACCATCGCCGTCGTCAGCCGCTCGCGCAGCGAGGCGGCGGCGGCCCAGGCCCAAGCGCTCGATCTAAAGAGCCAGATCGACAAGCTCGACGAACAGACGCGCTCGATACAGGAGGGCGCCAAGGGCAAGACGGAAGAGGAGCGGCGCCGCCTTGAGGAGCGCGTGCGAGAGCTTGAGGCGCAGCGCAAGGTGCTGGAGAAGAAGGTCGATGAGCGCGGGAAAGCTCCAGGGCGCGTCGTGCCCACGTCCGCGCCGCAGGCGCCGGGTCGCTTCATGCCCATGGGGTGCCAAAAGGTCTGCGCCCAGGGCGACCCGGTTTGCGTCGAGTGCCCGAAGTAGTCGCGCGCCTCAGCGCGAGGCCGGTTGAACGACGACGCGCAGCTTCGCGATGCTGGGCGCTTCCCCCAAGACGATGAGCTTCGTGCCCACGATCAGCTCGAGCTCACCCTCCGGATCGTAGACGAAGCCGCCGCCAGGCATCTTCGCGGCGACCACGAGAATGCGCAGTTCGCCGCGCGTGGGCAGGTCCGAGAGGCTCTTGCCTACGAAAGGCGAGCCTTCGGAGATGAGGACCTCTTCCATCCGGAAGTTGGCGCCCTTGTCAGCCAGCATCTCTTCCACGAAGCGGTGCACCTCGGGGCGCACGACCTCACTGGCCATGCGACGGCCGCCGAGCATCGCAGGGCTGACGATGGTCGAGGCTCCTGCCTTGAGCATCTTCGCTTCCGCCTCGGGCTCAACGACCTTCGCCACGATGCGCGCGTGGGCGTTTAGGCTGCGCGCGCTCAGGGTGACGAACAGGTTGTCCTTGTCGTGGGTCAGCGCCGCGACGACGCCGCGCGCCCGTTCGACGCCGGCCGCCAAGAGCGTCCGATCGTCGGTCGCGTCGCCGCGCACGAAGAGCAGCTTACCGTTGGCGAGCTCCTCGTTGATTCGCTCCAAGTGCTCGCCGCTGTGATCGATGACGACGAAGGCCTCGTTGACCTTCACGAGCTCTTCGATGACATGTTTTCCTGTGGAGCCGGCGCCGGCAACGACGACGTGGTCCTTGAGCGCCCCGATGGCCTTGTTCATGCGCCTCCCTCTCAACGCCTTTCCAAAAACCCTCAACGAGCAGCACCGTGACGGACGCCTGCAGGTACGCCAAGATGCCCACGCCGCCCATGATCATCACGATCGTGAGGAGCCGCGCGCCGCGCACGCCGGCCATCTCCGGCAGCTCGCCGTAGCCCACCGTCGCGACGGTGATGACCGTCATGTAGAAGCAGTCGAAGAGCGTCCAGCGACCCGCGCCGAGGAGGAAGTACCCCACGGTGCCCACGAGAAGGAGCGAATGAAAGAGAGCGACGGTGACGCCGAGTCGCCGGAAGAGGTGCTGGCGCGCAATGTCCTCGGTCATGGCGCGCCTTCGAGGGCAAGGCGCACCAACGCGTCGTGCGCAAGGGGGCGCGCCGAGCGAATGAGCGTCGACTCGCGCGAGGGATGCACGCGATTGGAGAGCACCGTCACGGCGACGCCGAGCGTCGGGTCGATCCAGAGGCTCGTGCCGGTGAAGCCGAGGTGCCCGAAGGCATCGTCGCCCATGCGCTCGCCGGCGCTCGACCCCTCGGGGCTCTTGCCGTCGAAGCCGGCGCGCAACGAGCCGCCGGGCCGCCGGGCCGTCGTCCATGGGAACCCGGCTCGGTGCTCGAGAACGAACTGAGCAAAGCGGAGCACCGCGGCAGCAGTCCCGAAGATGCCAGCGTGGCCGCTCCCGCCGCTACCGGTGAGCATCCAAGCGTTTTCGTCGTGCACCGCGCCGCGAATCACGCCGCCGCGCCAAGCGACGTCTTCCGTGGGCGCCGCTCTCGTGCCGAGCCGGACGCCCTGGCGCTCAAGGCCCCGCGCCGTACCCAGCTCGGACTCAAGCCCCAGCGCGGACACGAGGAGGTCCTCGATGACGGCGCCCGCATCGACCTTGCCGAGCGCGCGGGCCACGGCCTCCCCGACCAACATGTAGCCGAGGTCGCTGTAGAGCGGAGGGAAGCCCTCGTCGGGAATGGGTCCGTCGAGTCCCGGGCGACGCGCGTCGGCGGCTCGCTCAAGCGCGGAGCGACGGGTGGCGAAACGCGTCGGCTCGTCTCGTGCCTCTCGGAGCCACTGAAACACGGGCAGGTTGGCCTCGAGACCGGCGCGATGAGACAGGAGCCGCTCGAGTGACACGCTCGCGCTCCGCGTCCCGACGGCTTCCGTAAGCAGTTCCGCAAGCGGGGTGCGACGGTCCACGGCGCTCTTGGCCAGAGCCACGGCGAAGAGCGGCTTCGTCAGGCTCGCGAGGTCGAAGAAGACGCGCTCGGGTCCGTCCGCGGCGGCCGGCGCGCCCAGGCCCGGGGCGAAAGAAACCGCCGACGACGGGGCCGGTGGCGTCCCCTTCCCGGACGAAGCCCGCCGCCGCAGCGGGGGCCACGGCCGACGAAACCAGGGCTTTCGCCACGTCTACAGGGCCCTTGGCTTGCTCAAACGACAGCCGCTGCACCGATCGACCTCTCGCCTTTTGACCACCAGCGAATGCAGACGATACGCTATCGGTCCAAAGATGGCCGAGTTCGTCTGGGAGGCCCGAGCCCGAACGGGAGAAGTGAAGAAGGGCCTCATGGAGGCCGACACGGAGGACGCGGTCAACGCGCGGCTCCGTCAACAGAACCTCACGCCCACGAAGGTGAAGAAGAAGGGCCGGTCGATGGGCTTCACCATCGGCTCCGGCGTAGGGACGAAAGATCTCGTCACCTTCACGCGCCTCTTCGCGACGATGATCGACGCTGGCCTTCCCATCGTTCAGTGCCTCGACATTCTGTCGACGCAGACCGACAACAAGATCTTCGGCAACGTGCTCCGCGACGTGAAGGCCCACGTCGAGACCGGCTCGACCTTCAGCGACGCGCTGCGCAAGCACCCGAAGGTCTTCGACGACCTCTATTGCAACCTCGTTCAGGCTGGCGAAGCGGGCGGTATCCTCGACACGATCCTCCAGCGGCTCGCCGTCTACTACGAAAAGAACATGAAGCTCATCCGCCAAGTGCGGGGTGCGCTCGTGTACCCGTCGGTCGTCGTGGTCGTCTTCATGGCCGTCTTGGGCATCTTGCTCGGCTTCGTCATCCCGTCCTTCAAAACGATCTTCAAGGATCTCGGTTCGAAGGACGAGCTGCCGGCGCTCACGCAGATGGTCATCGCCGTCTCAGAAGCGTTTGTCGGCAACCTCGGGTTCATCATCCTCGGGTTCATCGTGACCGGCGTGACCGTCGTCTACACGTACAAGACTCCGAAGGGGAAAAAGTTCTTTCACAAGCTGATGCTGAACCTGCCCGTCATGGGGCCGGTCATGCGGAAGATCGCCGTGGCTCGCTTCACGCGAACGCTGGGCACGTTGCTCTCGTCTGGCGTGCCCATCATGGACGCCATGGAGATCGTGGCGAAGACGGCAGGTAACGTGATCGTCGAAGAAGCCATCATGTACACGCGCCTCAAGATCTCAGAGGGCAAGAACATGGCGGAGCCGCTCATGCAAACGGCCGTCTTCCCGCCGATGGTCGTGCAGATGGTCGGCGTCGGCGAACAGACGGGCGCCCTCGACGCGATGCTCTCGAAGATCGCTGACTTCTACGAAGACGAGGTCGACGTCGCCGTCGGCGCCATGACGAGCCTCATCGAACCGATCCATCATGGTCGGCATCGGCGGTACCGTCGGCGTCGTTCTGATCGCCATGTACCTTCCGATCTTCAGCTTGGCCGGCAAGATCAAGGCCGACTGATGAGGCGAGGGGCGGACCGTGGCAAACGACGTTTGCCATGGGACCGGGCGCGTCCCTCACGAGGTCTCCCTTGAGACCCTCGTTGTGGGCGCCGGGGCCGCAGACGCCCGACGACAAGGACCACGGCCTAAGGTCGCGGCTCTCGTGGATCACGGGCCTTCGGCTCGTCTTCCTGACGCTCATCCTCGGCGCCGTCGCCTTCTTTTACCTCGACGGCGGCCTCGGGCGTTACCCCCGAAGCATGCGCGTCGTGCTCGGCGCCATCGGAGTCTCGTACGCGCTCGGCGCCGTCTACGCGGCCGTGCTCCGTCACACGACCCGCGGCGAAAGCGACGACCGGCGCCGCCTGACGCTTCGCCGGCTGGCGCACGTCCAGGTCATCTTCGACCAGTTCGTCTGGACGGCCATCGTCTACGTGTCAGGGGGACCCGCAAGCGGAGCCACGGCGTTCTATGCGCTCACCTGCCTGACCGGCGCGGTGCTCATCGGCGCTCGCGGCGCGGCCCTCGCCGGTGTCATCGGCGTGGCCCTCTATGGGCTGCTCGGCATAGCGCTGCACGTTCATTGGATCGACGCGCCGAGCGATCAGGCGGCGTATCCGGCGTCGCTCTCGTTTCTCGCCTACCCGTTCCTGCTCAACGCGCTCGGCATCGGCATCGTGGCGCTCCTGGGCGGCTACCTCGCCGATCGGCTACGCATCACCGGAGGGGCGCTGGTGGAAGCGCAGGCGCGCGTTCGTCGAACGGAGCGCTTGGCGGAGCTCGGCCGAATCTCCGCGTGGCTCGCTCACGAAATCCGCAACCCGCTCGGGTCCATCTCCGGCTCCGTCGAGATGATCCGCGAAGCGCCGGGACTCGAAGACGAAGACCGGCGCCTCTGCGACATCGTGCAGCGGGAGGTGACGCGGTTGAACGAGCTCGTCGGGGACATGCTCGATCTGGCGAAGCCCATGACACCGGAGCCCACGCAGGTCGACATCGCGGCGCTCGCGAAGGAGGTCGTCGAGTTGGCCCGCCGCTCTAGCGGCGAGGTCTTCGTTCGCTATTCCGGGCCCGACACGGCCGTCGCCTTCTGCGATGGCGCGCACATGCGGCAAGTCGCGTGGAATCTGGTTCGCAACGCCATTCAGGCAAGCCCGGCCCGCGGCGACGTCGACGTCGAGGTGCACCCCGGAGCCGGCGGCGTGGTGGAGCTCACGGTGAGCGATCAAGGGCCGGGCATCCCAGACGCCGTCAAGCCGACGGTCTTCGACGCGTTTTATTCATCGCGCTCTCAGGGCGCCGGCATTGGCCTCGCTGTGGTCAAACGCATCGTTGATGATCACGCACGTTTCGGCGCCGTCATCACGATCCGTGACCGAACGCCCCGTGGCACGGCGTTCACGGTGTCCCTCGCGGGGGCAGGCAACGGCTCCTGAATGCCCCCCCACCAGCCTTCGTCAAACCCACCGAAGTGCGCAATTCTCAGCTCGTTTTTGCCCCCGCCCCGCCCTCGGGCCCCACGCCCACCGACTCCGGCACGTTCCCTGCTCGTCTTCGCCACTGAGCGCTTGAAACTTCCCCCGCGGTGCACCAAGTTCGGGGCCGCATCTCCCGCCGCTCGCCCTCGGCACCAGACCCCATGAAACAACCGCTTTCTTCGCAATTGTCACGCTTCGCGCTGCCCGTCGCCCGGGCCCTGTCCGCCCTTGTCATCGTCGCCATCCTTGGCTTCGCGGCTCCTGCGCGCGCCGACGAGTCGTCTGAGGCGCAGGCCTACGTGCAACGGCAGAACGAGACCATCGCAAACTTGCTGCGCCAGCCAGCATCGGCCAAGCGCGACGAGCTGATCTCCGGAACGCTCGACAGTTACGTCGACTACGACGAGCTCACGCGCCGCGCCTTCGGCACGCCGTGCCCAACGACCAAGAAGTGCGTCGACCATTGGGCCACGCTGAAGGAGGACCAAAAGAAGGAGGTCCGCGACCTGTTGCGACGCCTCGTGGAGAAGAACTACCGGAAGAACCTCATCAAGACGCTCGACTGGAGCGTCGACTACAAGGGCGCCCGCGAGGGCCGCGCGGGCGAATTTCGCGTGAAGACCGAGGCGACAAACAAGCGCAAGGCACGCGAGCCCTCGGTGCAGGTCGACTACGTCTTGAGGAACACCGGCGGTGGCGCCTTCAAGGTCGTCGACATCGTCACTGAGAACTCGAGCCTCACGAAGAACTACTACGACCAGTTCAACCGGATGATGAGCGAGCCGACGCAACAGTTCCCCTTCGTCGTGCAGCGCCTGAAGGAGCGCATCGCGAAGAAGGACTGAGGGCGTACGGCGCGGCGCTTGCGTCGAGCTTCAGTACTGGCACAGGTAGGGGCGGCGCTCGCGCTCATCGACGACGCGTGCAAGCTGCACACTGATGTCGGTAACGGCGGTCGGTGGAACAATCAACACGACGGCGCGCCCCTCGGCGCGGCGAGGCTCGGAGACCCCCCAAAGCGGCGGCCGCGTCGACTCGGCCCGACCGTCATCCCAAAGGAAGCCGCCACCGTCGCCGGGCGCGGCGAGGCCGACCCAAGCTTCGTCGGCGATCAGTCGAGCGCTGCGCAGAAGGGCGAGCCGCTGGAGCTCGGCGAGGACGGCCTCGCGCTCGCTCGCGCTGTCGAAGAGAACGAGGCTTCCGCCTAGGGCTTCGCAACCACCCTTGGCCTCCTCGGCGGCGGCCGGGACGGGCACATAGAGATACCGCTTCTTGCCGCGCGTCTCAGGGACCGCCACGCAATAACCGCCGCTGCATTGATCGCCGAAGGCGCCGGGCGGCTCTCGCTCGCATACGACCGCGAGCGGCGAGGCGCAGTCGACGAGGAGGTAGCTCGGAGCGCGCCCGTCGTCGGCGACACAGTTGCCCGGCGCGCTTGGGCTTCTTGGGAACGGGCCACCGTCGCCCGGGGCGAAACAGCCGGGGCACTCGGCGGCGAAACCAGGCTCCCCTGCCGCGGCAGCGGCGTAGCCGCCCGACGCCACCTCCTGGGTGAGGCCAACCCAACTGAGCGCCGAGACCAGCGACGACGCAAGCTGACGTTCGGCGCCATCGCGAAACGTAACGATGTGGGCGCCGCGCGACGCGCAGGCGGCGCCCGCTTGCTTGAAGGTGGCGTCCTTCTCGCGAAAGTAGCAATGGTTCGTGGCGGGATCCAAAACCCCGTCGGCGCAGTCGAGAGCGCACTGCGCGGTGCATCCCGGGGCCACGCCAGCGTCGCCAGGGTCGCACTGCTCCCCGGCGTCGCCCTCCGCTGCGATGCGGCCGTCACCGCACCGATCCTCCCCTGGCGGACGAGGTGGCTGGGCCGCGTCGATCTGGAGATCGGGCAAGCAGGAGGCCGTGCACACGAGTGCGACACCGGCGACGGACAGCGCCAGGGCCAGAAACACGGGGTGGAGAGCAAGCGCTTCGCGGAGCGTGGCGACTCAGCCTACACTTAATCCTTCGATGTCTGCGGCCGCCCCGACAGAGAAACGGAAGAGCGCCTCTTCACAGCTCGGCGAGCGCTACCGGACGCTCATGTCACTGGGGCGCGGCGGCATGGGCACCGTGGAGGTGGCCCTCGAGGCGCGTCCCGATGGCGAAGACCGCATCGTGGCGCTCAAGCGCCTCCTTCCGGAGGCCAAGGCGCACCACGCCGAGATGTTCTTGCGAGAGGCTCGTCTGGCGGCGCTCCTCCAACACCCCAACGTCGTGCACGCCTTCGACTTCGGCGAGCTCGACGGCGAGCTCTTCATGGCGATGGAATACGTCGAGGGCGAGCCGCTCTCGCGCGTGCTCACGGTCGCTCGCGAGAAGGGCGTCGCGCTTGCGCCGCCCCTCGTCGCTGGCGTGCTTGCACGCGTCGCCGAGGGGCTGCACGCGGCGCACGAACTCAAGAGCACCGACGGCGCACCGCTGCGGGTCGTGCACCGCGACGTGTCGCCGCACAACATCATGGTGTCCTACGACGGCCAGGTGAAGGTCGTCGACTTCGGCGTCGCCAAGATCGACGATCAGCGCGGCTTTACACGCACCGGTGAGGTGAAGGGCAAGGCCGCGTACATGTCACCGGAGCAGGCGATGGGCGATCCGCTCGACCGGCGGAGCGATCTCTACAGCCTCGGCGCCGTGCTCTTCGAGTGCCTCGCCGGCCGGCGCATGTGGGAAGGCACGGACATGGAGGTCATGCGCAAGCTCGCCCTCGCAGAGCCGCCGCCACTCGAGGCTCACTCTCCCAACGCGCCGGCGCCGCTCATCGAGCTCTACGGAAAGCTCGTAGCGCGCTCCGCCGAGGATCGTCCTCCGTCGGGCCTCGCCGCCGCGGAAGTGCTGGGAGCGGTCGCAGGTGATGACGTGGGCGCAGCCCTGACCGCGCTCATGGCGACGCTCTTCGACGACGCGGGCGCCGCGAGGCGTGCAGAGCTCGAGCGCGTCGCCGCCAACGCCGGGGCAGCGCATGCCGTGCCCTCGAAGAGCTTGCCGCCGGGCGCCGCGACACCGAGCCGCGCTACCGCGGGACCCGCGGATAGGCCTTCGGAAGCGCGCAAGCCTGCGAGGGTATGGCTGTGGGCGGCCGCGGGGACAGTGGTGTTGGCGGGCGCAGGTGCATGGCGCGTACGCCAGTCGAGCGCCGACGTCGCGACACCGACCTCGAACATTACTGGACGGAGTCCCGACGGGACGGAGGAAAGGCATGTCGACGGGTCCGCTAGGACCCTAGTCACCCCGACCCCGACCTCGACCTCGACCTCGACCTCGACCTCGACCCCGACCTCGACCCCGACCTCGACCTCGACCTCGACCTCGACCTCGACCTCGACCTCGACCTCGACCTCGACCTCGACCTCGAACATGACTGGACGGAGTCCCGAAGGGACGGCGTCCGCTCGGACCCTAGTCACCCCGACCTCCCCTGCACCCGCTCGGAGCGGCGGCGCTGCGCTGCGTTCACCGGGGGCGGTGCGGTCGGGAGCCAAGGCCGTCACGCCAGCGCCGTCCGGGCCGTCGCCCGCTACGCCAACGCCAACGCCAACGCCAAAGGCGCTCGACGTGGATCCGCATGCGATCTAGCCGGTGCATTCTCCAGGCGTGGCTCGCCTTCTCGCTCGCGAGCGCGCCGACGTTCGTTCGCGCGCAAGAGGCCGAGCCCCAAGCGCAGGACCCGATGAGCGCCTACCGCGAGAGGTTCCGCATGGGGCTCGTTCGCTACCAAGCGGGCAACGTCTCTGAGGCGATTCAATTTTGGGAGCCCGTGTACCGCGAGCTCGGTGCGGCGCGCGGCTGGCGGCTGGCCTTTAACCTCGCGCGCGCCTACGAGCTCTTCGGCGACGCGACGCGCGCCGTCGAGCGCTACGAGAGCTTCCTGTCGCAGGTCGCCGAACGGCGCCAGCGCGGTGAAGTCATCGAAGAGCTCATCCAGAAGGAGGAGGACGTAGCCCGCGCCAAGCTCGCGGAAATGGCCTCGACCAAGGGACGTATCGTTGTCCCGGCGGAGGGCGAGCGCGCCATTGCCGTCATGATCGACGGCAGCGAGGCGCGCCTCGCCGGCTTCACGGCTTACGTGGCGCCGGGGCAGCACACCGTCGTGTTGGAGCCCGGCTCGCCGCGCGAATCGCGGCAAGTGCTGGAGGTCGCCGCCGGGCAGGCCGCCGTGGTGCGCCTTCCCGCGAAGGCCCCGCCCCCCACGCTGAGCGCTTCGCCGGCGGCGCTCTGGCCCGTCGAAGAGCGACCTTTCCCCAAAGGAGTGCTCTTCGTGGCCGGCGGCGCCACAGCCCTGTCGGTCCTCGCGCCGGTCCTCACCTTCTCGTCGGCGAAAGACTTCCAGGAGCAAAACCGACTGTCGAGCGAGCCAGGCGCGAGCGAAGCCAACCTCCGCAAGCAGGCCGACTACGACGCGAAGAAGACGACGTACGCCGCCACGTTGGCGATTCCCATCACGCTCGCGGTGGCAACCGGCGCGTTGGCGGCGTGGTATTTCTTCGGCGGTCGCACGAGGCTCGAGGCAAGACCGTCACTCGCCGGCGCTGGCCAAGGCGGCACGACGACGCGCGGCATCGGGCGCGCGTTCTGAAGCGCTCTCGGCGTCATCGCGGCGCGAGCGGTTGAATCGCGATCCGCTCGACGATCTTCCCGCGACCAACATAGACCGCTGCCATGTCCACCGCCAGCTCGCCACCTTCGCCAGGCACAGCAGGGACTGCCTGGACGGCGCGCCCGTCGTTCCGCATCTGATAGAGTTCCGAGTGACCGCCGCTCCGCGGTTTTGTGAAGAACAGGTAATCGGGGTGGAGGGCCGCGTCGAACGGGTCTCCGTGCTCGGACAACGGGAAGGCCTGAACTTGCGAGAGATCCGCCGAGAGACGCGCGACGTCGGCACCGATGACGAAGACAGCTCCGGCGAGGGCACGAACCAAGCGCTTGCCCTCGGCCATCAACAGCACGCCGGACCGCGCCACCTTCTGCGTCGCGACATCGACGCGAAAGACGCGACCCGCGCCAGTGCCAAACGCGAATGCGCCATCGACGGAGAGATCATCGACGTGCGGGTCGAGCTTCGGTTGGTCCGTGGCGATCTGTCGGGCGACAATGCGGTCGTCACCGAGCCCCAAGCCGGTATCGTGGAGGTCCTGGTTTAGCACCCACATAGCTCCGCCGCCGTGGGGCGCGAAGGCTGGTTGGTGGCTCGGCCCGTAGAGCGTCGTCATCAGGTTGTTTGTGACGCCGCCAGCAGATCGCGTCAGCCGAACGACTGACTGGGAAGCACTCCAGGCAAGCACGACGGCGGTGGACGCGGAGACGCCCAACCGCAGCGGCATGGTTGCCTCCCCCGAGAAGTCGTTTGGCTGGGTGGCTGACTCGCCGCCCACCAGCTCGATGGCACCGCCGCACTTGGGCGCACGCTCGACGCGCCACGCGTCAGCGGCGGGAGCGACGAGAGCCCACACGTGCGTCGCATCGACGGCGATATCCACGATGTTGGCGGAGAACGTCACCGACGCCGGCGAATTGCACATCGCTGCGGGCGCCACCGTCGCCGGCGCCTGCGCAGCGGCTTCACCGCCGGGCTCCTTGCCGGGCGTGACGATCGACGGCGGCGCGCCCTCGGCGACGGGCGCCTCGACGCTCCCACCGCAAGCGACAAGATGAAGTGCTGCGCCAAGAACAACGACGTATTTCATGGGACCCTCCGCTAGGCCTAAGAGGACCCATCGTGCGCGCTCGGAGCCCGCTCAGCCACGTTCACGCGGCCAACTGCAACCTGCACGCATCGCAAGCGTCGATTCCGACCTTAGAGTCACGGCGCGCTAGCGGCTCGAGCGCTAGGCCTTCTCGAGCTTGTACTTTCGCAGGTACGCGCGCACGTGGTGACGCTCCATGCCGGCCTGCCGCGCCATCTCGCTCACGTTGCCGCTGGAACGTTTCACCAGGCCGCTGAAGTAGTCTCGCTCGAAGGAGGCGATGGCGGTCCGCTTCGCGTCCGTGAAGGTACCCGTGGGCGCAGGGCCGCCGCCGCTCATGCCTTCTCCGCGGGGCTCACCGTCGGAAGTGTGTTCGCGAGCCAGCGTCAAGACGTCGTCGATGGCACCGGGCGTGTCGGCCAACGTGGCAGCGACCGATGCGACGTTGACGAGCTCGCGCACGTTGCCGGGCCAGTCGTAGCCCGCCATACGCTGCTCGATCCACTCGGTGACGGCGGAGGTGTGTTGCGGATAGCCGACGCGCTTGCAGATCTCTTCCACGAGGAAGGGAACGTCGGCGACCCGCTCCCGCAGGGCCGGAAGCTCGACTTTCACTTGAGCGATGCGGAAGAACAAGTCGGAGCGGAACCGTCCTTCGTTCATCTCCGTGCCGAGGTCGCGACGCGTCGCCGCGAGCACGCGAACGTCGATCGGTTCAACGGTCGAGCTGCCCACGCGTTTGACTTGTCGCTCCGCGAGCGCACGGAGGAGCTTGGGTTGGAGCTCGAGCGGCAGCTCCCCCAGCTCGTCCAAGAAGAGCGTGCCGCCGTGCGCATCGCCCAGGGCTCCTTTGCGCCGCTCGTGCGCGCCCGTGAAGGCGCCCTTCTCGTGGCCGAAGAGGATGCTCTCGGCGAGCGCTTGCGGAATAGCCCCGCAGTCCACCACCACGAAGGGGCCGTCGCGACGGGGACTCGCCTCGTGCACCGACTTGGCCACGACCTCCTTGCCGGTGCCCGTCTCGCCCAGGATCAAGATGCTGAGCGGCGTCGCCGCGACCTTCTCGAGCACCGAGAAGACGCGGCGCATCTTCGGGCTCTGGCCTACGAGGCCGCCAAAGCGGTCAGAGAAGCCGACGTCGACGCGACGTTTGGCCGTGGGTTCGAGGGAGAGCCGAGTGCCACCGACCACAAGCTCCGTGGGTTCAGTGACGACCACGTCGCGAACGCGGAGCGAGCCCACGAACGTGCCGTTGGTGCTGCCGAGATCCCGAACGGCGATGCCTTCGGCCACGGCGCGAAGCTCGCAGTGAAACGCGCTGACCTCCGGGTCAGAAAAGACGATCTGAGCGCCCTCGTCGCGGCCGACGAGCACCGGATCGACGTCGACGACGAGCGGCTCGCGGCCGGGCGCTTTGACGACCCCTCCTCGAACGAACCAGTGGAGAACCCTTGCCCGCGTGGCCCCTTGCTCGCTCATACCGCCCCCACAGTACACGACTTTTTCCCTCATTTATCCGGGCACCGCGCGGGTCCAGGGTGAACGTGGCCACGTCCACGGGCGTCCCGGAAACGCCACGGAAGCCCATGATCTTTCGTTTGCGGCTATCGTTGGGGTCGCCGAATGCCGCTCCCGCTGGAGGCACGCTTCATGCTCGTCTTTCCTCCCGTGCGAATCGCCTCCCTCTCGCTGCTCGTCGCCCTGCTCGGGGTGGCGACGGCCTGTGAGAAGACGAAGACCGACGAGCCCTCGCCTGCCACCACGACGCTCGCCGAGAACGGCTCCGATTCGGCCGACCTCGAGTCTCACGTGTCAGCGCTCGTGGCGTCGCTCACGCTCTCGACGCCGGCGACGGCCTTCGATCAACCGGCGCGCGCGGTCCAGTGGGCCCGCGCCACCAACAACTTCTTCCTGCCGAGCGACTGCCTGGTCACCGAGATCAGCGGCACGACGGTCACGCACCAGTTCAACGGCTGCGCGGGCCCTTGGGGCCTCTTGCGCCTCCGAGGCAAGGTCACGGTCACGTATTCCACGACCGTCATCGGGACGCAGCAGGCCCTCGTGCTCGACATCACCGGAGACGCGCTCTCCATCCAGAAGGCGACCGCAGACTTTCACGCCAAGGCCACAGTCTCCGCCGACGGCGCGAACCGCGTGATGGGCTACGAGGCGCAGTTGTCGGGTCGGACCATGCGCGATCGCGAAGTCTCCCGCACCGTGGCGTGGCAGCTCGGCTGGCGCCTCGGTGAGCAGTGCCTCCGCTTCGACGGCACGGCCGAAGGAACCGTTGACGGCTCGGGCATCAAGACGACCGTCGACAACTACCAACGCTGTCGCGGCGCGTGCCCGTCGGCCGGTGGCATCATCCAGATCGAGCGAACGGCTGGCGCCAAAGAGAAGCTCCGCATCGAGTTCAACGGCGGTCAGAGCGCCACGGTCAAGGGCACGAACGTGCGCGAGACCGACATCAAGTTGGCGTGCGGACTTGGCGGCTAGCCGCGGCGGATGAGCGCGCCAGCGCCGCGGCAACGCCGAGCAACACGACGCCGACAAGCGCCCACGCGAACGCGGCGGCGCGCACCAGCTCCCAACCGATGTTGAGAGGCCCGAGAACGGCGAACGGACTGAAGGCAGCGGGAGCGTCGACCCTCTCGCCGTCGTTCGCGAGGCGTAGCAGCATCGAGAGGACGACTGGCCCCACGGCCGCGGCGAAAGCGATCCCCAAGAGCGCGACGCGCGGAGCCGACACCGACGGGAGCCTCACCTCGAGGAGCGCGTAGGCGCCCGAGAGGAACAAGAGAAAGCTCGGGGCGTAGAAGAGCATCGCGCGAACCGAATACGAGTGATCGGTCGTGCATGACTCGCCATCTGCGAGGGGTCGAAGCGACGCGATGCCAGAGACGACGTTGGCGACGATGGGAATGAGGACGAGACCAAGCGAACCTACGCCCACAACGAGAAGCGACGACTTAAGAATGGCGCCGGGGGTGCGCACGAAACGCGAACCGGGCCCGCCGCGGCCGCCGAGGACCAGGAGAGCACCGAAGGCGTATGCCGCCATGGCGCCGAGCAGCGTGAAGACCTCCGCCGGCTGACGCCTCGGCATCAGGCCGAGAACGACCCCGATGACCGGCGTGGCGGCGGCGAACGTGAGACGAAGCCGCGCGCGCGCGCCGGGGACCGGCGGCGTCAGGAACCACAGTGTGAGCTCGCGCATGACGACCCACGCGAGGCCCACGCCAGCGAGCGGCGCCACCACGAGGTACCGAACGTAGTCAAGGTTCACCGCCGCGCGCGTCATGGCCAACGGCCAAAAGACCGGGACGATGTCGTCACTGTTACCGAAAAACTGGAAGACCTCCCTCACCAGCCAACGACCGACACCGAAGCCGAGACTCGCCACGCCAAGCGCGAGCAGCGAGGAAGCGAGGACCGTCGTTAGGAGCGCCGTGCGCGTGCTCGCCACGGCGGCGCTGAGCAAGAGACCGAAGCGCACAGCCAGCGCCCCCGCGACGAACACCATCGTGACGCCGAGGAGCACCTCGCGGTGCGACACGCCGCCGTAGAGCAGGGGCAGACCCGCCGCCGGAATGAGGGCGAAGATGTAGAGGCAAAGGTGGGAGTAGGCGCCGAGAAATTTTCCGCGATCCAGGCGGCTCGGCGAGAGGCCCGCCATCACGAGCGCCTCCCAGGTGCGCCCTTCCCGCTCGAGGGCGACGCTGCTCGCGGCGATGGCCGGGCCGACGAGCGTGACGAAGAGGATGCTCGTGCCAACGTAGGCATGAAAGAGCGCCTGCCCGATGTCGGCGGCGAAGCTCATCGAGCTCTGAGCCGCGCCGACGGCGAAGAGCAAGCCCGTCATGGCGAGCGACGTGGCCGCGAGCGCCCAAGGAGTTCGCGGCAGCCGCGACGAGGCCCGCCACTCGCGGGTCCAAAGCGGATCTTTCGAAAGGAGGCGGTGGAGATGCCCTGTTATCGCCATCAAGCGTCACCTCGCGTCACTTGAAGAAAGATCCTCTCGAGCTCGTTCTGCTCCGGTTCAACGCCGCACACGCCGACGTCGGCGAGGACCAGGGCGCGCACGGCAGCCGACAGAATTCGCTCATCACCGGCATAGCGGAGGCTCACGCTCCCAAGGTTCGACACGAGGACGTCACGGATGCCCGGGACTGACGCCAGCACCGCTTCGATGCGCGACCGCTCCCCGATGAGCCGCATCTTTGCCGACCGCGCATTCGGGTCTCCGCTCCGGCGATAGACGCCATTTTCGGGCTCGCGCGTCGCAGCGTCCAGCTTCCGACCGATCTCCCCGATGGCGCCGTACGCCACGACGCGTCCCCGCTCGAGGATCCCCACGTGCGTGCACACGTCGGAGAGCTCCGTCAGGATGTGGCTCGACAGGAGGATCGTCTTCTTCTGGCGCCGCAGCTCGAGGATGAGCTCGCGCAGCTCGATGCGGGCGCGCGGGTCGAGGCCGCTCGCCGGCTCGTCGAGGATGAGGACCTCCGGATCGTGCAAGAGAATACGCGCGAGCTGCATGCGTTGCTTGAGACCCTTGGAGAGCTCCGAGACGTAGCGGTCCATGGTTGCGCCAAGGCCCGTGAGCTCCACGACCTCGGCGACACGCGCCGGCGGCAAACGCTGCACGGCGGCGAAGAACTCCAAGTATTCGCCGGCCGTGATGCGCTCGTAGACGCCAGCGTGATCAGGCATGTAACCGAGGAGGCGACGCGCCTCCTCGGGACGGGCGCGCACATCGACACCGGCCACCTCGATGTGCCCTCGATCGGGTTCGTGAAGCGTGGCGATGGACCGGATGGTCGTCGTCTTGCCGGCGCCGTTGGGCCCGATGAAGCCGAAGACATCGCCGCGGCCCACGGTAAACGACACGTCGACGATGGCGTCGACGTCGCCAAAGCGATGGCCGAGCCCTTCCACGCGAATCGCCGTGCTCATCGGGCGGCCTCGCAGTCGTGCGAGCAGGTAACGCGCACCGTTCGTGCGTAGGTCCCGTAGGGGCGCTGCTCCGCGACGAGCACGGCAGGCACGCCGACCTGGACTAGGTCCGGCCGCTCTTCGTCGGAGCGGAACTCGCGGAGCCGGGCCATCGGCGCCGTCGCGCGCTTGTCGACGCGACCGAGCGCGATCTGTCCCCGTCGCGGCAGAACGAGCTCCGCGTCGAGCAGCTCGTGACCCGATTGATTGTCGACGGTGCATTCCGTCTTGCTGCACGAGATGGTGATGGCACCGCGGAGGTCCACCGCCGAAGACTCGACGTAGTAGACGAAGTCGCGGCCTTTGCCTTCGTTGAGCAGGACCGTGCCGTCGCGTTCCACACGGAAGTGGCCGCGATCGGCGAGCGCGTAGTCGTCGACCTCGGAGAGAGTCCCGCCCATGAAGAGCGGCTTCGACCGAACGACGCCATGAGGTCTCACGAATCCGTGAGCCACGCTCGCGCGCCCACCGACGACACCGCTCGTGTGCTCATGCACCGCCAAGAGCGTCTCACCAGGCGTTGGCCGGGCGAAGGCTCCGAGGGTCAAGAGCAGCGACAGCGCAAGCGCCGCGAAGGCGGGCAACCACGCGAGACGCCGGTGCAAGGGCGGCGCGCGCCGCACGCGCGCCGCAAAAGGAACGCCCACGAGCGCGAATGCGACGAGCGCCGACGCGGCACCAAGGAGCCACGGCCCCTGAATGTGACCGAAGCGCCGCACGCCGCTGATGCTTACCGGAGTGGCGTGGGTGCGACGCGCTAGCGAAGAGGCGCTCGCGAGCACACGGACGGCCTTCGGTCGGACATCGAGGACCTCCGCTCGGACGAACGCGACCGTGCCACTGCCGCGCCGCTCGGTCACGAGGTCCTCGCCCAGACGCGGCAGCGTCCCGAGGCCGCAGCCGAGGGACCGCGCCGCTCCGCCCTCGCGGCGCGCATCGCTCGCGGGGACGACGAAGAGCAGGGTGCCGCCCCGCTGAACCCACGTCGTGAGGGCCGCGCATTCGGCGGGGTTGTCGCGATCGAGGCGCGCCGGAGATAACAGCGTCATCGCCACGTTGTCGTAGGAGTCTACGAAGTGTGGCAGCTCGCCGGCCGTCGACTCAACGGGCGGGCAGTCCGCGCACGAGGTGACGAGCTGCGCGATCGTAACGGGGAGCTCGACAGCGAGGACGAGGGCTGGCTTCGCGCTCGGCATCTCCGTTGTCGTCGTGTGACGAGTGAAGCGACTCGCCGGCTCGTCGGGCATGAACTCCACTTGATAGCGCCGACCGGCGCGCGCCTTGACGCGGAGGTCGACGGGGGTCGTGACGTGCGTGCTGTAAACCGTTCGCGCGCCCGGCTCGCTCACGTCATGTAAGAGAACCCACCCCGAGGCGACCACGCTCCTCAGCGCTGCGCCCGAGCCGGACGCCACGGCGACGTGCACCCTGAGCTCCGTCGACGACGAGGCCCCGTGGGCCAGGATGGGACCCGCCGCGATGCGGACGTCCAGGGTGGGCTCCGTCTCGAACCCCGGGGAGGACGCGAACCCTAGGGCCGGCGCGAAGAGCACGGCGAACGCCGCCATCAGGCCGAGCCAGCCTGAAAGAACTGCCTTGGTCATGGGCGTCCTTCTTCGACGCCCGCGGAGCGAAGCTTGTTCCCGCAACCTGTGGCGGAGCCGGAATCGGCCCCGCGGGAGCGCTATTCGGTTCGGGGTGGAGGTGCCGGAGGCGCCGACCGGTGGGTCCCTGACGTCCCCATGAACTCGACGCCGACCACCACGCCGTCGGACTCCTCTTGAATCCAGACGATGCGACCGCGGCGCGTGAGCTTCGACTTTTCGGTGTCTTCCTCGCCGACGGTGACCTCGATCTCTTCCCCGAGATCGAGGTGGGTCTCGAGAATGGCCCGCAAACCGCCGCGGCTGATGTTGAGCGCCCAGCCGGACAAGACCGATTCGTCGGTGCGCTTGACCGCGATGCGCTCGCTCACCTCGCGACGAGGACCCGCCCGCCGCATTTGGTGGACGCTGGGGTCGGTGGGAATGCCCGCCGTCGGTGTGAGGCTCCTACGATTTTTCAAAGCGAGCGTGCTCATTGTACAGGCTCTGGGCCCCGAGTTGACTTTTCGGCCAAATTCCCGCGCTGATCGAACTTTGGGCTGCCTTCCGTCGTGCCATGCCTTGCCTGTGTGCAGGATCGGGGCCCACAGACGGGAGCCGCGTAGAACTCTCTGTTGCAGCCACCTCTCCGATCTCTCAATTGTTTCGGGCGCTCAGCCGGGCAACGGTGCCGGCCAGGTGGGGGCAGGTGTCACCCCACGCGTACCAGATTCGAGCCGATGGACATGCGCCGATCCCACCATTTCGCCTCCGCGGGGTCCCGTCGCCCGAAGCACCTTGACCTTTTGGCGCGGCGTCGAGAATCTGGTGGCAGTCAAGTCGTGGCGCGAAAATCCAAATGGCAGGTTCCCGAGAACGGGCCAGCGGACCGGGGGGCGTCGCGGCTCGAGGCTGATCGATGCCGCTAACCCCCCAAGAGCTCAAGAAGGCGCTGATCTCCGCAGGCTTTGAGATCTACCGAACGGCCGGTGAGGATGTCATCCTCGCGGACCGAGCGCGCGAAAACCTCATCCTCGACTCGGGCGTTCGCGTCCGAGCGGCGGAGCCGCTTCAGGTTCGGCTGGTCATGGGCATTCGCCGCGCCGCATACCCGAGCGAGGACGAGGCAGCGCTCTTCGAGCGCGTCCGGGCGCTGGCGGCTCCGCTGCTCGCGCAAGGCTTTGGGGAGGTCGCCACCGGCGTCGCGCCGGTGACCGACCCGTCCGACCCGCAGATCACGCTCGACACCTTCTACGAGGTGGTTTTCGCGAAGGATGAGCCGGGCGTCGAAGGCGCGCTCCCTGCGCTCCGCTTGGCGCTCTCCGTTGCGAAGACAGCGGAATCGCGCCACTAGGGGCGCCGGTCCCCCGGTACACGTGAACGTGCCCGCGGACGCTCCGGGGCCAGCCAACTGAGCCGAGAATCGTGCACGGGCACGGGCACGTTCCCGCGCACGTGAGTTAGAGCCACGGGCACATTCACGGGGGCGGGACGCCATGCTAATGGCTCTCCCCTCAATGGAAGCCTTCCGAAGTCAGAGCGTTAAGTCCGTCGTTTACGGCGCCCTCATCGTCGTGTGCGTCGTCGTCTTCGTTTTCGGGTTCGGCTCGGGCATGGGCGGCCGCGCGTCGGGCAAGAGCATGTCGCTCCGCGAAGAGTGCGTCGTCGTGGTGCGGGGTCACTGCGTGACGCCGCGCGACTACAACGGCGCGCGGCGCATGTTCCTACGCCGCATGGGCGGCGACCCGTCGCAGGCCCAATCGATGGGCATCAACCGCGTCGTCGTCGATGGTCTCATCGAGCGCGAGCTGCTCATCAGCGACGCGAGCCGACTAGGGCTCACGGTCACCGAACCGGAGCTCAACGATCAGCTCGTCGCGGGCATCGTTCGCTTGAGCCTGCCGAGCGACAAGGAGTCGATGGCCTATTCGCTCCGCATCGAACAGGGCCGCTTCCTCGAGAACTTCCGCGACCCGAAGACCAAGCAGTTCGACATGAAGACGTACGAGCGCGCGGTGAAGCTCTTCGCCGGCCGTTCCCCCGCCGACTTCCGCGAGAGTCAGTCGCGGGAGCTCTTGGCGGCGAAGATGCGCGACCTCATCCGAGCACCGGTGCGCGTAAGCGAGGTCGAAGCCCTCGAGGGCTACATCGCCGAGAAGAGCTCCGCGAGCCTCACCTACGTGAACGTCTCCCAGAAGTTCGCCGCGAAACACGCGGTGTCCTTCACCGACGCGGAGGTGGAGAAGTGGGCCGCCGAAGAGGCGAACAAGAAGCTCATCGAAGCGGCCGTGACCTCCCACAAAGACGGCTCCGTCCCCAAGGAGAAGCAGATTCGCCACATTCTTGTGAAGGTCGATCCGAGCGCAACCATCGAGGCCAAGTCGTTGGCGCTCGGGCGCCTCTCGGAAGCGGCGGCACGCATCAAGCGCGGCGAGCCCTTCGGTGAAGTCGCCCGCGAGATGTCGGAAGATCCCGGCAGCGCCCCCAAGGGCGGCGCCTACGGTGACGAGATGCTCGACAAGTTCGTCGAGCCGTTCAAGGTCGCGGCCAAGGCGCTCAAGCCCGGCGAAACAACGCCCGGCGCCGTCGAGACCCAGTTCGGCTTCCACCTCATCATGCGCGATGATCCGTCGAAGGCCGCCGAGGTCGAAGCGGCCCTACCAAAGTTCGTCGCCCGTGACATGTTCCAGAAGTCGAAGTCGCTCGAAGCCGCCAAGAGCCTGGGCGATAAAATCTACGCCGCCATGAAGGCCGGCAAGAGCGCCGAAGACTCCGTGAAGGACACCCTCGCGACCATCAAGGCGACGCCAGCTCCCTTTGCACCGCTGCCGGTCATGCCACCGCCGTCAGGGGCGGCCGCTGGCGCCGACGCGGGCTCGGCGGCCATGGGCGATGCCGGCGCCGCTGTCGCTTCCGTGGCACCGCCGTACGCGGCGAAGGTCGTCACCCTCGAGAACGATCCCGAGCGCCCCACGGTGCAGTCGTCGAGCTCCTTCAACCGCGGTGGCGATCCGATCCCGGTGTTGACCGGTGAAGCGGCCGTCAACGTCTTGTCGTTTGCCTTCAGCGGCAAGCCCGGCGAGCTCTACAAGGAGCTGCTCCGCGGCGAGGACGGCTTCGTGGCCGTCATGTTGAAGGAGCGCAAGGCTGCCACCAAGGAAGAGTTCGAAAAGGAGCGCGAGACGTACATGCAGACGCTCTTGGCGTCGAAGCAGAACGAAGCCCTCTCGCTCTACCTGCGCCGCCTCCGCGAGACTGCGAAGGCCGAGGTCAAGACCAACGAGTCGTACCTGAAGGAGCCGTCGCGCGACGCCGGCGCCGCCCCGCTCTCGGAAGAGGAGTGACGCGGAAGCCCATCGCCTTGCAGCTCGACAACGCCACCGTCCACGAGAGTCGCCTCGCCTCGGGGTTGCGCGTCATCGTGGCGCCGCAGCCCCACCTTCACCGGGCGCACCTCGCGCTCTACGTGCGAGTCGGTTCGCGCTTCGAAACGGCGGCGGAAAACGGCATCAGTCACTTCCTCGAGCACATGCTCTACCGAGGAACCGATGAGCTGAAGACGGCCCACGAGGTTAACTTCGCCTTCGAGCGCATCGGAAGTTACTTGTATGGCGCAACCCACGCGGACTTTGGCGTGTTCTCCGTGACGGTGCCGCCGCAGAGCCTCGCCGAGGCGACGCGCCTCTTCTCGCACGTCATGCAGAAGCCCGAGTTTCAAGATCTGGAGCTCGAGAAGGGCATCGTCGCCGAGGAGATCCTCGAAGACCTCGACGACGACGGACGGCAGGTCGACGCCGACAACTTGTCCCGCGCGCTCCTCTACGGTTCTCATCCGCTCGGCTTCACCATCACCGGCACCGAAAAGAGCGTTCGCCGTTTCGACGTGCCGCTCCTCCGCAAGCACCACCAGAAGCACTACACCGGCCAGAACGCTGTTTTGTGTTTCAGCGGCGCCGTCGACGCCAAAGAGGCCAAGGCCCTCGCCAAGAAGTACTTCGCGAAGATGCCCGCCGGCGACCGCGTGCCGCTCGTGGCACCGAGCCCGCAGAAGCGGGCGCTCTATCGCTTCGTCGAGAACGCCTCGAGCCAAACCGAGCTGCGCGTTTGCTTTCGCGCCGTCGGCCGCACAGCGCCCGAGCGAATCGCGCTCGAGCTGTTGATGCGCGTCATCGACGACGGCATGTCGACGCGTCTTTACCACCGCATCTGCGACAGCCAAGGGCTCTGCTACGACGTCAGCGCTGGCTACGATGGCTACGAAGACGACGGCGTCGTGGATTTCGCTGCCGGCGTCGTTCACGAGCGAACGCACCGCGTCACACGGGAGATCCTGACGCTCGTCACCGAGCTCGCGACCGAGGGTCCCACGAAGGCGGAGGTCGACAAGGCCAAGGAGCGCCACACGTGGCATCTGCAGGGCACGCTCGATTCGCCAGAGGAGATGGCCGAGCTGGTGGGCCTCACGGCCCTGACGGGTCACACCGAGTCGGCGGCCGAGCGAGCCCGCGTGGTCCAAGGCATCACGCGCGCCGAGCTGAAACGCGCCGCGGCGATGCTGGCCGACCCGAAGCGCCTCGGCGTCGTCGCCGTTGGGCTTCTCGACCGCAGCGAGGCCGACGAGCTCGAACGCACCGTCAAAGAGTTTGCCGGCGCGTGACCTGAACGCGGCCGCGGGAGCTTCTCCTCGCAAGGAACCCCGAGGGACTCCTCCAACGCGCCACCCTCGCCCTCGGCCTCGTGCCGTGGCGACCGGGTCGTCCTCACCGTGCTCGGCCTCGAGACGTTCAGCGCGCGAAGAACGCCACGATGAGGGCCGCCAGCCGCTCGGGACGCGTCCAGTGCATCATGTGTCCGGCGTCGTCGATGACCGCGATCTCACGCGTGCGAAAGGCTCCCACGCGTTCGTCTTCATCGAGCGGGTGAAAACCCGTGGGGCCGCCGGAGACGATTAAGACGGGACACTGGATGGCCGCTGCGAAAGCTCGAAAAGCCGCCGCCTGGAACGGGTACGGCGAGCGAGCGCGATGGAGCGGATCGTAGGCCCAGACGTATCCCTCCCCGTCAGCGGGAGCCGTCACGGAGGCGCTCCGCGTGGGCGCGCAGCGTGGCGTCGTCGACGGTCGGGTGGCCCATGCGGAGACGAGACACCACCTCCTCGAGATCACGCATCGTGCGATGCCGCTCGCCACGGTATCGCCGCGTCGTCTCCACAAACTCGCGCATGCGGCGCGGGCCCTCGTCCAGCGGCGTGTCGGCGGGCCCGAGGCCCTCGAGCACCGCGAGCTTCTTCACGCGCTCGGGGTAGGTGCCGGCCAGCAAGGTCGCGACCGTACCGCCCATGGAATGGCCCACGACAAAGAGCGCTTCGTCGGGCCGAACCGATTCGCGGACCAGACCGTCGACGTCGGCGACGTAGTCGGGGAAGTAGAAGCTCGTCCCACTGGCAGCGCGGGGCGCGGCGCCGAAGCCTCGAAGGTCGGGCGCGAGGACGCGGTAGCCGGCTCCCGCGAGCACGTCGGCGACCTCGTCCCAGGACGACGCGACATCCATGAACCCGTGCAAGAGCAAGACCGCAGGTCCTCGACTTGGTGCCGACGGCGTCCACTCGACGACGTGATGCACCAGGCCGTTCACGGGGAACCGAGCGCTCTGCCTTCGCCATTCGTGAAGGGTAGCAACCCGCGACACTCGCACGCACATCCTTGGCTATCGGGCGCCCGTACCGGAGGACTCGGGCACCGCCGTGCTCGATGCGGGCTTCGACAGCGCCCGATCCGGAGGAGCCGATCCTCGGCGCGCGTCGCCCTCGTCCAACATCCAACACGCGAGACTTGGCTCGGCTCTCCCGCACCGCTATATCCGTCGCTTCGACGTCTGAGCCGCTTTTCTCGGCCTTGGCGGCGACGCGAGGACTCACGCATGTCGAGACGCACCATCACGCTCATCCCCGGCGACGGCATCGGCCCCGAGGTCGCGCAGGCCACGCAACGCGTGCTCGCCGCCGCCGGCGCGCTCGTCGACTGGGAGGTCCACGAGGCGGGTGCCGCCGTCGCCGAGAAGCGCGGGACGACGCTGCCCGAAGACGTCCTTGAGGCCTGCAAGCGCAACCAAGTCTCGCTGAAGGGCCCCATCGGGACGCCCATCGGCAAGGGCTTCAAGAGCGTCAACGTGACGCTTCGCCAGACGCTGGACCTCTACGCCAACCTCCGGCCCGTCCGGAGCCTGCCGGGCCTCGAGCCACGCTTCCCGGGCACAGACATCGTCATCGTTCGCGAGAACACCGAAGACCTCTACGCCGGCCTCGAGCTGATGATCCTTCCCGGTGTGGCCCAGTCCATCAAGCTCATCACGGAGCGCGGCTGCACGCGCATCTGTGAGTTTGCCTTCGCCTATGCCGAACGCATGGGCCGCAAGCGCGTCACGGTGGTCCACAAGGCCAACATCATGAAGCTGTCGGACGGCCTCTTGCTCGATTGCTTCCGCAAAGTCGCGACCCGGTACCCGCGCATCGAGCCCGCCGAGATCATCGTGGATGCGTGCGCACTGCAAATGATCAAAAACGCCAACAAGCTCGACGTCATCGTCACCGAGAACCTCTACGGCGACATCTTGAGCGACCTCGGCGCGGGTCTCGTGGGCGGCTTGGGCATCGTTCCCGGCGCCAACATCGGCGAGAAGTACGCGGTCTTCGAGGCCGTCCACGGCAGCGCGCCGGACATCGCCGGCAAGGGCGTCGCCAACCCGACGGCCGTCATTCAGAGCGCCGTCATGATGCTCCACCACATCGGCCAGTCGCCCGTCGCCGACAAGATCGCCTCCGCCATCACCACGGTCTACGAGCGCGGCGAGGTGCGCACCGGCGATCTCGGCGGCTCCGCCACGACGGCGCAGTTTACCGATGCGCTCTGCAAGCTCGTGAGCTGACGCCGGCCCACGGCGCCGGATGTCGTTCGTCCCTTGCGGGTGACGCTGGGAAGCCACACCTCGCGCCGTTCACGGAGCCGCGCCGGACGCTGCAAAGCGCCCTGAAATGCCCGCTGCGCGGTTGGCTTGGGCCTTGCTTCACCGTGGGCGTGCGCTCCCTCCTCCTGGCGACGGTCCTCGCGAGCTGCTTGACGCAAACACTGCCGGCAGCGGCCGGCGGCTCCCTTGAGAACATCAAGAAGTCGCACGCGCCTTCCGGCTCTTCGTCATCGTCCTCGTCCTCGTCCTCGTCCTCGTCATCGTCGAGTTCGTCGTCGAGTTCGTCGTCGGGCTCGTCGTCTTCGTGGTCGTCCTCGTCCGATTCCTCGAGCGCTTCGGGCGAGGTGGCGGGAGTCATCGCGTACGGTCTGATCCGAGCCATCGTCGCTCCCGTTGTCGTCACCAATTCAAGAGAGACCCCGTCCGGCGAGCGCGAGTGGTACCAGCCGGCGCGAGACCCCTATGCTGGCGAGAAAGGCGGCGCGTACACACGAATCGACGGAGAGGATGCGCCCCCGGGCCGGTGGATCGAGGTCGGCACCGACGGTACGGCCTTCGCGGCCGGCATCTTCGCCCAGCGTGCGCAGGCCAGCCTCTCGCTCAGCTCGGTCCGCATCGAGGGGCAATTCATGCGCCTCTGGGAGCCCGACGCCACGAAGGTGAGCACCCTCGACTACTACTCGGTCAACGCGGGCCTCAGCCTCTTCGGGTCGTCGCGCTTGCCCGCCGAGCTCGTGTTGAAGGTCGGCGCGTCGGGCATCTCGGGCGCCAGCGGCGTCGGCTACGGCTTCGACACGAGGATCTACCCCGCTCGTCCTGTCGTTGTGTATGGCGCCCTCGACATGACCTCGTTCTCCGATGGGCCGCCCCTCGTCATGGCGCGCCTTGGTCCGGGCCTGGTGATGGACCGGTACGAAGTGAAGCTCTTCGCCACGTTGATGCACCAGGCCGATGCGGTGACGACGGTTGGCCCCAGCGTCTCGATGGCGATGCGGTTCTGAGCGCGCGCAAGCGCACACATGGCCGCACGTCCGTGGGAGCCCGCATCGTCGGAATACCGAGCGCGACGCGAGCGTATGCTTCCCTGGTGCCCGAGGTTCCGCCGTTCCGCTCCCTCAGGCTGATCCCGCGGCTCAACATCCTGGCGGTGGCGCTGTCGCTGTCGGCCTGCACGGCAGCGGTGTTCGGCGTTCTTGTACCCGATGTTCCCAGCGCCGCCACCGGCGGCCCCACGCTCTTCGCAGGCCTCCTTTGGGCGTGGCTCCTCCGAACCTCCCGGACAGCGTTTGGGACGAAGGTGCGCGTCGGATGGCTCGCGTCGGTTCCTCTCGCCATCCTCAACACGGCGGCCGCCTGCGCGTGGGCGGCCGCCGCTCGCGGCGCCACGTGGGCCACGGTGATGGAAAACGCTCCGAGTGCCTTCCTCTTCATCGCCGTCTTCGGGTCGATCGTTTGGGTCCCCGCGCTCCTGTGCACGCTCGCGTGTTTCGGCCTGCCTATCGCGTGGGCCCAGTCCCTCGCGAAGAAAGGGCTCTCTGGCGCTGAGCGGGGGGAGGCCATCGTGGCCGGAGCGTGCGCGACACTCTCAACGCTGGCGCTCGCCCTGATGACGCGGGCCCCGTCGTTCCACGACCGCCCCCCCACCCTCTGGGTCGGGCTGGGCGGCGCGGTGCTGGGGCTCGTCGCTGCGACGCTCGCGGTGCGTCGCGAGCGCGAGCGCGCTCGCTTCGTGGAGTGCGTCGCGCGTGGTGAGGTGGTGGGGTACCGCGTGGACGAGACGAGCGAAGGCAGGGCTTTGGTCCGCGTCTCCGAGCAAGGCACGGTGGCCTATCGCGTCGCCGACTACCGAGAAGCCATCTGTTTGCTAGACGAGGACGGGCGAGCCACCGAGACGCGGCACACACGTTGACGGTCCCGGGGACGACGCTAGCGCGAAGCGCGTAGACGTGTTTGCCTCCGCGATGAGGTGAACGCGATGAGGACCTTCCTTCGGCGAATCGGCGTCCCGATGCTTGCCACCGTGTCGCTCGTCGCGTGCGGCGGGACGACCAGCACGGGGACCGGCACGGGGCCCAGCGATGGCGGCACCGGGAGCGACGCGCCGACGGCGCTGGGCGACGCGTCGAGCACCGCGGCGTCGTGCCCGCCCACACCGCCGTCGGCGAACGAGTCATGCGCCCGCAAGGGGCTCGTCTGCGAATTCGGCGACGATCCGCGCGCGTCCTGCCACACCCTCGCGACCTGCGGCGACACTGGCAAGTGGGAAGTCACGTCGCCCAAGTGTCAGGCGCTCCCCATCGCGAAGTGCCCCGCCTCGAGGCAAGCGGCGCAAGGGCAAAGCTGCACGCCCGAGTCGGCCCTCTGCGTCTACGAGGACGGGCTCCAGTGCAACTGCACGACGTGCCCGAACCCCTACCCCATCTGCCAACCGCTGCCAGCGGCGCAGTGGGCCTGCCAGGCGCCCAACGCGGATCCGGCCTGCGCGCCGGCGCGGCCGAAGCTCGGCACGCCATGCGCCAAGGCGGGCCAGCTTTGCTCTTACGGCTGCGAACGGGAAAACAACCTCCTTTGCGTCCAGGGCGTTTGGAGTCGCGATCCATCGCCGACGATTGGCTGCCCCGCGTCAACGCGCCGCGCCAAGAAGGACATTCGCTACCTCTCTCCGTCGGAAGCCCAGGCGCTCGCCGCCGAGGTTCAGAACATTCGCCTCGCCACCTACGAGTACACGGACCCGGCGCTCTCCGGGTCCCGCAAGCTCGGCTTCATCCTCGAAGATCACGCCACGACCTTCGCCGGCGACGCCGAGAAGAACCAGGTGGACCTCTACGCCTACGCCAGCACGTTGGTTGCGGCGATCCAGGAGCAAGCGAAGGAGCTCGACGCGCTCAAGCGCGAGGTGGCTCACCTCCGCGCGAGCCAGGCGAGGAGCGGCGTCCGGAAGTAGCGGCCGCGAGCGGGAGGCGACGTCACGAGCGCAGCGCCGCCTCCGTCGGCGCGTTTGCGTTATAGTGCGCGTCCTGCCATGAAGAAGACCCCGAAGGACCTGCTCTCCGCGAAAGGCCAACTCGACAAGGACGTCGTCGCCGTCAAAATCGGCTCGCGCATCGTCGACCTCTTCACGCCTGTCCTGGAGACCGAGACGCTCACGCCCGTTCGGCGCACCGATGCCGAGGGCCTCGAGGTCATCCGCCACTCTTCGGCCCACGTCATGGCCGACGCCGTGCAGCGCCTGTTTCCGGGCACCAAGGTCACCATCGGCCCGGCCATCGAAGACGGCTTTTACTACGACTTCGACAAGCCCGGCGGCGGCTTCACGGAGGACGATCTCGCCAAGATCGAAGAGGCCATGGCCGCCATCGTGAAGGCCGACTCGCCGTTCCGCCGCGACATCGTGAGTCGCGACGAGGCGCTCCGCCTCTTCGCGAGCATGAACGAGACGTACAAGAAGGAGATCATCGAGCGCATCCCTGCCGGCGATGACATCAGCCTCTACCGGCACGGCAAGAGCGGCGAAGAGTGGGTCGACCTCTGCAGCGGCCCACACGTCCCCAGCACGGGCTTCTTGGCCGCGATCAAGCTGACGAGCGTGGCGGGCGCCTATTGGCGTGGCGACGAGCGCAACCCCATGCTCCAGCGCATTTACGGCACAGCGTTTCCTTCGAAGGAGGCGTTGGACGAGCACCTGAAGCGCATCGAGGACGCGAAGGCTCGCGATCACCGCAAGCTCGGCAAAGAGCTCGACCTCTTCCTCTTCGACGGCGTCGCGCCGGCGATGCCGTTTTTTCTGCCGAAGGGCGCGTTCGTCTACAACCGCCTCGTCGACTACGTGCGCAAGCTCTACGTGAAGTACGGCTACGAGGAGGTCATCACCCCGCAAGCGTTTGACCCGAAGCTCTTTCGCACGAGCGGCCACCTCGGCAACTACAACGACAACATGTACCGCCTGTGGACCGAAGACCTCC
Organism: Myxococcales bacterium; assembly: GCA_016703425.1. Classification (NCBI taxonomy): domain Bacteria; kingdom Pseudomonadati; phylum Myxococcota; class Myxococcia; order Myxococcales; species Myxococcales bacterium. The sequence continues at coordinate 582,602 of JADJCA010000009.1, forward strand.
TCGAAGAGGCCCTCGGCACGACGGCTAGCGGCGGCGCCGGCAAAGACGCCGCGAAGACCGTCACGGCGAAGCAATTTGCCGAGCACCTGCAGGAGCACGCGTACGCCATCAAGCCGATGAACTGCCCGAGCCACTGCGTGATCTTCGGCTCACGACTTCGCTCGTACCGTGAGCTGCCGTGGCGCGTGGCGGACTTCGGCCGCCTGCACCGTTACGAACGTGGCGGCGTCGTCCACGGGCTCTCGCGCGTTCGCTCCTTCTGCCAAGACGACGCCCACGTCTTCTGCGCGCCCGAGAGCGTGCCGGCCGAGATGGAGAGCTTCATCAAGATGCTCTACGAGGCCTACGGCGCCTTCGGGTTCACCAAGGTCGACGTCAAGCTGGCGACGCGTCCCGAGAAGCGGGTCGGCGCCGACGAATATTGGGATCTCGCGGAGAATGCCCTCGCCGAGGGCCTCAAGCGCGCGGGCCTCACCTTCGAGATCGCCGAAGGCGAAGGCGCGTTCTATGGCCCGAAGGTCGAGTTTCATGTGCAAGACGCACTGAAGCGAAGCTGGCAACTCGGGACGATTCAATACGATCCCAACCTGCCGGAGCGCTTCGACCTCCATTTCGTTGGCGAGGACGGCAAGCCACATCGGCCCGTGATGCTCCACCGCGCCGTGCTCGGGTCGCTTGAGCGCTTCTTCAGCGTCTACCTCGAGCACTGCGGCGGGAACTTCCCGACGTGGCTCGCGCCGACGCAGGTCGCGATCCTCACGGTGAGCGAGAAGTTCAACGGCTACGCTGAGCGCGTCGCCGGCGAGCTCTCCGACCGGGGCCTTCGCGTCACCGCGGACCTGGGGCCCGACAAACTCGGCGCGAAGATCCGAAACGCTCGGCTCCAGCGCCTGCCTTACCTCTGCGTCGTTGGCGGCAAGGAAGAAGAGGCGGGCACCGTTGGTGTTCGCTCTCGCGACCGCGGCGAGCTTGGCCCGATCCCGCTCGCCGACTTCGCCGCCACGGTCGTCGCGGAAGCGGCACAGACGGGCTGACGGCGCCCCCGCGTTCGGCGACGCGGCAGGTGGGAATCGTCGAAGTGCGCTAGGCTGCCCGCCCCATCGCGTCCGACGCAGAGCCTCCTTGAACGACCACGACACGCTGCGCTTCCTCATCGCCCTTGCCGTGCTCCTTGGCACGGCGAAGCTCGTGGGCGAGCTCGGTCGCAAGCTGGGGCTCCCGCTGGTGGTCGGCGAAATTCTGGCTGGGATTCTCCTCGGCCCCACGGTGCTGTCACGTGCGCTCCCCTCTTTGGGGCAGGCGCTCTTCCATGGCACCGCCATGCGCCAGATGCTCTCGGGCTACACGACGCTGGCGGTGGTGCTGCTCCTCGTCGTCGCTGGCCTCGAGGTCGATCTCGGCATCGTGCTGCGACGCGGCCGTGAGGCCATCTTTGCGAGCACCTTCGGAATGCTCGCCCCCTTGGCCGGCGGCATCGTTCTCGGCCTCGCGCTTCCCGACAGCGATCTCATCGCACCGGACCGGCGCGGTCTCTTCGCCCTCTTCATGGGCGTCGCGCTGTCCATCTCGGCGCTCCCGGTCATCGCCAAGACGCTACTCGACCTCGGACTCTTCAAGACCGATCTCGGCCTCGTCGTGATGTCGGCCGCCATGGTCAACGACCTGGTTGGTTGGCTCGGCTTCTCGGTGCTCGTGGGGCCGATGCGCGGCGGTGCGCTCGACGTTCAACGCCTCTCGATCACCGTCGGACTTACCTTGGCTTTCGGGGGCGCGCTGCTCACCGTGGGCCGTTCCGCCATCGATCGCTTGCTATCTCGCTTCGGTGAGTCGAGCGGCGGCGTCGTGTCGCTGGTCATCGTTCTGGCACTGGTCGGCGCCTCCGTTACGGAAGCGCTCGGCGTGCACGCCGTCCTCGGTAGTTTCATCGTGGGGGTTGCTATTGGCGACAGCCCGTCGCTTCGCGAGCGTACGCGAGCCACGATTCACGATTTTGTGACGAGCGTCTTCGCCCCGGTATTTTTTGCTTCGTTGGGGCTCCGCGTCGACTTCTTTCGAGCCTTCGACCCGCGTCTCTGCATTCTCGTCTTCACCATCGCGAGCGTCACGAAGGTCGTCGGCTGCACGCTCGGCGCCAAGGTGGGCGGCTTCAATTGGCGCGAGGCCGGTGCTGTGGGCTTTGGCCTGAACGCGCGTGGGGCCATGGAAATCATCCTCGCGCTCTTGGCCCTCGAGGCGGGGCTACTGAAAGAGCAAGTGTTCGTCGCCCTCGTGGTCATGGCCATCGGCACTTCGCTCTTGAGCGGCCCCATGATGAAGCGCCTGCTCTACACGAAGGAAGAGGAGCGCGTCGTCACGCTCCTCCGGCGCGGCGCCTTCATACGGCCGTTGAAGAGTCGCAACGCGACCGACGCGATAAGGGAGCTTGCGGCCATGCTCGAACCGAAGCTGGGTCACCTCGCCGAGCAGGCCCGCCTCGCGGTGACCGAGCGCGAACAGGTGGCGCCCACGGGCCTCGGCGATGGCGTGGCGGTTCCGCACGCCCAAATCGACGGACTCACGGAGCCGATCCTGGCCCTCGGCATCGCCCCCGAGGGCATCGACTTCGACGCGCCCGACGGGGAGCCCGCCCGCATCGTGTTCTTGTTGCTCCTCGTGCCCGACCGCTACGAGGACGAAATTCAGATTTTGGCGTCCATTGCCCGCGGCGCCATCGCCGAGGAGGCGAGGAGCGCATTGCTCATGGCCGGCGACATTGACACGGCGGCGAGCGTCCTCAGCGAGGCGGCCAAGCGCACCGCCGCGCGGAAGACGCGCGCCCCAACGTTGGCCGACATTTAGGCGCTCGAGCGTGGGTTTGGTCTGACGCGCTTCTGCGCCCTGCGGTGCGCACTCAGCGCGCGTAGGCTTCCATGGGCGGGCACGTGCAGACGAGGTGGCGATCGCCGAGGGCGTTGTTGATGCGGGCGACGTGCGGCCAGAACTTCCGTTCGCGCGTCGCGGCGCTGGGGAAGGCAGCCTCTTCGCGCGAATAGGGGTGCGTCCACTCGTTGGCCGTGACGGCCGAGAGCGTATGCGGTGCGTTCTTGAGAGGGTTCTGGTCTTTCGGCCAGCGCCCTTCCTCGACATGACGGATCTCTTGGCGGATGGCGATCATCGCGTCGCAGAACCGGTCGAGCTCCGCCAACGATTCGCTCTCCGTCGGCTCGACCATGAGCGTCCCCGGGATCGGGAACGACATGGTCGGCGCGTGGAACCCGTAGTCCATCAGGCGCTTGGCGATGTCGTCGACTTCGACGCCGGCGGTCTTCTTCAGGCCGCGCACGTCGAAGATGCACTCGTGGGCGACGCGGCCCTCTTTGCCTACGTAGACGATGGGGTAGTGCGGCGCGAGGCGCTTGGCGATGTAGTTGGCGTTCGCGATGGCCATCTTCGTCGCATCGGTGAGGCCTTCGGCGCCCATCATCCGAACGTAGGCCCAAGAGATGAGCAGGATGCTCGCGCTCCCCCACGGCGCCTGCGAAACGGCGCCCACCACGTCGCGGCCCTCCAGCGGCACAACAGAATGGCCCGGGAGGAACTTCGCCAGGTGGGCGGCGACGGCGATGGGGCCCATGCCGGGCCCACCTCCGCCGTGCGGAATGCAGAACGTCTTGTGCAGGTTGATGTGGCAAACGTCCGCGCCGATCTCGCCCGGTCGGCACAGGCCCACCATGGCGTTCATGTTGGCGCCGTCCATGTAAACCTGGCCGCCCTTGCCGTGGACGATCTCGCACACGCGCCGGATGCCCTCTTCGAAGACGCCGTGCGTTGACGGATAGGTCACCATCAGCGCAGCGAGCTCCTTCGCGTGCGCTGTGGCTTGCGTCTCAAGATCGGCGAGATCGATGTTGCCGCTCGCGTCGGTCTTCACGACCACGACCTGCATGCCCGCCATGACCGCCGACGCAGGGTTGGTCCCGTGCGCCGACTGAGGAATGAGGCAGACCTTGCGATGCCCCTCGCCCCGGCTCTCGTGGTACCCGCGGATGGCCAAGAGGCCGGCGTATTCGCCCTGCGAGCCGGCGTTGGGCTGGAGCGAAACCGCCGCAAAGCCCGTGGCGTCGGCGAGCGCCGCCTCCAGCTCCCGGAACACGACCTCGTAGCCCCGAATCTGTTCGCGCGGCGCGTAGGGGTGCACGGAATTCCAGCCGGGCTCGGTGATGGGGATCATCTCCGCTGTCGCGTTGAGCTTCATGGTGCACGACCCGAGGGGGATCATCGAATGCGCGAGCGACAGATCGCGCCCTTCGAGCATCCGCATGTAGCGGAGCATCTCCGTCTCCGAGCGATGCGCGTGGAAGACCGCGTGGGTGAGGTAGGTCGACGAGCGCTTCAGCCCCGCCGGCACCTCCGCCGTCACGCGCGCCGCGAGCGACGTAGCGGTCTCGGCGTTGGGCTTGTCGCCGCCGAGGACCGCAAGAAGCGTGTCGATGTCGGCGACGGTCGTGGCCTCGTCGAGGCTCACGCCGACGCGCGTCTTGTCGATGACGCGCAGGTTGACGTGCGCCGCGTTGGCACGAGCGTGGCATGTCGCGATCTCCGCCTCCGCGCCGTGCATGACGAGGGTGTCGAAGAACGGCGCGTCGCCGACGTTGCGCCCCCTCGCGCGGAGTCCTTCCGCGAGGACCGTCGTCATGCCGTGGACACGCTCCGCGATGGCCTTGAGCCCCTCGGGGCCGTGGTACACGGCGTACATGCCGGCCACGATGGCCAAGAGCGCCTGCGCCGTGCAGATGTTGCTCGTCGCCTTCTCGCGCCGGATGTGCTGCTCGCGCGTTTGCAGCGCCATGCGAAACGCGGGGCGCCCGGCGGCGTCGGCGGAGACGCCGATGATCCGGCCCGGGAGCTTTCGTACAAATTCTTCACGCGCCGAGAAGAACGCAGCGTGCGGTCCGCCATACCCGAGCGGGACACCGAAGCGCTGCGAGCTTCCGAGCGCCACGTCAGCGCCAAACTCGCCGGGCGGCGAAAGGAGCGTCAGCGCCAGGAGGTCGGCCGCCACCACGAAGAGGCCGCCGGCCGCATGAACCTTCTCGCCAAAGGCGCGGTAGTCGAAGATCGCGCCATCGGCCGTTGGGTACTGAACCAGCGCGCCGAAGACACCGCTCGCCAAGCGCGTGAGATCGGCCGTGCGGAAGTCGCCGACGATGACGTCGACACCGAGCGCCTTGGCGCGTGTCCTCACCACATCGAGCGTCGAGGCGAGGCATCCCGAGTCGACGAAGAAGGCGTTCTGCTTCTCGCCACCCTTGAATTCGTAGGCCAGGTGCATCGCCTCGGCGGCGGCCGTGGCCTCGTCGAGCAGTGACGCATTGGCGACCGGCAGCCCCGTCAGGTCCGACACCATCGTCTGGAAGTTGAGCAGCGCTTCGAGTCGTCCCTGCGCGATCTCAGCTTGGTACGGCGTGTATTGCGTGTACCAACCGGGGTTCTGCACGATGTTGCGCAAGATCACCGGCGGCGTCATGGTGTCGTAGTAACCCTGCCCGATGAACGAGCGATGACGGCCGTTCAGCTCGGCCAGCCGTCGCGCCTCCGCCAAGAGCTCCCACTCGGAGAGGGCCGGCGGCACCGAGAGCGGCTTCGCCGTGCGAATGCTCGCCGGGATCGTCTCGTTGATGAGCGCATCGATGGAGGCGACCTCCAGGGTTGCGAGCATTTTCGCGCGGTCGTGCGGGCTAGGACCAATGTGGCGACGGACGAAACGGTCAGGATGCGAGAGGGAAACGGACATCGAAACCTCGGGTTGGTTTGGCGATCGCACTCGTAGCGTCGCGGCGGGCCGCTTACAAGCGGCGCGGATTCGTGCGAAGGCCACAAATCGGCGCGGAACGGCGGCTTTCGCGGCGGAAAGCCGTTTGACCGCAGCCGGCGCGGCTCGCCGTGACGCACAACTTGGGCGGAGCCGTGATGGCCGGGTTATCCTGCCTTCGTGTGGGCTCGCCGTCGTGCCACCCTTCTCGCGCTCGTGACGTCGGTCGCGCTCGCCGGCGTGCTGTCGCCGCGACCGGCCCTTGCGCAACGAGCGGCGGGCGAATCGAGCTCCGATGCCGGCAAGAAGAAGTCGGCCAAAGGGGCTTACGAAGAGGGTGAACGCGCCTTCGGCAAGGGTGATTTCCGCCGCTCCGCGGAGAGCTTCGAGCAAGCCTACAAGCTTTCACCGCACCACTCGGCGCTCTGGGCCGCCGCCCGCGCTTGGCTCCGCGCCGGCGAAGACGTTCGCGCCGCCAACCTCCTCGAGCGCTACCTGGGAGAGGCCCCCGCCGATGCACCGGATCGCGACCGCGCCACCGGCGCCATCCGAGAGCTCGACAAGCGCCTCGGCCGACTCGAGGTCGTGACCAACGACGTCGTCGGCGTGAAGGTCGACGGCGCATCACTCTCGACGCCGCGCCTGTGGGTCGTGCCTGGCGAGCACGTGGCCACCGGCGAGGTCGACGGCAAGCCGGTGCGCAAAGTCATCACCGTGGCCGCTGGCGATCACATCAGCGTGAGCCTCGAGGTGGTCACGCGCGAGACGCCGCCACCGCCTCCACCGATCGCGACCAACGCGTCCAAGAAGCCGCTGCCACCGTGGGTCGTGGTCGTTGGCGGGACGCTCGCGGCCATCGGTACCGGCGCGACGATCTATTCGTACACCGACACGCTCGATAAGAAAGACGCCTTCGAGGCGGATCGCACGTCGCGTACGAAGCTCGACAACGCCCATTCGGCCGAAGACCGGACCAACATCCTCCTCGTCTCAACCGTCGGCGTGGCCGCCGTTTCGCTCCTCGCTGCCGCGTTCCTGGTGGATTGGACGAGCGACGACAAGGTGAAGGCCGCACTCCTGCGGTTCAAGCCGCGGAACCACCTCTTCTCGGTTCCTTAAGGAGTCCCGCGCGTACACGCCGGCGCCGACACGCCGCCCGTATCGACCGGCGCGACGACCGTGCTGAAGGGGACGTAGAGCACGTCACCGTACGAAGGCGCGTCGTAGCAGCCGGCGCCGCTTGCCGTGATGGCCGTCTGGGTTGGCGCACAGGCCGACCAAGCGTTACCGACGGCGAGTTGACTGCCCGCGGCTCCGGAGCGGGAGATGCAGAGACCGCCGAGTTTGTTGTTGCCCGTCGACGTCGCCACAAAGCGGTTTCCGCCGAGATCTGCCAGCGACACACCGACATCGAACAACAAGAGCACGACGCCATTACCATTGCGTCGCTGGTTGAAGACAACGCCCACGGAGTTCTCGAGGAACACAGAGCCGCGAAGCTTCGCGCTCGTGCCCACACCGATGAAGAGTCCGGCGCCGCCACCCAGGGACCCGGGGCTCTTGCCGTTGCGGCGCGCCGTGAGAGCGCTGATTTCAGCCGTGTGGGCCGTGTCGAGGCGGACTCCGTCGCCACCGTTGTCGTTGCTGCGCACCGTGTCGATGACCACGGTCGCATTGAGGTCGGTGCCGTTGCCAATGAAGAGCCCGTGAATGCCGTTTTCGTCGAAGGCACCGTCAGCGACCTTGGCCGGGCCGCGCGACACGCGCATGCCGGCGACCGCGTTCTTGCTCGCGTCGATCTTCTGGAGCGCGTGAGCGGAGGTCGCCTCGGGCACCAAAAGGACGCCCGTGTGCTGATTCGACTGGGCGTCGGCCTGTTCGATCGTCACGTTGGCGTAGGCGTCGGCGACGTGAATGCCGTAGAGAGCGTTGCCGTTGAACCGATTGCCACGACCCCCGGCGACGACGTGCAGCGACGGCGCGCCGACCTTGTTGACGGCGCCGCCGACGACGAGCCCGCTGGCCCCGTTGTTGGTCGCGTAGACGCCAGGGCCCACGGTGCCGCCGCCGGCGACGAGGTAGATGCCGTTGCCGGTGACTCCGTCGACCGTGACATGGCGGAGCGTGGGCGAGCCGCTGCCGCGGATACCGTGGACGTTGGTGCCGGCCGCCGCTTGCACTGTGAAGCCTTCGACGGTGCCGCCGAGGACGTTCACGGCGCACTTGATGCCGGCGCAATCGACGTTCGCCTTGAGCGTCACGCGCGACGGATCGGCGGCCCCCACGCCGGGATACGCCGACGTGAGCGTCACGGCGGGCCCGACGAGCGCCGCTTCGTTGTAGACGGTGCCGCCGGAGCCGTTCACGTGGATCGTGAGTTGGGCGCCGCCGGCCGGCGCGCCCAACAGGATCGCCGAGGCGAGCGTCGTGAAGGGACACGCAAGCGAGCCGTTGCCGGCAGCGAGAGCCGCCTTGTCGACGTAAACGTGGCGATCGAGATCGAAGATGTCCGGCGCGGGGCATAGCCCCGCGTCGACGAGGCCGGCGTCGGCGCCGCTGTCGACGCCCCCGTCGACCACGACTCCGCCGTCGGTCTCAGCGTCGAACGCCCCGGCGTCGGAGGCGGCGTCCGCCGACGCGTCGAAGGCTCCGCCGTCGGTCGCCGCGTCGGGCCACGACGCATCGCCTCCAGCCTCGTTCGTCGCCGCGTCGGCGCCGCCGTCGTGGCCACCTTCGTTTCCCGCATCGACGAAGGCACCATCGGCCCCCGAGGCGTCCACCGTGGCATCGACAGAGCCATCTGCTCCCGCGTCGTCCGTCACCGTCGCATCGCTGCCAGCGTCAACCCCGCCTTCGCTTCCGCCACCGCCGTCGTTCCCCGGGCTTTGGCCGTCGCTCTCCGCCAACGAGCCACCGTCGGCCGCCGGTGCCCCGTCGGCCTCGTCGCCATCGGGGATCGTAAATTCGCTGGCGCCACCACATGCCGCAGCCGTGGCGACCGCGAACGCGAAGACGACGCGACCTGTCCTCCGAGAACGACGGGCGAAAGCCAATGTCAGTACCGTTCTTTCGGCTCGCTCTCAGCGAGCACCTCGACCTTGGGGAAGACCTCGTGCACGAAGCGGTCGCGCACCTGCCGGGCGCGCGGCTCGTCTTCGCGAGCGGGCACCGCAACCCCTACCACCAAACAGCGACCGCGCCAGGCCGGGTACGCCGCATACGCGGCGGCGTATCGCTCGCGCGCGGCGAGGGTCGCCATTTTTGCAAAGACCGCGTCGACGGGGACGATCTGCGGCGTCGGATCCTTGTGAAAATGCCAGACAAAGGCGTGGGGCGCCTCGTGCTCAAGCTCCACCGAGAACGCGTCGACGACGGGCTGCGCCACGCGCTCGAAGGCCCTGGCGCAGCTGCCGCTGCCATCGGCGGCGTCACCTTCGATGACCCAACCGCCGACGATGGCGTGATGGTCCTTGCCGTAGCGAAAGGCCATCAGGCTGGGCACGCCCCAGAACTTGACGCGCGTCCAGTTGGGCGCGTCGGGGAGGACCATGCGAACGCTGTTTTGCCTATCGTTCCGCGCGTCCAACTTGGAGACCTTGAGCTGTTCCAAGGCGGCGGCGTGGGCGGTGCCCCCGTGCCCACCTTGCGACGCGGAGCCGTCGTCCTTCGGAGGCGGCGCCGCTGGCACCGCAAGGTGGGCCGTCGAAGGTGCCGACGAGCAAGCGGAAAGCGTCGCTGCGAAGAGCGACGCGCAGATCATCGGCATGGAGCGAAGGGAGCGACGCACCCAAGGAAGAGTATCGGTCGCGAGCGACGCGGTCGAACGGGAGCCAGCAACGCGGAAAGCCATGGACCGTTGGACGTGCGCGCTGGCGGGGTGACGCAGCCGTGACGCGATGCGTGAGTCGCCGCAACAAAGCGCTCGCCGCCTGGTGCGCCGCCGTGGAATTTGGGGTAAAGCCGACCCCGCCACATGGAACTCAAGACCCCCCTCACGGACAACGCGCACCTCCTCAACTGGGTCAAAGAAATGGCCCTCCTCTGCAAGCCCGACCAAGTCGTCTTTTGCGACGGGTCGGAGGAGGAGAAAGCTCGGCTCACCGAGCTGGCCGTCGCGCAAGGGATCCTCGAGCCCCTCAACCAGACGAAGCTCCCCGGCTGCTACCTCCACCGCTCCAACCCGAACGACGTGGCGCGCGTCGAGCAGCTCACCTTCATCTGCACGCCGAAGAAGGAAGACGCGGGCCCCACCAACAACTGGATGTCGCCGGCCGACGCCGAAGCGAAGGTCCTGCCGCTCTTCGAGGGCTCCATGAAGGGCCGCACGATGTACGTCGTGCCGTACATCATGGGCCCGCCCGGCTCGCCGCTCGCGAAGGTCGGCATCGAGCTCACCGACAGCGTCTACGTCGCCCTCAACATGCGGATCATGACGCGCATGGGGAAGATCGCGCTCAAGCAGCTCGGCCAGGGCGATGAGTTCAACCGGGGCCTCCACTCGGTGCTCGACTGCAACCCGGACCGCCGCTTCATCTGCCACTTCCCCCACGACAACACCATCTGGTCTGTCGGCTCGGGATACGGCGGCAACGTCCTCCTCGGCAAGAAGTGCCTCGCGCTCCGCATCGGGAGCTTCCTCGGCCGCAACGAGGGTTGGCTCGCCGAGCACATGTTGATCCTCGGCGTGGAGAGCCCCGAGGGCGAGATGACGTACGTGGCTGCGGCGTTCCCCAGCGCGTGCGGCAAGACCAACTTCGCGATGATGATCCCGCCGGAGCGCTTCCGCGGCTGGAAGATCTGGACCGTTGGTGACGACATCGCGTGGATGAAGGTCGGCGCTGATGGTCGCCTCCGCGCCGTGAACCCCGAGTTCGGCTACTTCGGCGTCGCGCCCGGCACGAGCATGAAGTCGAACCCCAACGCGATGCTCACCGTCGCGAAGGACACGCTCTTCACGAACGTCGCGAAGACCGCCGACGGCGACGTCTGGTGGGAAGGCAAAGACGGCGAGGTTCCCGAAGAGCTGACCGACTGGCAGGGCCGCCCCTGGAAGAAGGGGTCAACGGAGAAGGCCGCGCACCCGAACTCGCGCTTCACGGCGCCGATGACGAACAACCCGGCGCTCTCCCGCTTCGCGGAAGATCCCGAAGGCGTCCCCATCAGCGCGATCATCTTCGGCGGCCGGCGCGCCACGACGATCCCGCTCGTCATCCAGTCGTTCAACTGGGCCCACGGCGTCTTCTTCGGCGCCACGCTCGGCTCCGAAACGACGGCCGCCGCCACGGGGAAGGTCGGCGTCGTGCGCCGCGACCCGTTCGCGATGTTGCCCTTCTGCGGCTACAATATGGCCGAGTACTTCCAGCACTGGCTCGAGATGCAGGCGGAGATCCAGAACCCGCCGAAGATCTTCATGGTGAACTGGTTCCGCCAGGGCAAAGACGGCAAGTTCCTCTGGCCAGGCTTCGGCGAGAACATGCGCGCCCTCAAGTGGATCGTCGACCGTGCGCGGCTCCGCGTCGGCGGCCAAGAGACGCCCTTCGGTTGGGTCCCCAAGGCGGGCGACCTCGACCTCTCGGGCCTCAACATCTCGGCGGAGCAAGTCAACGCGGCGACGGCCATCGACCTCGACGAGTGGAAAGCGGAGCTCGAGGCCGACGGCGAGTTCTTCCAGTCGCTCGGAGCCCAACTCCCCGAGCCGCTTGAGCTTCAGCGCAAGCTCTTCCTGTCACGCATCGAGGCCATGAAGCGTCGTCACTGGACGAGCCCGCTCACGATGCGACCGGCCACCCCCGCCGAGTAGTCGCACCCTCCGCCGCTGACGGGACCGCTCGGGCAGGAGCCCGCTGTGGCGGTCCGGCCGTGCCGTCACGCGGGTGTGTGGCCTACGAGGGCGACCCGAGCGCGGAGGTATTTGACGGACATCCTCCGCACATGCGTTGGCGATCGTTTGGTCGTTCCCGGTCGCGCGAAGCGCCATCCGGATCGGGGCGTGTCCATCTGAGCGGCGCAAAAACCGCTCATTTCGGCACGGGAGGGCCGGCATGTAGGTTGCTACACCACCTGCCATGAGATCCTCCGCATCCGCACTCGCCGCCGCAGTGACGCTGGCCTTGGCCGGCGCCGGCTGCTCCTCCGAGCCCGCCACCGAAGAGACCGAGGAAGGCGCCCTGTCGCTTCCGGCGGAGCTCCAGGGCGACCGCTTCCAGTTCCGCGTGAACTCGCCCGAAGAGCAGCAGGGCGTCGACGCTCGAAACGCCTACGGCGCCGCCGTCTTGGCGAAGGCCGTCTACCTCGAGAAGTCTCCCGCCGAGATGGCCGCGGTGCTGAAGCAGCTCGGCGTCGGCGACGTCCGCGAGAAGGACGTCCTCATCTTCGAGGCCAAGAAGAGCGGCCTCGATCCGCGAACGCATCCCATCATCAACGGCACCAACGGCATGTACGTGAAGACGGCTAGCGCCGGCTTCCTCGTCTTCCGCGGCAGCGAAGACGGCGTCCTACAAGACGCGCTAACCAACGCGCAGGTCAACGGCGTCAACCCAGGCGGCGTGGTCTCGAACAACCGCGCCGGCCTTGGCAAGGCCCACTCGGGGTACTTCCTCGGGGTGAAGTCTGTGTGGTCGCAAATCCGCGACCGGCTCGCCAAGGAGCACGGCGACGCGGGCCGATCGAAGCTTCCGCTCTATGTCATCGGGCACAGCCTCGGCGGCGCCGTGGGGCAGATCGCCATGCACCACCTGCTCTTCGACAGCTGCATCGGCGGGGTCTTCAACCAGCTCGACCTGGCGGGCACCTGCGAGGAGAAGTACATCCCGGTGACCGCGCTCTACGCCTTCGGCTCGCCGCGCATCGGCGACGAGGAGTTCGCGACCACGCTCGCTTCCCGCGCGAAGCAGACCGGCACGCGCGTCTTCCGCTTCGTCAACGAGAAGGATCAGGTCTCGATGCTGCCGCGGCACGTGCCGATTCCTCAGATCGTGCTGCCGCCCTATCGCCACATCGGCGTCGGCGGCGACGAGCGCGCCTTTGCGATCTACCTCGGCAAGGACGGCGAACTAGTGGCGCCTGTCGACGCGCCGAGCAGCTGCAGCGGCAGTGACGTCGCCATCGAGGGCAAGAACCTCAAGGACATCGTCCAGTGCGACCTCACGATGTCGGAGTTCTTGAGCGGCATCGCCGCCGGAAAGCCGCCGTGGCGGACCGAACATTCGATGGCCCTCTACAAGGAGAAGCTCAAGATCACCGCTCAGATCGCGCTCCTGGGCCTCTCCCCCAAAGATCCGAAGACCGAAGATCTCCGCAAAGAGCTCAAGGCTTCGCTCGAGCGACTGCGGGCGCAGCTCGCCTCCATGCACCACACCGACTCGCGCTGACCTCGCACGCGGCGACGCATTATGCCTGGTCCTTCTTCTCTTTCGCCGAGCGCTTGCGAAAGAGAAGGAGGTAGTTGAAGCCGCGCAAGAAGAAGTTTCCCTCGTCGGCCGCGCGCCGGTAGTTCCCCATCTCGAGCGTCTTGTTGTGGCGCGTCACGCAGACGACGTCGTGCGGGATGAAGTCGGCCTTCGCCATCTCGAAGAGCTCAAAGCCCAAGGGGAAGAAGCCCTTGTCCTTCTTGAACACGTCGCACACGTAGATGGCCAGCATGGCTTCGTCCTTGAGCACGCGGGCGCACTCCGTGAGGACGAGGCGCATGGCGCGCTGGTAGCGGCCGTCGGCTTTGAGCTTGCCGATGCAACGGGCGTCGTCGGAGTAGTCGAGGTTGTCGGCGTAGGGCGGGTCCATGAAGACGAGCTCGACGCTGCCGCTCTTCAGCGGCAGGCTGCGGGCGTCTGCCTGTTTGATGTCGGGGCGTGTTGGCGCGAGGTCAAAGCCAAGGCCCTGTCGACCGAGGTCACGGCAGACGTCGAGGGTGGTTCCGCTGCCGCAGAACGGGTCGAGCACCTTGGCGCCTTCCGCCGTGAAGCGATGCACCACGTTCCAAATGACGTAGGAGGGCGTGGCGCCACGGAACGCCTGACTGCCCTGCGCACCGTCCCCGTAGTGTTGCGACGGGTAGTCCCAGAGGGTGCTGATTTGCGGAACGAGCTTCGGCTTGGAGAGCGCCACGGGCGGATTGTGCTCGGGAAGCCCCGAGGAGCCAACTGCGAAGGCGAAAACCTCGCCGTTGGCCGTCCGAGGAGCGATTTCGGCCGTCGCGCCGTGGCGCCATTCGCACTATGGTCCGCCGATGCAGTCGATGAACCGGCCCGTCGATCGTGGCTTCGTAAAAGCCGTCGCTTACAAGCGCACGCTCACGGGAGCGCTGAGCCTCGTCGGCGCCGTCGTCATGACGGCCATGGCGATGTCGCGGGGAGATCGGTCGCTGCTGCCGCTCGCGGCGGCGGTCATCTTCGTCGTGTCCGGTAGCTGGGCGCTCCGCGACGGCCTGCGGCTCTTCCGCGATCTCCGCGTCGGCTCGGAGCGGTAGCCCGCGACCGTTCCCCGAACTCACGACGCTATCGAAGCGTCAACGCGACAACGGCCGCGAAGGCCATGAAGACGCAGCTCGTGATCGTCAGCGCCCAGCGCGCATCGCGGTCGTAGCGCGGGGACGTCCACAGCGCGGCAACACCGATCGGCGGAGCGAGCACGAGCAGCAAGCCCAAGAACCACGGCGAGCTCCAGGGCTCGGCGACGGGGAGCCGTGGCATGACGTCGGCGGCGCGGCGCGCATCGGCCTCCGCCAGAGGAAGAGGCATCTGAAAGACGCGAGCGTGGCGCAGCGGAGCGACGCGGCGAACGTATTCGCGCTCTGCCGTGGACCGAACGGGCGTGGGTCGCCGCTCGCCACGCCGCCAATCGGCGCGAGCCTCATCGCCGACGTGCACGTCGACGAGCGTGTCGGCGTCGAGCGGCTGCGTGCTACGGGACGCCTTCCTTGCGAAGGGCGACGCTGGCAGGAAGAGGCACTTGGCTAGCTCGGCGCGGCCGCGAATCTTGAGCCATTCACGCGGGACGAGGTTGATGGGCGCTTCGCTCAGCCAACCGTTCCCGCGTAGCGTCGTCATCGGTCCGTTCAGGCTGAGGCTTCTGGGGGCCGCCCGCAAGGTGGGGTGTTCAATATCTCGTACCCACAGGCGAAAAAGCCCTTGGTTTCTCGAGGTGTTTTCCGCGGGCGAAGGCCGTCGATTTTACGGGATTCGCGCGGGCGTCGGCAGTTCGAGCCCGCCCTTGCGAAGCTCCTCCGGCACGGCCCTTGCGAGGTCCACATCCGCCGACTCGCACGCCTTCGTGACAGAGCCGCTCGTGGCGCCCTTGCACTCCTTTCGCCGCCGCTGATACGCGGCCTCGATGCGTGCATTCTTCAAGAGTGCGCTTTGCGTGCCCTCGTCGAGGTAGCGGAAGACGACGGGTCCGCTGCGCGGCGAACTCGGCTTCTTGCGAGTGACCTCGAGGTCGTCGAACGTGTAACAAGAGCCGTCGACGCGCAGCACGAGGAAGCCGGCGCCGCTCCCCACTTGCATGCCGCCGGGTGGCGGACTCCTGCGACGAAGGAGGACGACCTCTTCGGCGGTCGCGAGGCGGGCGCGCGCGGCGGCGCCCCCCTCGGCGTTCCAGCCATCAACGTCACGCGTCATGTAGGCGCGCGTCCACGGCGCGTTGCCCTGGAAGAAGCGAAGCGCCGCGTCGGGGAAGGAGCCGTTGCAGAGGCGCTTCACGAAGGCCGCATCGGGCAGGCAAATGTCTCCGTCTTTGGAAGCGCAGTCCGTGGGCATCGACGCCTTCGCGGGCTCGGCACTCGAGGCCGCTCCTGACGCCGGGCCTGACGCTGGCCCTGCTGCGGCGCCTTCACCTCCCGAGGCAGGCGCCGCGGCCGGTGGCGCGTCGGGCGCCGGCGGGGCCTTTCCACCGCAAGCCATCGAGAGAACCGCGAACGAGAGCAGAAAGGGCCGACTCATGGGGCGAATGAACCACGGCGCGACGCGCGGAGCCAGCGCGGAACCAGCGCGAAGCCGACGTCCGTGAGTCCTTCCGAAAAGGAGCGCCGGGCGTCTTTTCATGGGCCAGCGAGGCGAGTACGTTCGCCGCGTCCTCGGGGACTCCCCGGGAGCATCGGCCTCTTTTCTCGCAAGCGGAGCGCACCATGTCCGACGGCATCGAGTCACGTCTGAAGGAAGATCGACGGTTTGCCCCCAGCGACACGTTCGTCGACAAGGCGCGCGTCCGCTCGCACGCCGAATACGAGGCGATGTACAAGAAGTCGCTCGCCGAGCCGGCCGAGTTCTGGAAGGCCGAGACGCAGGACCTCGTGTTCCGGCAGCCGTGGACGAGCTTCTGCGAGTGGACCTTGCCGAAGGCGAAGTTCTTCGTGGGCGCCAAGCTCAACCTGACGGAGAGCTGCCTCGACCGGCACCTTCAGACAGAGGCGCGCACGCGCGCAGCGCTCGTGTGGGAAGGCGAACCCGGCGACACGCGCACGCTCACGTATTTCGAGCTCCACCGCGAGGTCGTGAAAATGACGGCGGCGCTGGCCTCGCTCGGCGTGGAGCCAGGCGATCGCGTCGCCATCTACATGGGCATGGTGCCCGAGGCGGCGATCGCGATGCTCGCCTGCGCGCGGCTCGGCGCGACCCACTCGGTCGTCTTCGGCGGGTTCTCGGCGGAGGCCCTGCGCGATCGCATCAACGACTGCAAAGCGAAGGTGCTGCTCACGCAAGACGGCGCGTGGCGCCGAGGCAACGTCGTTCCGCTGAAGAAGATGGCCGACGACGCGGTGGCCCAATCGCCAACCATCGAGAAGGTCGTCGTTTGCCGCCGCATCGGTCCTGAGAAGGCGCCGGTGGTCATGAAGGAAGGCCGCGACATCTGGTGGGACGACCTCCGCGCCCGCGACGTCAGCGCCGACCTCATGCAGATGGCCAAGCACCCGCCGGCCTTCGACGCCGAGCACCCGCTCTTCATCCTCTACACGTCCGGCTCCACGGGAAAGCCCAAGGGCTTGCTCCACACCACGGCGGGCTACCTCGCGGGCATCCACGTCACGACGAAATACGTCTTCGACATGAAGCCCAGCGATCTCTACTGGTGCACCGCCGACGTCGGCTGGGTGACGGGCCATAGCTACATGGTCTACGGGCCGCTCTCCGTTGGCGCGTCGTGCCTCATGTACGAAGGCGCGCCGAACTTCCCGGATCCGGGCCGCTTTTGGCACATCATCGAGCGACACGGCGTGTCGATCCTCTACACAGCGCCGACGGCCATCCGCGCCTTCATTCGTTGGGGCGACGACTGGCCCAACAAATACGACATGTCGAGCCTTCGCCTCTTGGGCAGCGTCGGCGAGCCCATCAACCCGGAGGCCTGGGTCTGGTATCACCGCGTGATCGGCGGAGGCCGCTGTCCCGTGGTCGACACCTGGTGGCAGACGGAGACGGGCGCCATCATGATGACGACGCTGCCGGGCGCGAGCTACTCGAAGCCCGGCTCGACGGGGCTGCCGATGTTCGGCGTGGAGGCCGAGATCGTCAACGACAAGGGCGAACCGTGCGGCGCCAACGTGGGCGGGAAGCTCACGCTGAAGAGGCCCTGGCCGTCGATGGCGCGCACGATCTTCGGCGACGACGACCGCTATTTCGAGACCTATTGGAACCAGGTCAAGGGCGTCTACTTCACGGGTGACGGCGCGCGCAAAGACGAAGACGGCTACCACTGGGTCGTCGGCCGCATCGACGACGTGCTCAACGTGGCGGGACACCGCATCGGCACCGCGGAGATCGAGAGCGCCCTCGTGAGTCACCCGTCGGTCGCCGAGGCCGCCGCCGTCGGCAAGCCCGACGACCTCAAGGGCCAAGCGCTCGTCGTCTTCGTGACGCTCAAGCAGGGTCAGCCCGTCGGCGACGCGGCCAAGGCCAAGCTGATGGAGCACATCGAAAAGGAGATCGGGAAGTTCGCGCGCCCCGATCAGATTCGCTTCACCGACTCGCTGCCGAAGACGCGCAGCGGCAAGATCATGCGACGCCTGCTCAAGGACGTCGCCGCTGGCACCGTCACCCAGGGCGACACCTCGACGCTCGAAGACTTGGGCGTCCTCGCCAAGCTGCGCACCGACGAGGAGTGATCTAGCGGGCCGGGGCGCGATCCCCAAGCGAGGCGCTCAGCGGGGCGCCTCGCCGCCTTCAAGCGCCGCCCGGCCTTCGACGAGAAACTGGGCGCGCTTATGCTCGGGGAGCTGCGCGGCCACGGCCTCCAGCAACGCTTCCGCGTCGACGGGCGTCGTGTCGTCTTTCTGGATCGTCTCGAGCGCACGACGCACCACGAGATCGCCGAAGGCGCCGATGGTCTCCCGCGCGACGCTCGCGATGGCGGCCATCTGCGGCACGGTCGTCTTGCGTCCCTTCGTGGGCGGCGTGGCGAAGCGGCGGGCGGGACCGACGGCGCGCATCGTTGTCGATGGCGTCTTCGCCGACGTTGCCTCATTGAGGAGCTGGTCGATGCGACGAAGAAGCGCGAGGCGAGCCGCCGGCGGTGTCACGCTCGACGCCAGCTCCACGACCACGCGTCGCACTTCCACGAGGTCGCCGAGGCGCCGCGACTGCCCTAGGTCGGCCATCGCACGGTCGAACACGATCGCCGAGAGCCCGCCCGCTGTGGACCAGTAGGCGTCGCGGAGTTGCGCGACGATGGGCTCGGGCCCCTCCTTCGAGCGACGCACTTGAACGTCGATGGCCATCACGTTGAGCTTCCGGTGAAGCGTGTTCTCGTCGGTCTCGGCCGTGGCGATGACGCACACCACGACGTCTTCGATGCGGCGCGCGGCGAAGCGATGCGTGCCGACAAACTCGCCGAGCCGCTCCGCGGTGCCTGAGAGAAGAATGCGGGCGAAGGTCGCGGCGGACGCCAGGACCTCGGGATCGACGGCCTGGCCCCCTTCAGTTCGCACCGTCGCTTCCGCTCGAGACACCACGAGGCACGCCTCTACGCCGGGCACTTTGCGAACCCCCGACAGCGCATCTTCAATCGCATCTTGATTCGTCATGCTGTGTGCTCCTGCTCCCCCGATAAGCCCCCGGGTTTGTCGAACCGGCGTTTGTCGAACCGGCCGTGAACGTACGAGCCGAGCGCGGCTGGGCAACCGCGACTCGACAAGGCCGCGTCGATAGGAAGCACCATGACTCACTGAGGTGCCCGGTGCGTACACCTCGCTTCGCTTGTCTTACGCGGGTTTGAGCTCGTGTCCGTCGACGCCGGAACATTCCCGCAGCCGACCGATCGCGTCAGGTGCAACAGCAGCGCGCGACGTGGGAATAGGGCGGCATCCCCGGACGCTTCACCGACATGACTTCCGCTTCACGTATCAAGGCCGCGCCAACGAGCGCCAAGAAGAACAAGTCTCCGGGCAAGCGCGAGCTCCTCACGCCGGGCGCGCGGGCCGTGCACCCGCAACACGGCGTGGTGGAGATCGTCGGTATCGTGGAGAGAGAGGTCGACGGCAAAGCGCGTCACTTCTGCGAGCTGAAGCTCGTGGCGTCCGCCGGCAGGGTGCTCCTTCCCGTCCCCGAAGCGGGAGCCGCCAAACCGGAGGCCTTGCGCCTTCGACCGATCATGAGCGCCGCGGAGGCCGACGCCCTGATGGCCTTCATCAAAGAGCCTCCCTTCGAACGGGACTCGCGCCCGTTTCAGAAGCGCATGCGCGCCTACGGCGACATGCTTCGCAGCGGCGAGCGGCAGGCCGTCGCCGAGGTGCTCCGAGAGATGGTCCGCGCTGCGGCGACGAAGCCGCTGAGCTTCGGCGAGCGCAAGCTTCACGCGCAGGCGCGAACGATGCTCGTCACGGAGCTCGCCATCGCGAAGGCCACGACCGACGTCGCCATCGACGCGCAACTCGCGGCGGCCTTCGCCGCGTAGCGACGGGCTCACGCTTCACGGCGCTTCGACGCTCCACCACGTGGCGCTCGGTCCTTCGCTTCGGCCTGCCAGGAGCCCAACGCCGCCAGCTCCCGCGGCGACAGCGAGGCCCGAGGTCGGCCGCGCGACCGCGGGGCTGCGCGTCCAACGCGGCGCAAACGAAGCGAGATCATGTTTCGCGATCCAAGGCGCGGCTCCCGTCGCGGCTCCTGCGGTGCCGCCGAGGAGCACCGAGCCATCGGTGGCGAAGGCGCAGCTTGCGAGGCGCGTCACGACAGGCGTCGCATAGGTGTAGACCTCACTCTTCGTGAAGAGTCCGTCGATGCGGGCAAGAGCGGGACCGAGGCTCGTGTCGGCGCAGAGGACGAACGTGTCGGGCGCGACCAGCATCACCCCGCGCACAGTCCCTGTCGTCCCCGCTGCGAAGCGCGACGTCGACGAGTTGAAGAGATCGCCGAGCGGCCCCACTTGCAGGATCGTGGGCACGTCCACGACGCCAGCGTCGGTGATGACTGTCCGCTGACCACCGGCGAAGACGTGGTCGAGTTGGCTTACGCCCACGGCGAAGACGCGCGTGCCCTTCCCGCCGCTGCCGCGCAAGTCGAGCCGAAAGGACAGGGTGCCATCGGCTTGCAACCGCGCGACCCAACCGTCGATGGGCGTTCCTTCGTTTCCCGCGACGATGATCGAGCCCGTGGTGCCGAGTGCTAGCGCCTCGGCCGTCATGGGGTTTGCGCCGTCGTCGAAGGTCCTCGTCCAGAGCTCGCTGCCGTCGGGGCGCAGCCGCCGCAACCAGGCGATGCTCGGCGTCGACGCGCCGCTCGTCGCCGTGCCCGCCACGACGTAACCGCCGTCTGGGTACGCGAGCGACGCCGTGATGCGATCGCTGCCGCCGGCGACGTCGACGCGCTGCTCCGCGAGTCCCGCTCCGTCGGCTGCAACGAACCTCCACCAGGCGTCGCTGCTCGCCTCGTTCCCCGTCGGCCCGCCGGCGTGCCCCGCAACGAGCCAGCCATTCGCGCCTTGGGAAGCGGCGGCAAGCGCGCCGGTCTCAACCAACGGCTCCGCGCCGTCGCCGGACGCGCCGTCGGCGCTGGCGTCGCTGAGAGCGGCCGCATCCTCGGCCCCCGCGTCCGCTCCCGGCGATGCCGCATCGCCGACAGGGTTGATGCCCACGATGACGTCGCTGCCGCAGCTCGACCCAAGGAGCGCGGCGGCGAAGGCGACCAAGCGAGACGCGATGCGCTGCACGGACGTCCAATCATAGAGGCGCGGACGCGCAATGACACGGCAAGGCGCGTCGTCGTCCACGCTCGGAGAGCGAGTCTTAGAGCGCGCGCGCGTTCGCGGCGGAGACGGAGACGCGTGCGGCGAGACGACGCTTCAGCTCGACGCTTCGGTTGCCCGTCTTGAGGGCCGGACACAGGAAGGCTTCGTTGCCGAAGGCCGCACACACACCTTCGCGGACGCGCCACTCATCGCTGATGGGAGCCAGGCCCTGCGGATCGTCGCTCGAGGCGCCAAACGCAATGGGCCCAAACGCGCCGAGCACCGTCACCGCCAACGCTCCGAGTACGCACCACGCTCGAGTCATGCACCCTCCGCGAACGAGCGGGGGTATGGCACTCGGTGATCCAGGTGCAAGGGCGCAACGATTTTGGACCCGCATGGCGCCCGCTCGCCAAGTATTTTCCGACACTTACGAGACAAAAGAAAAGCGCCCCTCGCACGCGCCCGGGAGCGCGCGTGGGAGGGGCGTCCGAACATCGTCGCCAGCGATCATGGGGAGGAACGACCGCGGGGCTGACATTCGGTAACGGCTGAGCCAGCGTCGGGGGAGGATCGCTCGGGCTCAGTCGCGCGTCACGGTGCTGGGTGATGACCTCCTTGTTGGGGCGACGCGGGGCGTTCTCGCCGCCGGGTCTGTCATGGAGACCCGCCGCTCCGCCGGTTCATTCCCGCCATGTCGTCACCAGACGACGCCCCCGCCGCTTCGGCCACGATCGCTAGCGGAGCCATTGCACACCCCGGGGGTCGCGCTTACGTTCTCGCGCACGACCATGATCGACCTCCTCCGCAAGTTCCGGGCCTTCACCTTCCTCGCGGCGCTCTTCACGCTCTCGGTACCGGCGAGCACGCTCGTCGGTTGCCAGAAGTACGACGAGCTCGTCGAACGCGACGCGACGGTGGACCAAAAGTGGGCCGACCTCCAGGCTCAATACCAACGGCGATCGGACCTCGTTCCAAACTTGGTGGCGACCGTCAAAGGCTCCGCCACGCACGAGGAGCAAACGCTGAAGAGCGTGAGCGACGCGCGGGCCAACGCCACAAGCATCAAGCTCACGAGCGAAGACCTCTCCGATCCGGAGAAGATGAAGGCCTTCCAGAAGGCGCAAGACGAGCTCAAGGGCTCGCTCTCTCGCCTCATGATGGTCCAAGAGAAATACCCGGACCTGAAGGCCAATCAGGGCTTCCGCGATCTGCAGGTGCAGCTCGAAGGCACCGAGAACCGACTCCTTCGCAGCCGCGAACAGTTCAACGAGGCGGTCAAGCTCTACAACGCGGAGCTTGGCAAGATCAGCGGCAGCGTCGTCAACAAGGCGACGGGCAAGCCCTTCAAGAAGCGCGAGTACTTCCAGGCTACGGCCGGCTCCGAGGCGGCTCCCAAAGTTGCCTTCTGAGACGGCGCTGCCCGTCGCCCGAGGCGCGCGCAGACGCGCGCGCGCCCGTCGCGTCGTGTGGCACTCCGCGAACCGTCGTTCGAATCGGAGCCCGATGAAGATGATCTCGTTCAGGCCGTGGCTGCTCGCGATTGCGGCAGCGCTCGTGGTTCTCTTCGCGCCGCTCGTGGCGCGCGCGGGTCACACGGCGCCGCCCATGACGAGCAACGTCGTCGACGCCGCGGGCAAGCTGACGGCCGGTGAGCGCTCGTACCTGTCGGCAAAGATCGAGAAGCATCGTCGCGCCACGGGCTTCGTGGTGGCGGTCTACCTCCCTGCGTCGCTCGAGGGTGATCCCGTCGAGGACGTGGCGTACCAAACCGCGCGCGCCTGGCGCCTCGGCTCCAAGGACAAAGATGGGAAAGACCAAGACAACGGCGTCTTGCTCCTCATCGCCCCCGCGGAGCGAAAGATCCGCATCGAAACGGGCAAGGGCGTCGGCGGCGCGCTGACGGATCTTCAAACAAACGTCATCCTCCACGACCGCGTCGGCCCGCTCCTCAAAGAAGACCGCTTCCGCGAGGCCGTCGACGCAGGCGTCGACGGCATCTACGCCGCGCTCGCGAAAGATCCGGCCGCCGCCCCCGTCAAGAGCAAGAAGGGGGTGCGGGGCGGAGGTCCGAGCTTCGGCGTCGCGCCCATCATCGTCATCGGTGTCGTCTTCCTCTTGTTCTTTGGGTTCATCAGCCTCATCGGCCGCCTGCGCGGTCCGAGGCGCGGCCACGACGGTCGCGACAGCGGGGGCTACGGCGGTGGGGGTGGTCCCATCATCTTCTTCGGCGGAGGCGGCTTCGGAGGCGGAGGAGGCGGCGGTGGAGGGGGCGGCGGCGACGACGGCGGTGGCCCCTTTGGCGGCGGCTCGTCGGGCGATTACTCCGGCGGCGGCGATTTCGGCGGCGGCGGCTCCAGCGACGACTACTGAGACCGGCAAGCGGTAGAATCGCGGACGGAGGCTCGTCGCCGTGGCCCAGATTCCGTCGCCCCCCAGCTGGAAGAAGCAATTGGTCATCGTCGGCGTGACGGGCATCAACGGCAAGACGTCGACGACCACGTGGATCGCGGCCGCGCTCGGAGCGGTGCACAAGCCCGTGGCACGCACCACCACGGTCGGCGCGTTCCTCGATGACGAGCTGCTCGCCGATCTGTCGAAGGACTACGACGGCTTCATCGCGCACATGGCGCGGTGCCTCGAGCGCGGGGGCCGCTTCGCCGCCGTCGAATACACCAGCGAAGCGTTGGCCCTAGGCTTCGCGAAGGCTTGGCCGGCGGACGTCGCCGCCTTCACGAACCTCTCGCACGATCACCTCGACTCGCATGGCACGCCGGAGCACTACCTCGCGAGCAAGGCGCAGCTCTTCATGCACGTCACCGACGGCGGTTCCATCGTCTTGAACGCTTCCGACCCGGCGTGCGCGCTCCTCAAGGAGATCGTCTCGCCCAAGGCCGGTCGGGTCGTAGCCTACGCCGTCGCTGCGCGCGGCGAGCCGACGTTCCCGGCGGAGCTCACGGCGAAGACCATCACGACCTCGTGGGACGGCACCACGGTCGAGTGTGAAGGCGACGCGAGCCTTTCGCCGGCCGTGCTCCGGACCCAAGGCATCGGCAGCATCTTCGTGGAGAATCTCTTGGCCGCGCAGCTCGCCGCCACGCTCGCCGGCGTCCCGCCGGACGTGGCTGCGGAGGCCATCGCCAAGACACCGGCGCCTCCGGGGCGCTTCGAGGTCATCGCGCGTGCGCCCTACGTCGTCGTCGACTTCGCGCACACGCCCGACGCGATCTTCCGGACGGTGGCGACGGCGCGAGAGCTTTGCCCCAAGGGCGAAGGCAAGCTCACGGTCGTCTTCGGCGCCGGCGGCAACCGTGACAAAGGCAAGCGCGGCCCCATGGGCGCCGCGGCCTCGAAGGCCGACCGCATCATCCTGACGTCCGACAACCCGCGCACCGAGCGAGCACAAGACATCGCCGCCGCCATCAAGCGCGGCATCGTCGGCGGCGCCAAGGTCGAGGTAGAGCTCGACCGGCGGCGCGCCATCGCCAAAGCGCTCGCGAACGCGGCACCCAACGACGCGATTCTGATCTTGGGTCGCGGCCACGAGACCGAGCAGCTCATTGGCACCGAGAAGGTCTCGTTCTCCGACGTCGAGGTCGCGCGCGAGCTGCTTCGCGAACGGTGACGCTGCGCTCGGCCCAGCGAGGCGTCAGCGAGGGTTGTACGTGTTGTCCTCGTCGCCGATGACCGCGGCCACTTGGTTCGAGGGGAACTCGTCCAAGATCTGGTCGTAGGTCTTCGGCGCATCGGGGTTCGAGAGTGCACGGACGAGCTTGAAGCTCGTGGACTCGTCCCAAGGCCACTGCGACGGCAGCGCGTTGCCGATGAGGTCGAGGAACTTGGTGCCCTTCGGATCGGTGCGACCGTTGGCGGTGCGGCGGCGCTCGGTGAACGACGCGTCGACGTAGCCGAGGCTGTTGCAGCCGTCCAAGAACCAGATCTGGTACTGGCCGCGCTCCACGGCGCCGCGCGAGGTCACGGCCTTGATGTTCTTGCCGAGGCCCGAGTGGCCGTCGTACGTGACGATGTCGGCCTTCGCCGTCACCTCGTCGAAGCGGCGGTAGAACGACTCGTTGGCGTGCTCCATCTGGCTCACGAGCAAGAACGTGTGCTCGTAGTTCTTGCCGCTCACTTTGCCGGTCACGGTGACGTCACGCAGGACGAAGTCGTTGACCCCGCGAGACACCTCGCGCTCGTCGGTGATGAGCCCCTTCACGTCGCTGATGAAGCGCTCGAAGACGTGAACGCCCACGTCACCCGGACTGTCGGTCCAACCGTCGAGGCCAACCACGGTCACGACCTTCAAGAGGTCGTCTTCGTAGAGCTTGTTGTATTGGGGGTACTTGATCTCGGAGGACACGCCGGCGCTCGGGACGACGCGCGCGCGGACGGCGACAACATCCGCGTCGAGCGTGCAGCCTTCCACGCCGGGGTCGAAGTCGTGCCAGAAGGTGGCTTGGCCGTATTCGTTCTTGCCGCAGCGTCCGTCGTATTTGGCGTTGAACGCGTCGAGCGACGCCTGATCGACCTGCCGCGGGTAGGCCACGCGATACTCCGTGGGCTGGCGCGTCCGTGCGGGCCACAGGACCGGGAGCTCGGCCTTGTACTTGATCTTCTGCAGACCCTCGCCGGCGGGCTCGCTCTTCACGCCCTTGAGCTTCACGTACCCGGGGCGCGAGTTGCCGCCCAAGTGGGTGAGGCGGCCTTCGGTGTAATAGAGCTGCGTGATGATCGCCTGCCGCGCGACGACGGTGCTCGGCGCGATGACCTCGCCCTCGAACTGAAAGTCGAGGAAGGTCGCCTCGTCGCTCGTCAGCTCACCAAACGCGTCGGTCCCTTCATCGTTGGATGGCGCGGCCGAACAGCCAAACGCGACAAGAGCGGGGACGATTCCAAGGAGCGCTTTGCGGAGCATGCGCCCACGTCTGCAGGGGCCATGCCGTGCGCCGGCGCCTGAAAACCTAGTGTGGGCGCCTGTCGGCAGCGCCAAGTGGATCCCTCCTGGTCCATCCTTGTCCGGCGCATGAGGCGTAAGAGCAGGGCCGATCAGGAGCGCTTCCGGCCCCGAAGGCCAACGCCAGCGAGGCCCACGAACGTCGCGATGGCGGCGGCCCAACCGAGGGGACTCGGACCGAAGCGCTCGTTGGGCGGCGCAGCTTTTGGGCCCCGGATGATCTCGAAGAGCTCTCGCCGCGCCTTGCGCCAGTCGTCGGCGTCGCTCGACCAGGCCGCCGGTACGCGCTGCACCTCGCGAAGCGCACCGGGGATCATCCGGCGCACGAGCGCGTCGGCGCGGAGCGGATCCCGCTCCTTGGCGAGCTGAATGTATCCTGCATCGAGGACGCCGCGGCGGAGGTTCTTGAGGCGCACCGAGGGGTAGAAGGCGTCTTCGTTGAAGCTCGTCATGCCGTGGAGCTGCTTGCCGGGGTAGACGAGGTTGCCGTCGCCCATGGCGTAGTCGCCGTCGGCGTTGTGAAACGTCTCGGCGACGACGTACGGATCCCAGCCGACGGCGCCCCCCTGCCCGCCTCGGTTCTGATCGAGCACGTAGGTCGACTCCCAATAGAACCATCGCTCGACGCGGTAGCGTTCGCTGATCCACGCGTTGGCGCGAAGATCCGTCGCCGGCACGTCGAGCATGAGCGGCCCCGCGTGAGGGCGGAGGCCGTTGTAGGCCCACACGAGCTTTCCCTGCGCGCGCGCCGCGTCGGCGGCGAAGGCGTCGTACGACGTGGCCGGCAGCATCGTCAGCTCGGCCGCTTGGCGAAGCGGCGATTCGTGACACGTCGCGCCCACCTTCACGTGTCGCCTGGCGGGTGAGCCTTCGAGGAGCGCACGCCACCGGCTTGCGCGCGGACTTTTGCAGTCCTCGTCGACGGCGTAGAGGAACACGGTGGTCGAGGGCAGCGCGCCGGCCTTCTCGATGCGTTCGACGAACTGCTCCACGATCTTGAGGCCCGGCGGCGTTGGCTCACCGAGGGAGCCGTAGGCACCGATGGCGAAGACGCCTTCGCCGACGCCAACGCCGGGCCCGCGGTACGCGGGAGGTCGATAGAGATCGCCGCGCAAGGCCTCGAGATCGAGGTCGATGGCGTCGGGCGTGCGGCGCTCCGCGAAGGCGCTCAGGTGGTGCTCGTGAAAGAGGCGACGCAGCGAGGGCTCGGCGGCGCGACTCCCCATGCGCTTGTCGAGCGTCGACGGATCGTAGAAGAGCGAGACCTTCGCCGCCATGTACGGCAACGCCGACGCGCCGACCTCGAGGCGCAGCGCGCGTCGCGCCACGATGCCTGTCGTGGAGGAGACGAGGAGCTCTCCGTCGTAGGCGCCGGCGGCGGTGGACTCGGGGACGTGAAGGTCAACCCACAGCGCTCCGCGCGCGCCACGCTCCAAGTCGAGCGGGCTCGGCACGAGGGCGTCGGCCAAAAGCCCGACGAACGCATCGGCCAGCGGGGCGGCCTCTTTGGTGAACGCGAGGGAGCCCGGCTCGCGGTCGTTGCCGCTCGGCCTCTTCACGTGAACGAAGCGTTGCGAGAACGACGCGGCCTCAACGGTCGGCGCCTTCGGAAACACGATCTCGACGTGCAGCCCCGAGAGCGCCTCGTCGGCGTCGACGACGAGTTCGAGGCCCAGGGTCTCGCCGCGGAGCGCAAACTGCTCGATGGGGCCGTCGGACCAGGGCGACTTGGGCAGCGGCCGCTCACGCTCACCGCGGAGCTTCACGCCGTCGTCGAAGACCGTCACGCGCGGCGCGCCTTCCGCCACGAGCGGGAGCAGCACGAGCGCGCACGTCAAAAACAGCGGGAGACGCTTCATCGAAAGAGCCTTTCGAGCTCGGGCGGAAGCTCCGGCGGCGCGCCCACGAGCAGCGGCTCGAGCGGTGCGCTCGAGAGCGTGTGCCAGTAAAGGAGCGGCTCCCCGTCTCCCGAGTCTCCCGAGACTCCCGAGACGGGCGTAGAGGCCGTCGGCTCCGTGCCTTCGAGGGCTGACAGCACCGCGGCGAAACATTTCGCCGTGTACGTGGGATCGAGCGTGATGCCGACGCTGCGCGCGGCGCGCGTCGCGGCCGCGCCGGCGTCTGTCGCGTGCCCGTAGCCTTTGCCGAGGAAGTCCCTCGAAAAGGTGAGGCGCTCGAGCGCCGCCTTCGTGAGGCGCGCCCGCGCGCGTCGGGTGCGATCAGCGCGGCGACGCGCCCGAGAAGCCAACGCGCATACTTGCGGATCACCGCGGCGGGG
Organism: Myxococcales bacterium; assembly: GCA_016703425.1. Classification (NCBI taxonomy): domain Bacteria; kingdom Pseudomonadati; phylum Myxococcota; class Myxococcia; order Myxococcales; species Myxococcales bacterium. The sequence continues at coordinate 610,775 of JADJCA010000009.1, forward strand.
TCGGCGATGCACACGCCAACGACGCGGGTCTTGAGCTTGGTTTGGGCGAGACCAAGCGCGAGACCGACGGCCGTACCGCCGGAGCCCAAGGTCACGAAGATGCGCGACGGCTCCGGCAGCTCGCCGGCTTCGACTTGGCGCGCAAGCTCGTGCGCCGCGTCGACGTAGCCGCGGGTCCCGGGAATGTCGGAGCCGCCTACCGCCACGAAGGTCGTCGCGTCATCGCGAAGCGCCGCAAGCTTCGCGCCCGCGGTCACCCAATTCGACGCGACGTGAGGCCGAAGGCCCTGCGCCAACGCCGCGCGAAGGTTCGTCGGGCCGGCGGGCGTCTTCGGCTGGGGCACGAGCACCGCATGGACCTCGAAGCCCGCGCGTTGGCCAAAGAGCGCCGTCGCGAGCACGTGGTGGCTCCCCGCCGCGCCGACCGTCAGGAGCTTGCGATGCCCCTTCTGGGCGGCCTCTTGAAGGACGTGCTCGAGCTTCCGCACCTTGTTGCCGCCGTAGTCGGCGTGGGTCACGTCGTCGCGCTTTATCCACAGGGCATTCGCCCCCGAACCGGCCCCCGAACCAACCAGCACGCGCTCCACGGGCGTCGGGTACGAGCCGATGGGCCAGGAAGTCATCGGACGAAACCTTCCTGAAACGTGAGCCTTGCTACGCCTGGCGTCGCGTTCGGCCGCGGCGCGCAAGCGCCCGCTCCGGCGCCGGCCCGGGAAGACTTCGAGAGATCCGAGAGAGCAGCCATGAAGAAGGTCGAAGCAGTCATCAAGCCCTTCAAGCTCGATGAGGTCAAAGACGCCCTCGCCGAAGTTGGCGTGCAGGGCATGACCGTCACCGAAGTTAAGGGATTTGGGCGCACGGGAGGCAAAAAGGAGGTCTACCGCGGCTCCGCCTACGTCGTCGACTTCGTTCCCAAGGTGAAGGTCGAGGTCGTCGTGCCCGACGAGCTCGTGCAGGACGTGCTCGACGCCATCGAAAAGTCGGCCAAGACGGGCCGCATCGGCGACGGGAAAATTTTCGTTTCGTCGATCGAAGAGGCGGTGCGCATTCGCACCGGCGAACGCGGACGAGACGCCATCTGAGAGAGTTTCACGTTTTTGGGGGCGCCTCCGAACATGGCGCCCCGCGGAAGGACGGAGAGGAAGCCATGAAGGTCAAGGAAGTCATCGAGCTCGCGAAGAAGAACAACGTCCAATTCGTCGACCTGAAGTTCATCGACTTCCCGGGTGTGTGGCAACACACGACGATCCCCGTCTCGCGCCTCGACGAAGCGCTCTTCGAGGACGGCATCGGCTTCGACGGCTCGTCGATCCGTGGCTGGCAGCCGATCAACGCGTCGGACATGTTGATCATCCCCGATCCGTCGACGGCGAAGATCGATCCGTTCCACAAGTACCCGACGCTGCACCTCGTCTGTTCGGTCTTCGATCCGATCACCAAGCAGCCCTACTCGCGCGATCCGCGGCACATCGCCAAGAAGGCCGTCGCGTACATGCGCCAGACGGGCATCGCCGACACCTGCTTCATGGGCCCCGAGGCGGAGTTCTTCGTCTTCGACGACGTGCGCTTCGATCAGTCGCAGCCCAACTGCGGCTTCTACTTCCTAGACAGCGCCGAGGGCGCCTGGAACAGCGGCCGCGAGGAGTACCCGAACCTCGGTTACAAGGTTCGTCACAAGGAAGGCTACTTCCCCGTGTCGCCCACCGACACGCTCGGCGACTTGCGCGCCGAGATGATGACGACGCTCATGGAGACGGGCGTGGAGGTCGAGGTCGGTCACCACGAGGTCGCCTCCGGCGGCCAGTGCGAGCTCGGCGTTCGCTTCGCGCCGCTGCTCGAGTGCGCCGACCAGCTCATGTGGTTCAAGTACGTCGTCAAGAACGTCGCGCGGCGCAACGGCAAGAGCGCCACGTTCATGCCGAAGCCGCTCTTCGGCGACAACGGCTCGGGCATGCACACGCACCAGTCGCTGTGGTTCGAGGGCAAGCCGCTCTTCGGCGGCGACGGCTACGCGGGCCTCAGCGACACGGCGCTCCACTACATCGGCGGCGTCTTGAAGCACGCGAAGACCATCGCCGCGCTCACCAACCCGACGACGAACTCTTACCGACGCTTGGTGCCGGGCTTCGAAGCGCCGGTCAACCTCGCGTACTCGAGCCGCAACCGTTCGGCGTCGATCCGCATCCCAATCAGCGGGCCGTCACCGAAGGCGCGCCGCATCGAGGTTCGCTTCCCCGATCCGAGCTGCAACCCGTACCTCGCCTTCAGCGCCATGCTCATGGCCGGCTTGGACGGCGTGCAGAACAAGATTCACCCCGGCGAGCCCATGGACAAGGACATCTACGCGCTCAGCCCCGAAGAGCTCAAAGACATCCCGCAGATGCCCGGCGGTCTCGAAGACGCGCTCGGCGCCCTCGAGCGCGATCACGAGTTCTTGCTCCGCGGCGACGTCTTCACGCGCGACGCCGTTCACGAGTGGCTCGACTACAAGCGGACCAAGGAGCTGAACCCGATCCGCATGCGGCCCACGCCGCACGAGTTCTTCCTCTACTACGACATCTGACGAACGCCGCTCGCGACGCGAAGCGAAGAGCCCCGGCGCCATTGGCTCCGGGGCTCTCGTCATTTGGGCGAGGCACAAGGTCGCGTTCCCCGTAGCCGCGTTCGAGAGGACGTCCCCCGCCGAGCAGCCTCGCAAGATCAGCGTGAAGGGCGACGGCCCCACCAAGGCTCGCTCATCATTCCGGCCTCGCCTTGCCCGCAGAACACCACGCTCGCGGCCTTTGCGCTAGCTGATCTGCGAACGCAGGGCTAGCTTTCCCCGAGAAGGCTCCCATGGGCATGCGCTTCGTCAGGTCTTTCGGAGCCGCCCTCGTCGCGGCGGTCGTCATTGCCACCTTGGCGGGCGCACAGTCGAACCCGTCGCTCGCCACCTGGATCGCCGCGCCCGGCACGACCGACTATGCCGACGGCGGGAGATTGCTGTCCGACGAATTGAAGTCCTTGATTGCCAAAGGCGACCAGCTCAAGAGCCTGAGTTCCATCGTCGCTTCGACGCGCCAGAAAATGGCGTTGGTGGCGGCGCAACGCTCCCGAGTCGCACAGCAGGCGGCCACGCTGCGCAGCGAGCTGGCCCAGCTGGACCCGGAGCAGGACTCCGCAGCCGCAGCGAGGGCGCGCCTCAACAAAGCCATTGCCACGCTAGAGGCCTCCATCTCCGAGCTAGACAAGTCCATCGCGGCGCTCGCGGCGCAGATCAATGTCATCACGCGTGACATCGATAACCTGGCGGCAAGCATCGCCGCGCTTGAAGCGAAGCTCAACGAAGCCGAGGCGCGAGCCACGCGCGACAAGTCGGCGAAGGACTCGAAAGCCGAGCACAAGAAGCAGGCTAGCGACTTCGTCGATCTCGTGCGCCGCGTCCGGGTCGCAGCCGTCGCCGCGCGCACCCAGGTCGTGCCGCCGGGCGCGCCTCCCACCGCCCCGGCCGCGTCATCCTCCTCGTCCCCGACACCTCCGCCGCCAGCGGGCACCTCGAGCGCCGCCCCGAGGTAGATACCTCGCCTGGCTTGCTCCCAGGGCGGAGCGCGGAGACCTCTGCGACGCGCTTGCGCCGCTTCACTAGTGTAATACACTTTCCTCGTGCGCTATGTCTGGGACCCGACGAAAGCTCGCGCGAACCGGAAGAAGCACGGCATCCCCTTTGAAGAGGCGGTCACGTCCTTCGCCGACCCGCTTGCCATCATCGTGGATGACGACGCCCATCCAGAGCGGGCGCTCCTCATCGGCATGTCCTTTACCGAGCGCGTGCTCGTCACGGTCTTCATCGAGAGGCACGACGACGAGATCCGGCTCATCAGCGCGCGGATGGCTACCCGTGCAGAACGGAGGCGTTATGAAGAAGGCGACTAAGACCAAGCCGAAGAGCAAGCATCAGGAGCCCTCGAAGGCGTCTCTCAAGGACATCCCGGAGGTGGACTTCACCAAGGTTCGGGCGCGTTCGAATCCCTACGCTGCGCGCATCGCGAAGGAAGGGATCACCGTCCAGGTCGGGCGCGGTCGTCCACGCAAGCTCGAAGAGGTCGGAGGCACCTCGCCGCGATCGGTCCGCTTTCCCGACGATGTCTGGGAGAAGCTCGAACGGCGCGCGAAGAAGGAGGGCATCTCGCTCCATGCCGCGCTGAGGCGGGCGATCCTCGCCTGGCTCGACCACGCTGCGTGAGTGCGTGCTCATCTCCGCCTCGGAGAGCCCGGCAGCGAGGTTGTCGAGCACGACGGAGACGGGGACCCGAGTGCCCTTGATCTAGCTTCTCCGCCACCTTGGGCGAAATGTTCTCATCGAGCAGAAGCTTCACGAGGGCGACCGACTCGCGGGTAAGCGAGCGCGTAAAGCCTCGCAAACTCGAGGTCTTCGTCCTTGAGGTAGGGGTAGTCCTCGCGCACGTGCGCGGGCGACGCGCCCTTCAGCAACATGCCGCCGACTTGGCGAACGGCGAGGCGACTCTTTGAGAAGACCGGCTCTCCTCCCAAGACGCGTTCGTCGACGGCGAGCTTCGCTTTCCACGCCTCGAAGCGTTCGAGCTTTCGCTTCACGTCGCTCACGATGTCGCCGAGCTTGAGCTCGGTGATGGCGCTTAGCGCGAGGCGAGCGGGAGGAGGCTTCGCCTTGAGAGCGTCGCGGATGAGAAGGTAGAGCTTCTTCCGGTCTTCCACGCCGAGGTCGAAACCAAGCTCGGCCACGGCTCGAAAGTAGACCACCGCAGGAAGCTCGAAGCGCGGCGGGCTCGCCGAGCCGAAGAAGCCGTACTCCACGTCCTTCCGCACGCGGCGCTCTTCGAGCCCGGTGAACGCGACGACTTCGGCGGCGGAGAGGGCCTTCGGCATAATTCTTTCCTGTACAGGGAACAGTATAGGGCCCCCGTTGGTCGTAGCAAGCGCTGGGGTCCCGCGACCGTAGCCCAAGCCCGAGAACGCCACGTCGGGCGCGATGGGTCGGCCATCGCGTGAGGCGTGCGGAATCGCGGCCGGGCCAGAGCCAGCGACGCAAACGAAGCGGCGAGAGCAGCGCCGCGCGTGCGCCGTAGAGGAAGCGTGTGGCGGCCTTGATCGTCGCGAGGTTCGGCCAGCGCTCGCGCGGCGCGCGCGCGAAGTCGAAGCGCGACCCGAGCTCATCGAAGACGAACCCGAAGCGGAGGCCGAACGTGCGCGCATACGCTCGACGAGGCGGTGAAGCTCGATCCACGCATGGCTCACGCTCTGCCCGCGACCGATTCGGCGATACGTATTGAAGAAGCTCACGAGGGCCAACCCAGAGGATACCGCCGGCTACGCGCGGGGTGATCCCTTCCCCGCGTCACTCGAGGAGCGCGAGGACCGCCTCTCGCTCGCGCGGAAAGCCGAACACCTCGAGAAGATCGCTCGTGTCCGTCCCGTCGATCTTCGCGCTCCAGTACCAAGGATTCTCGGCGATCGCCTCGAGTGCGGCGCGCTCCGCCGGTCGAAGATCGGCCGGGGGGACCGGCAGCGCGATGTTCACCGCCCAAGCGAGGGCGTCGGCGAAGTCGCTCTCGTCGCGACCGCTCCAGGACTGGACCAGTTTCATCACCTCGTACGTCGTCGCCGAAGGCTCGGTGGTGTCTTCCGGGCATGGCGACGCGTCGAAGACGGGGATCGTCCTCCCCTCCTCCCCGATCCTCGCGTCGACAAACACCATCGGTCGCGGAGGTCGCGGCGGGTGCGATCCGAGACGCGAACGCGCCACGACCCAGAGCAGCGACTTCGCGACGTCCCACGCGGCCTCGTGCGTCGCATTCTGAAACGTGCGGAGGAGAGGTGGAAACACTGCGTCCTCCGGCGCATTCGCCAGGTGCCAGACGATCTCGCTCGTTTTCGCGTACGGCCACGCCTGGCCGATCCGCGCGACGACGGACGCAACGACCTCCGGGTCCGAATCACGGCGTGCGAGCAAGAGCGCCGCCGCCGGAGAGACCACGGCTTCGGAGCGCGCGAGCTCGCCGAGTGTCTCCGACGAGAGCCCGCCGTCTCGGACCCACGTAGCGTTCAGCAAGATCTCGGCGATGTGGCGTTCGGTCTCGACGAAGAGGCGACGCTCGACCTCGTGACACGCCTCACGCGCTCGCGCGGGGTACGCGCCGACGAGCCTCGCCGCAAACTCGCGCACTCCCGGAGAGGGATCGCTCAGCCGACGAACGTATGACGCGTATCCACGTTCGACGGCGGTCGCGCACCGTTTGGTGAGCTCGTCGTCGACCTTTCCCGAGCGCCATCCGATGCCGTGCGCGATCACGCTCAACATCGAGAGCACCGACACGGCGTTGTCTCCTTCGAGGTGGTCCACGTCGTCCACCAGGAACGACGCGACGTCGGGTGCGGCGCTCGTGAGGCACGTTCCCTGCGTCGACCCCAGCTCCGCGATCGCCATGTAGAGCAGGTCGCCCGGGTCGGTCGTGGGTCCGTCGAAGCGCGATGTCGGCGTCCATCCTCCTCGCATCTTCCGGAGGAGGATGGGAAGGTCGTCGGGCGATCCCTCGAGGACCTCGAGGGTCGACCACGGAACGGCGTCGAGCGCGTCGGCCATGGCTCAGGGTAACGCGTCCACCGGTCGTGCCCTCCCCCCCACGCATCGAAGACTGGTGCGAACGATGAGGGCGCACCGCGGGCGCGACGCCGCGGCCCGCGGGGACGACTCGAGCGCCGTGGGCGGAAGCCGTGACTTCCAAGTGCGAGTTTTGACAGCCGTTCGAGCCGAGCCGCGCCGATCTTCACGACCGCCGACGAGGATGGCACGTGCGAGTCTGCCGCCTCGCTCTATCGACGGGCCAGCGATATCTGTGCGGACGTGCCCGAGTCGGATGTGACGGCACTCCGGTCGAGAGCGTTGCTCGGGCTCGCCCGGTGCGACGTTCACAGGGGCTTCGGCGCCCGCGCGGCGGAGCGATACCGGTAGGCCCTTCAGTTGTTCGGAAAGATGGGACGCAACCCTCCGCCGCCCGAGCTGTTCGAGCAGGTTCGTGCCGAGCTTCGCGACGCCGAAGAGGGGACATGAAGATCTGACGCTCAAGGTGGGGCGTCGACCAGTTCTCGCGCTCGGCCTCGATCTCGTAGAAGGCGCGGGCCGCAGGGTCGCTCACTGCGAGCAGCGCACGGTAGTGGGTCCACGACAGGCGGGATCGCGACCATGGTGGGATCGCGCTCGACCTCAAGGACGCTCCAATCGCCGAGATCGAAGACGAAGTCGTCCCACGGCTCCACGTGTTCGCCGCCCGGGCCGACGAAGACGCGACGAATGGGCCGCGGCTCCCAGAACATTCCATCCTTGTCTTCGCGGGGCAGGTACACGCGTGCGCGGCTCGGCGGTACGCCAACACGAACGAGGCAGTGCCGAGCCGCGACGAGGTACGCGTTTCGCTCGTCCAAATGGACCACCGTTGCGGCGCACCGCGGCCCGAAGTCGAACCCGACCATCGCGAGCGCGCCGGATGGGACTGTCGTCGCGGTGGTCGGTGTCGCGAGGTACTCGGCGCAGCCCGCTGAGGGCGGCACGCCCCGTCCTGGGGTCCTTCTTGCGACCGCTCGCAACGAACAGAAGAGAAACCCAGGTCGGGGAGCCAACGAGGAGACGTGCCGACGACGGCTGCATTCGCGGCCTCTTCGCGGTACACAAGCGCCTGATCTTCATCGAGGCATGCGGGCCGGCGCCCGTAGCCGAGGCAGTCTCATTCGAACCTTCCTGACAGGCGCTGGCGGATACGTTGGCCTCCACATCTTGCGCGACCTGCTCGAGGCCGGGCACGAGGTCACTGCGGTGGTGCGGTCGCCAGGCAAGCTAGGGCCATTCGCAGAGCATCGTCGGCTGAGCATCGCCCTGACGGACCTCGAAGACGGCGCGCGCGTTGCCGACGCGCTGCCGGGGCACGATGCGTGCGTGCATGCGGCGCTGCTCTGGGGTGATCCCCGCGCGGAGCTCGACGTGCGAGACGTCGCCGTCGCAGCGAGGCTATTCGACGCGGCGGGAAGCGTCGGCGTGAAGAGGTGCATCTACATCTCGTCGGCGGCCGTGCACCGCCCGTTCTCGAGCGAGATGTGCGAGGAGAGCTGCCTAGGCGCCAGCGATCTCTACGGCGCCACGAAGGCAGCGGGAGAGCTGTTCCTCCGCGCCGCGTGCGCCGTCCACCCGATGACAGGTGTCGTGGTTCGTCCCGGCCCCGTTGTCGGTCCGCCAGCGTTCGCTGATGGCTCCTTTCGGAGCCCTGATCGCATCGCGGAGATGGTGGCTGCTGCCGTGGAGGGCCGTCCCATCGAGGCAAGGCGAGACGACGGGCGTCAATTCTCGGATGTGTCCACCGTCGCGAACGTGGTCCGCCTCCTCACCGCGGCGCCGAATCCCCTTCCCGCTTACCTATGCGTCGATCGGGACATCATCACGTGGGAACGTGTTGCGCAGCTGGTGGTGGAGTGCCTGAGCTCGACGAGCGAGGTGCACGTCGTTACGCAAGACGCGGAACGTGCGATCCCCCGCTTCCGAACCGAACGGCTCGAGCGGCTCACCGGCGGGCCGGCCCACGCGGAACGAGCCCTGGTGGCGCACATTCGCCATCTCGCCCGCACGTTAGTGGCAAGCGGCGCAGGACTACCGGCTCCTGCGTGACGCCACCATCAACGACGTCTAGCGGACGGCCTAGGCGCTCACCCCTGAGCGCGGGTACGGCAATCCGCTCTTCGTCCGGCTCGTGGCCAGCCGGAGGCTAAACCTGGGGCGGAAGGCGTGCGGTCACCCTTCGGCGAAGACCTCGGCGACGGTCGCCACCGTTGCAGGCTCGCGAAGCCAGCGCGTGAGCGTCGCGTCGTCGGTGTTCCGCAGGCACGTCAGTTCGGCGCTCGTTCCGCCGAAGCGAGGCCTTCAGCCGAGGGAGCCCGCGCAGGCCTTCTTGCGGATCTCGTTGGTCAGGCATTTCTTGGTGTCGGAGTCGCAGCGGGTCTCGCACGCCGCCGTCGCAGCGGGATCGCAAGAAGCGCCCGCCTTCAGCCTGGCCGTGCATTTCTTGGTCGCGGAGTCGCAATAGGCGCTCGAGCCACATTCGAGGCCCGACCCGATGCAGGCGTCGCCGAGTGCTTTGACCACGAGCTTCTTGCACGCTTTGGTCTCGGGGTCGCACTGGAGCGTGGGGTCGACGCCGCACGATGCGTACGTGGTGTCGGCCTTCGGCACCACGCCGGTGGTGATGCACGAGTCGCCCTCGGTCGGGGCCTTGAGCGCGATGCAGACGCCTTCGTCGCTTGGGCTGGTGCCCTGGCGGAAACACGTGGACCGATACGCGCCCAGCCCGCAATCGCTCGACGACTTGCAGGACTGGCCGGGGGTGTTGTTGCCTCGGAGGAGGCCCTCGCAATCCGGATCGTCATCCTCGTCGAACGCGGACTTGCTGGGCGCGCACGTGCTGAGGGCGGCCGCCATCTTGGCGATGCAGTTGCCCGCCTTCTGCGCGTCGTAGACGTACTCGGGGTGCTCGGTGCGCTCCTTGTCGAGCTCTGCCTGGACGGCCGCGGCGCCTTGCTCACACGTCTTGAAGTCATCGGCGAAGCCATTCTGGGCACAACAAGGTTGGATGGCCGCGCAGAGCTTCTGGACGTAGGCCTTGCCGATCTGGTCGGCGGGGACGGGCGAACCGGTGGCGGTAACACCACCGCCACCGCCAGAGCCGGAGCCGCCGCTACAGGCAATGAGGACCAGGGAAAGGGCAGCGCCAGCGACGCCAACGACACGAACTCGGTTCAGGGGCATGGGGCGCGCCTTACGCAACCTGCGTGCCCGCCACAAGGCCCCCCGCCGACCGCTGAAGGTGCGAGAACTTTGAGAGGAACGACGCGAGGGGTCATCACGCGTTCACAGTGCGTGCGCCCTGGGCGACAGGGACTTTTCACGTCGTGCGCAAACCGGCTGGCCGCGGAAGACGGCGAGCTCGTTCTCGCTCTCGCTCTCGATCGCGGGGCTTCGACGTCTCTCATCACGCCGGCGCCTGCGTCGAGGGCCGTTGGGAGGCATAAAAACGATCGCGTTTCTTTACTGAGATCAGTTCGCCTCGCGCCGGGCAAGTCCACACCGCAACGGCCGTCTGTGCCCGAAGCTCCGAAAGGTCTCGATGAACAAGCTCGTTCTCTTGCTCGCCTCGCTCCTCGCCTGCGCCTCCGTCGCCTGCGGCGCCACGCCGCCCGAGTCGTCTGTCTCCGACGACGAAGTCACCGTCGACGTCGAGTCCAACCTCGACACGCAAGCCGTGTGCACCAACCGGTACGAAGGCACTTGCGGCCGCGAGTACACGAGCTTGACGACGTGCCGGAGCCAGTGCGGCACGTGCTGGTACATCGGCCGGTGCTGCGGCAACGGGTGCTCCTGGAAGTGATTGACCGGCGGGGCGCGGCCGCAAGCAGCGCGCGACCCGCCAATCAAGAGTCCCGCGTCCCCGACGGACCGCGACGCACGCCTGCGGAGCGCGTTCTTCTCATGAAACAGGCCCCCCTCGAACACCCGTGCATCAGAAGAGACCTATGAAACTCATCGCTCCGCGTTCGTTGTCGTTCGTTGCCGTCATGGTCCTTGGGCTCTTCGCGTGCAGCGAAGACGCCACCGGCGAGAACACCACCCCGCAAGTCGAGTCCCCGCCGACGCCGCCGACGCCGCCGACGCCCAACACGCCGGTCGTCGACGCGTCGACGCCGTCGGCGTATCCGGACATCGATGCGCTTCAGGCACCGCGCGACATCATCAAGGCCGTCTTCGCCGAGCACATCCGCCACTCACCTTCGTGGGCAGCCAGCGCAGGTGTTCGCGACGTTCGACGCCGTGCTCGACGACCTCTCTCCGGCGGAGTTCACCAAGTACTACGGCCGCTGCGCCGCCCTCGACGTCAAGCTCAAGACGATAGATGTCACCAAGCTCACACTCGTTGAGAAGATCGAGCATGACAAAGCCTTGAGCTCCCTGTTCGACGCGCTTGCTCGACGTGATGCGACCACTGAGCTTTGGGAGCAGTCCAACCTCGTGGACGTCGTCGACAACTTGTCCTTGACGCCCCAGGTCCAGACGATTCGCGCCAAAGCCGACATCGACGCGCTCATTGCGAAGTACAAGGAAATCCCCCGGTACTTGCAGCAGAGGACGGACAACCTCGTGGCCGGCGCAGCCAAAGGGCTCGTGGCCTCCAAGCCCATCGTCGAGGCGTCCATCGCCAACCTCAAGACCTACTACGGGGTTGTGGCCGACAATCCCTTCGCGGCGTTGGTGTTCGAGGACTCGGTGTCGCAGACCGACCAAGACGCATGGCAGCCGCTCGTCAACACCATCGTCGAGACGGTCGTCGTCCCGGCCATCCTCAAGCACGCGGCCGAGCTCGAGACCAAGATCCTTCCGAGCGCGCGCACCACCTTCGGGTACGGCGCCATGGGCACTGTTGGCAAGACGTTCTACGCGAGCCAGGTCAAGGTCCACACCGGGTCGACGCTCTCGGTCGACGACATCCACGCGCTCGGGCTTCAACGCGTGTCCGAGCTCGACACCGCGATGCGCACGAACCTGACCGCGTTGTCGATCACCGACACGAAGCTCAGCGACGCGCTCGCGAAGATCCAGACGCAGCCCGAGTGGACGCCAGCGACCCCGGCGGCCGCGAAGACCCACGTGGACGGCGTCGTGGCGTCGCTGTTGAAGTCCGAGTGGGTGGACGACGTCTGGGGGCTGGGGACGACCGTTGCCGCGCCCTCGGTGGACTACGTCGACGATCGCGCCGGGTCCGCCTACTACGTGATCGGAAGCGACACTTTCACGATCTTCACGAAGGACAAGCCGGCCTTCGAGCACGACGCGGTCGTGACGCACGAGTTCACGCACTACCTGCAAGACGTTGCGGCCAAGGGCCTGCAGGCCAATGCGATCTCGCCGTATGGGTCGCTCTTTGGCTCCACGTCCGTGGTCGAGGGCGCAGCCCTCTACGCGGAAATGATTCGGCTCGAACAGCCAAACGCTTACAAGCAGGGAACCGTCCGGGGTACGGCCCTCGCGCGCCTAGGGGCCCAAGGAAACCTCATGCTTCGGGCCGTGCGGCTGGTGGTCGACACCGGGATCCACGCGAAGGACTGGACGCGTGACCAAGCGATTCAATACATGAAAGATCGCCTCACGATGGCCGACGACGAGATCGAGTTCGAGGTCGACCGCTACGCGTCCTTTGCAGGGCAGGCGCTTGCGTACCGCGTTGGAGCCGAAGGGATCCGCAAGGCCAAAGAGGACACCAAGGCCCGGCTTGGCGCGGCCTTCTCCGAGAAGGCCTTCAACAAGACGATGCTCGAATTGTCGGGAGCTTCGCTCGCGCTCGTCGACGAGGTTGCCAAGTCGATGAAGTGAGGGCTTACGGGGTGCCTATGGGCCAGCACCTCCGCGCGAGCTGCCACCAGGCAGCTCGTGCGCTCCTGAGCCCGCGACCTCGACCCGCTATCGAACGACGCGCCGACCAGGACACGGCGGCAACGGAAGCCCTACTTGGGCCCCACGCTTCGCGGGGGGTGACGCCTGTGCCGGGGCCTGTTACGCAGCGGGGATGAAGATCCGTCTTGGGGGTGGGGTCGTGATCAGCTTGGCCGCGCTCCTCGCGGCCGTGGCCTGTGGCGACGACGAGGACCCGTCCGTAACACCGGCGACGGTGGACGCATCCTTCGACGCGGCTCGACTCGACGCGGGAACGGATGGCACGTCGACGAGCGACACGGGCGTCGCCGAGGCGTCGGCGATCGATGCCGCCGCCGATGCGACCGCGCCCAAGGACGCCGCTGTAGAGTCGAGCTCCGACGCGGGCCCCGACGCGGCGCTCGAAGCGAGCACCGATGCGAGCGCCGATGCGCCGTCCACAGACGCAGCCGACGCAGCCGACGCGGGCCCCGCCCCCGCGCTTTTTGCGACGCACGACGGAATGCTCGTGCGCTTCAACCTGGCGACGGCGGCGCAGGCGATCGTGGGCTCCATCTCGCCGGAGCCGTATCGCCTTGCCTTCAACGGGACCACCATGTTCGGCCTCGTGGTGGAGGCGGGCCCCAGCTACCGGCTGGTGACCGTCGATCCGTGCACGGGCGTCGTCACTTCGGGCCCCACGCTGTCGATCGCGGGAGGAACGGTGACACTCCCCGAGGGCTTGGCGTTCAGTGGGAACGGCAGCCCGCTCTACGTGGCCCTTAGTCAGAACGGCGTCGACAACGCTAGCGAGGCGCTCGCGAGCGTCAACGTCACCACGGGCGCGCTCACCGTGCTGGGCTCCAGCGCGGGTGACATTGACCTCATGACGCCCTACCAGGGCTCGCTCCTCGCCGTCGATGCGACGCTCTCGGGAACGTGGTCGTCCGCCTTCAGCTCCATCAACGCCACGACGAGCGCGCCGACCACCGTCTGGCCCGCGGCTGGCAACGCGCAGCTGACAGGGATTGCGGTCCACCCGACGACGTCGACTGTGTACGCCTGGCAGCTGGCGGGGTCCAATCCGTTCAATCTCGTGACCGTCAATGTGACGACAGGCGCCCTCACGCCGATTGGCGTCACCCACTCGGGTTCCAGCGTAGGTGGCTTCACCTTCGCCGCCGTCACCTGCCCCTGACGGTCGCGTGCGCAACGCCTGGCGCCCCGCGCCCGCGGCGCTCCTCCACCGTCCTCTCGCAAAAAAGGGAGGGCCCGCGCCGCCATTTTCGGTGGCGCGCGAATCCTTCTGCTTCGTTGGGGGCTCGAACTCCGACGACGTATGGCCTTCACCTTCCGAACCTCGATGCCGTGGGTGCTCCTCACCGCGCTCCCTCACCTGGTCGCTTGCGGCCACCCCCCCACGACCGATGGCCCGCCAGTCCCCGTGCTCGGCGCCGACGCGCTCAACCTGGCCCCCGCACGCGAGGAGCTCCTCGACACGCTCTATCGCACGAGCGGCACGGTCCGTGGTCGCTCGACGGCAGTCCTCACGAGCAAGACGACAGGCTACGTGCGCACGATTGCCGTAACGCCCGGCGCTCGCGTGGTCGCGGGCCAGCTTCTCGCAGTGCTTGAAGCCAACGACGTCGCGGCAGGCGTTCGGCGGACCCGCGCCGGCCTTGAGCAGTCGCTTGAAGCGAAGACGGAGGCCGAAAACGCGCTACGCGCGGCCCAGGTCGCGGCGCGCATCGCGAAGACCAGCCACGACCGCGCGGCGGCCTTGTTCGCGGAGAAGGCCGTGTCTCGCCAGGAGTTCGACGACACCGAGGCGCGTTGGCGCTCCGCCGCGGCGCAGGAAGCGATGGCCGAGGCGCGCGTTCGCTCGTCGGCGGCCCGCATCGACCAAGCGAAGGCCGAGGTCGGTGAGGCGCAGGCCACGCTCGACTACGCGCGCATCACGGCTCCCTTCGCGGGGCGCGTCATCGAGCGCCGCGCGGACCCGGGCAATCTCGCGACGCCGGGCATGCCCATCTTGGTCCTCGAGCAGGACGGCAGGCTGCGCGTCGAGACGTACGTTGAGGAGTCGCGCGCGGCGAGCGTCCTCTTGGGCGACGCCGTGACCGTCGACGTCGGTGCCACCGGCGCGCCCGCCACGGGACAGATCTCCGAAGTTGTGCCTGCCGTGGACGTCGCGTCCCGCGCGTTTCTCGTGAAGGTCGACCTCCCCGAAGAGACCCAGGGGCTGCGGCCTGGCATGTTCGCGCGCGTCACCTTCCGAACGGGGCAGAAGTCGCGGCTCGTCGTCCCCACGGCGGCCATCACCTCGCTCGGAGCGCTCGATCGCGTCTTCGTCGCCGAGGGCGATCGACTGAGGCTGCGGATGGTCACGCGCGGGGAAACGCAGGGACCGTGGACGGAGATTCTTTCGGGGCTCGGTCCCGGTGAGCGCGTCGTAGGCGCTCCCGGAACCGGCGCGAAGGACGGCGCTCGCCTCGGAGCAAAGCTGTGACCGCCCCCATCAAGCTCGGCGCCGCTGGCCGACTCGCGCGCGCGTTCATCCACTCCAAGCTGACGCCACTCTTGCTCGTCGCATCGGTGTTGCTCGGCGCGCTCGCCGTCTGGAAGCTTCCGCGCGAGGAGGAGCCGCAGATCGTCGTCCCCATGAGCGACGTCTTCGTGCGCATGCCTGGCGCCTCCGCCAAGGAGGTCGAACAGCGCGTCACCAAACCGCTCGAGCGCCTCCTGTGGGAGATCCCGGGGGTCGAATACGTCTATTCGACCTCCAGCCCCGGCCTCTCGTCGGTGATCGTTCGCTTCAAGGTCGGCGAGGACGAAGAGCGGAGCATGGTGCGCCTCCAGCAAAAGCTCGCGGCCCACATGGACATCGTCCCCCCGGGCGCCTCGGCGCCGCTCGTCAAGGTTCGGTCCATCGACGACGTCCCCGTTCTCGCGATCACGCTATGGAGCACCCGCTACTCGGGCTACGAGTTGCGGCGCGTGGCCGCCGAGCTTGGCCAACACGTCAAGCAGGTCCCCGGAGTGAGCGAGGTATCGATCACCGGCGGCGAGCGTCGTTCGGTGCGCGTGCTTCTCGACCCGGAAGCCATGACCGCTCGCGGTGTCACGCCCGTCCTCGTCGCCAACGCGATGGGCGCCGCCAACCAGCGGGTCGCTGCGGGAGCGATGAACACCGGTGATCGCGAGCTCCTGCTCGAGGTGGGCTCGGTGCTGACCAACGCCCGCGACGTCGGGAACGTCGTGGTGGCAGCGAGCGACGGCCACCCGGTCTTCGTGAGGGACGTCGCGCGCATCGTGGATGGCCCCGACGAACCGTCGACCTACGTGCGATTTGGCGCTGGCAGCGCCGCCGTGGACGACGAGCGAGCCGCCCGTGACGGCCCCGCGCCCGCGGTGACGCTCTCCATCGCAAAACACAAGGGCCTGAACGCCGTCGACGTCGTCGCGGACGTCACGCGCAAGCTCGATTCGCAGAAGGGGTCCTTGATCCCCGGCGACGTTCGCGTGTCGCTCACGCGCGACTACGGCGCTACCGCCGCCGAGAAGAGCAACGAGCTGCTCTTGCACATGGGCATCGCGGTCGTGAGCGTTGCGCTGCTCATTTGGCTGACGCTCGGCCGGCGTGAGTCGGCCATCGTCATGTTGGCCATCCCCGCGACGCTGGCGCTCACGCTGACGGTCTTCTGGCTCTACGGATACACGCTCAACCGCATCACGCTCTTCGCGCTCATCTTCTCGATCGGCATCTTGGTCGACGACGCCATCGTCGTCGTCGAGAACATCACGCGCCACTGCCGGCTGCCGGAGAACAAGGGCGTCAGCCCGACGGACATCGCCATCCGAGCCGTCGACGAGGTGGGGAACCCGACGATCCTCGCCACCATGACGGTCATCGCGGCGATCCTCCCGATGGCCTTCGTTGGCGGCCTCATGGGCCCCTACATACGACCCATCCCCATCGGCGCGACGGCGGCGATGCTCTTCTCGCTGCTCGTCGCCTTCGTCGTGACGCCGTGGGCCACCGTTCGACTCATGAAGTGCGGCGGCGAGCACGGCCACGAAGAGGTCGAAGGACGCCCTACCCTGCTCTACCGCCGCGTCATGGGCGCGCTCCTGGCGGTTGCCAGCCTGAGGCGGTGGTTCCTCGGCGGCGTCGTGGTGCTCCTCATCGGCGCCATGGGGCTCGTGGCCGTGAAGTGGGTTCGCGTGAAGATGCTGCCCTTCGACAACAAGAGCGAATTCCAGATCATCGTCGACATGCCCGAGGGCACATCGCTCGAACGCACCGACGCCGTCGCGCAGGCGGTCGCTGACGTCGTGGCCAAACAGCCCGAGGTCCGCTCCTACCAGACGTACGTGGGGACCTCGGGCCCCTACAACTTCAATGGCCTGGTGCGGCACTACTTCATGCGCCAGGGCTCCAACGTCGCCGAC
Source organism: Myxococcales bacterium (assembly GCA_016703425.1). NCBI lineage: Bacteria > Pseudomonadati > Myxococcota > Myxococcia > Myxococcales > Myxococcales bacterium. The sequence goes on from JADJCA010000009.1 coordinate 627,684, forward strand.
ATCCAGGTCAACCTCGTGGAGCGGGGAGACCGCAAGGCTCAGAGCCACGCCATTGCCAAGCGCGTCCGCGAGGCCATCCGCCCCATCGCGGAAGCGTCGAAGGCGCGGCTTAAGGTGGCGGAGGTCCCGCCGGGACCGCCGGTGCTCGCGACGATGGTCGCCGAGATCTACGGCCCCGACTACGAGCGACAGGTCGCCGTCGCCAAGCAGGTGGAGCAGCTCCTCGAGCAGAGTGAGGGCGTCGTCGATGTGGACACCTACGTGGAGGACGACCTCGTGAAGGAGCGGCTCGTGGTCGACCGCGAGAAGGCGGCGCTGAGCGGCGTCAGTGAGGTCGAGATCGCACGAACGCTCCGCCTCGCGTCCAGCGGCGAGTCACCGGGCCTCGTACGCGACGAGCGCGAGAGTGAGGACGTGACCATCCAAGTGCGCCTCGATCGCGCCATGCGCTCTGATCTCGAACGTCTCCGGGCGCTGCGAGTGGCGGGCCGAGACGGCAAGCTCGTGAGCATCGGTGAGCTGGTCACGGTAGAGCGCACGCTCCAAGACAAGAGCATCTTTCACAAGAACCTCATGCCCGTCGTCTACGTGACGGCCGACGTGGCGGGCGCCGTCGAGAGCCCGGTCTACGCGATCCTGGCGCTGGGCCCGAAGCTCGACAAGATGGTCCTGCCGGAGGGCTACCGCCTCGAGCAACACACGGCCACGCAACCGTTCTTCAGCGACAAGCTCGCCATGAAGTGGGACGGCGAGTGGCACATCACCTACGAGGTCTTCCGCGATCTCGGGATGGCGTTCGCGGCCGTGCTCATCCTCATCTACGTGCTCAACGTTGCGTGGTTCCAGTCCTTCAAGACGCCGCTCGTCATCATGAGCGCGATTCCCTTCTCGCTCGTGGGCATTCTGCCGGCGCACGGTGCGCTAGGCGCGTTCTTCACCGCGACCTCGATGATCGGTTTCATCGCTGGCGCGGGCATCGTCGTGCGCAACTCCATCATCTTGGTCGACTTCATCGAGCAACGACTGGCAGAAGGCGCAACGCTCGAACGTGCAGTGGTCGACGCGGGGGCGATTCGGTTTCGGCCCATGCTGCTCACGGCGGCGGCCGTCGTCGCGGGTGCAGCGGTGATCTTGTTCGACCCGATCTTTCAGGGGCTCGCGATCTCCCTGATGGCCGGCGAGATCGCCTCGCTGGCGCTGTCACGCATGACGGTTCCGGTGGTGTTCTTCCTCATGCGCCGCCGCGAGCAGGCGCGCGAGCGGCGAGCCGCGCCCACCCCGACGGCGCCGTCGGGGCCGCCGCTGGAGTCCGCCGCGACGTCGTAGCGGGGCCTTTGCAACGAATGCCGGGGCAGTGCCGCGACTCGCCCGATACCGGGCGGCGCGAGCTTAGACGCTCGCGAGGCGCGCTTCGAGCTTCGTTTCGAGCGTCTCGAGGGCCTTGCTGAAGGCGGCGATTCCCTCGGCGAGCTTGTCGTTCGCCATGCGATCTTGCTCGTGCATGGCGCGGAACGTCGCCTGATCCATCTTCATGGCCTCGAGCTTCGGGTCGCGCTTCTCTGGATCGAGCTTGCGCACGAGCGTGCCCTCGGTCTTCTCGAGCTCCGCCAGAAGCGACGGCGAGATGGTCAAGAGATCGCAGCCGGCCAGCTCGACGATCTCGCCGGTGTTGCGGAAGCTCGCGCCCATGACCTCCGTCTTGATGCCGAACTGCTTGTAGTACGCATAGATGCGCGAGACGCTGATGACGCCCGGATCTTCCGCGCCGACGTAGTCGCGGTTGTGCTCCTTCTTGTGCCAGTCGAGGATGCGACCGACGAAGGGAGAGATGAGCGTGGCCTTGGCGTCGGCGCAAGCGACCGCCTGGTGCATCCCGAAGAGCAACGTCATGTTGCAGTGGATGCCCTCCTTCTCGAGGACCTCGGCGGCCTTGATGCCCTCCCAGGTGGAGGCGATCTTGATCAAGATGCGGTCGCGCGAGGTGCCGGCCGCTTCGTACATCTTGATGAGCGAGTGGGCCTTCTCGATGGTCGCCGCCGTGTCGAAGGAGAGTCGCGCGTCGACCTCCGTGGAGACGCGGCCCGGGACGATCTTGAGGATGCGCAGGCCGAACTCGACGGCGAGGCGATCGACGGCCTTCTTGACGACGGCGATGGGCGACGCGTTGGCGCCCATCTCTTTTTTCGCCCAAACGAGCGCCTCGTCGATGATCGGCGCGTATTCGGGCATGCCCGCCGCCTGCTGAATGAGCGACGGGTTCGTCGTCGCGTCACGCGGGAGGAACTTCCTCATGGACTCGATGTCGCCCGTGTCGGCGACGACGACCGTCATTCCCTTGAGCTGTTCCAAAAGCGTGGCCATGGCGCGTTCTCCTTCGAGTGGAGCGGGGAGGATAGCGCAGAGGCCCGGCTCGCACCGGGCCTCTTTCCTTCTACGGAACGCTCACCGGGCCGGCCCGCGCCGCCGCCCGCCTCATCAGCGCGGGGACCATCCGGAGGAAGGGCGTCGCGTCGACGACGATCGTGCCGATCCTGGTGATACTGCGCCTTCGCCTTGGTCGATTTCGCCACGGACGCCAACGGACTCGCTGGGTTTCGCCGCGTTGACGAACACGTGGACGCGGTTGAGGCCGCGGGCTTCCCCCACGGAGTTCAGGTGGATGGCGAACGTGCTCTCGCCAATCGGTGACGGAATCGTCGATACCGGCTCCTGCTCGAGTCGCAGCGCCGTGATCAGCGCTGCCGGCCCTCTCGCGGGGGACCGCCTCGGATTCCTTCTCACCGCCCCAGACGGTGACGTCGTGCCACTCCCACATCGCGTCGCCGAGGCGCGCCTCTTCCGCAAAGACGAGGCCCAGAGCAGCTTCGTCGACGACAATGGCGTGAGTGGCGCCGTTGGTGATGGCGAGACTTCCGCGACCGCACTGAATCGTCGCCGTTGCGAGGGGCGACAGCTCGATCTCTTCGAACGTGAGGGTAGTCGCCGGCTGCGTGCACGGGACCCCGCCGGCTACCTCGCCCGCGGGCTTGAGCGTCGCGATAGCAGCCTTCACCTTTCGGTCCAGCCCGACCGAGGCGTACGCGCCATCGCGCTGGCTGCTTACGTGTCGAGTCGCGGAGAGCAACTGGGCGAGGTTCGGCTCGCTGCCAACGACGGCGCCTTCATCGGTAGCCGCTTCGGGCGTTGGGCCCGCGGAGCAGGCGAAGAGTGAGCACGTGAGGAGCAAAGAAAGGATGGAGGGTCTCATGTCACGGGACTAGCAACCGCCAGGCCAGTTGACCCACAAGGGAATCGCGTGGCGAAGTGGTGAAGGTGCGCAAGTAGCGAACCCAGATCTTCCCGAGTTGGCCGTAGGGGGCCGCGCCCCGCTGACCAAGTCGACCTGGGCGGCTGCACTGCACTGGACCAACAAAAGCCGCGAGCCCGGCGCCATCGCTGGCAGCCGGGCTCGTGGACGACTCGACGAGGCGCGCGAACTCAGTTCGTCGCGTCGAGCATCTTGCCCTTCTTCGCGGGCTTCTTGCCTTTGCCGGCCTTGGGCGCGGGCGCGGGCGCGGCCTTCGTGTTGACCTTCGCGACCGGCTTCGCCGAGACGACGGGCTTCGCGGAGACGACCGGCTTCTTCGCCGCCTTCACGGCCTTGACGCCGTGACCGTTGGTCGCGCCGTTGGTGTGAGCGCCGTTGCCGTTGGTCTTGGCGGAGGCCTTGCCGACGACCTTCGCGACAACCTTCGCCGCCGCAGGAGCCGCCTTGACCTTGGAGCCCATGAGGTCCGACGCGATGGCGTCGGCGCGGTTGGTCTTCTCCCAGGCGAAGCCGGCGCGGCCGAAGTGGCCGTAGGCCGCCGTCTGGCGGTAGACCGGCGCGAGGAGGCCGAGCTCGTCGATGAGCGCCTTGGGGCGCATGTCGAAGTGCTCGAGGATGTACTTCTCGAGCTTCTCGTCGGAGACCTTGCCGGTGCCGAAGGTGTTGACGTGAACGCCGACGGGCTTCGCGACGCCGATGGCGTACGCGATCTGCACTTCGCAGCGACGCGCGACGCCCGAGGCGACGACGTTCTTCGCGATGTAGCGCGCGTAGTAGCAAGCCGAGCGGTCGACCTTCGACGGGTCCTTGCCCGAGAAGGCGCCACCACCGTGACGGCCCATGCCGCCGTAGGTGTCGACGATGATCTTGCGGCCCGTGAGGCCGCAGTCGCCCATGGGACCACCGACCACGAAGCGACCCGTCGGGTTGACGTGGATCTTCGTGTTCTTGTCCATGAGCTTCTTGGGGATCACCTTGTCGATGACGAGATCGACAACGGCTTCCTTGAGCGTCTTGTGCTTCACCGACTCCGAGTGCTGGCTCGACACGACGATGGCGTCGATGCGCACCGGCTTGTCGTTTTCGTACTCGAGGGTGACTTGCGTCTTGCCGTCGGGGCGGAGGAAATCAACCTGGCCCATCTTGCGGATCTGCGAGAGCTGCAGCGCGAGCTGGTGGGCGTAGTCGATGGGCGCGGGCATGAGGTTCGGCGTCTCGTCGCACGCGAAGCCGAACATGAGGCCCTGATCGCCGGCGCCTTGCTCCTTGTAGAGGCCTTCGCCTTCGCTGACGCCCTGCGCGATGTCCGGGCTCTGCTTCTCGATGGCCGAGAGGACGGCGCACGTCGTCGCGTCGAAGCCCATGTCCGAGTGGACGTAGCCGATCTCGCGGACCGTGTTGCGGACGATGGTCGGGATGTCGACCCAAGCGGACGTCGTGATCTCGCCGGCGACGACGACCATGCCGGTCTTCGCGAGGCTCTCGCCAGCGACGCGAGCCTTCGGGTCCTGGGCAAGAATGCCGTCGAGAATCGCGTCCGAGATCTGATCGCAGATCTTGTCCGGGTGGCCTTCGGTAACGGACTCAGACGTGAACTGATAACGCGCCATGGATCTCCTCACGGGGCTCGGACCGACCGATTGGCTCCGGCCATGACCCGAGGTTCAGGCGGAAGGAACTACACGCACGGAGCCCTGGGAGCAAGGGGGCCCGAAGCGGATTTCTCGCGCCATTCGCTGGCGGAAGGCGCCGTCAGGCAGGCTTGCTGGCGCGCAGCGACGGCCGCGAGAAGAGCGTGACCTCGGTGCCGGGGTTTGCGGCGATGGCCAGCGTGGCCGGCGGATCCCAGGGCAGCGGCGCGCTCGGCCCGCCAACTTCCTCGTAAAATCGCGCCAGGACGAGGCCCAGGCGCGTCTCGTCGAGCGCCGCAAAGGCCACGTCGAAGCCCCGCGCATAGCGGAGCGCCTTCACGAACGCCTCCGCCGACGGAAACGACAACGTGTGGCGGAGCACCGTGTGGCGAACGAGGCTGAGGCCCGCTTCTTCAAACATGGACTCCATCGAGTCGCGGCCTGAGTGAATCCGCGGCGGCACGAGCGCCAACGCCGGCTCGCGCTCGGCGAGGCACCGCATCATCCGCTCGAACGGGTCGTGCTCCTCGGGGGGCCCCCAGGTCAGAACGCCGACCTTGCCCTTCGTCGTCAGAGCGCCGCGCCACGCGCGGAGCACGTCGACCCGGTGGTCGAGCTGCCAGAGACCAAAGGCGCACACGACGGCGTCCCAAGAGCCGCCCGAGACGTCCTCAGCGGGCGCCACGGACAGCTGAGCGTCGGGGAAGCCCGCCGCGTCGAGGCGCGCGCGGGCCTCCTTGGCGAGGGCCTCGTCGAGCTCCGTCGCGCGAACGTGCGAGGCGCCGACCTCCCGTGCCACGGCGACGACCTCGGCGCCCGTGCCGCAACACGGGACGAGGACGCGCTCTCCGTCGTCGAGGGCCAGCTCGGAGACGAGGTCGCGAAGATACGGAACGAAGCGCGGCACCCACTCCTCGTTGTATTCGCGGCTGGGGCGATCCCACGGCGTGGCCATGGGGACAGTCTACCCTTCCGGCGCCGGTGGGAGTAAGAGCAGAGAGCCGTGGGTGCCGGACGGCCCTACCCAGGCAAAAGAGGCCTTTCCGATGAGCGAACAACCCCTCCGTCGAACGCCCCTCTACGAAGAGCACAAGAAGCTCGGGGGCCGAATCGTGCCCTTCGCCGGTTGGGAGATGCCCGTCCAATACGCCGGCATCTCCGCCGAGCACCAAGCGGTGCGCACGGCCGCCGGGATCTTCGACGTCTGCCACATGGGCGAGCTGTTCTTGCGCGGCGAGCATGCGCGCGCCGTCGTGAACTACCTCGTCACCGGTGACGTCATGGGCCTCGCGGTCGGCCAGGCGCGTTACACCTGCGCTTGCAACGAGGGAGGCACGATCCTCGACGACCTCATCGTCTACCGCACCGGCGAAGAAGAGATGCTCGTCGTCTGCAACGCGTCGAACCGCGACAAGATCGTGGGCGTGTTCCAGAAGGCGTCGGTCGACCACTGCGACTTCGCCGACGAGAGCGACAAGACGGCGCTCATCGCCCTCCAGGGCCCCAAGGCCTTCGCCATCTTGGCGGGCCTCGGTGGCGAGGGCCCCGGCCTCGCGGCGCTCGGGAGCTTCCACTTCAAGAACGCCACGCTCGCCGGCGTCCCATGCCGAGTCGCCCGCACCGGTTACACAGGCGAAGACGGCGTCGAGATCTTCTGCCCCTGGAACGATTCGCCCCAGCTCTTCCGCGCCCTCATGGAAGTCGGCACGCCGCTGGGCCTCTTGCCCGCGGGCCTTGGCGCCCGCGACACGCTCCGCCTCGAAGCGCGCTTGTCGCTCTACGGCAACGACATCGACGAGACGACCAACCCCCTCGAGGCGGGCCTCGGTTGGATCGTCAAGATGGACAAGGGCGACTTCGTCGGTCGCGCGGCCCTCGAGAAGGTGAAGGCCGCGGGCCTTTCGCGAAAGCTCGTGGGCTTCGAGGTCACGGGCCGCGGCATCGCACGTCACGGCTACCCGCTGCGCGATCTCGAAGGCAAAGAGGTCGGCCTCTGCACGAGCGGCAGCCCGGCGCCGACCGTCGGCAAGAACATCGGCCTCGGCTACTTGCCGGCCGCGATGGCCGCCATCGGTACGAAGTTCTTCGTCGACTGCCGCGGCAAGAACATCGAAGCCGTTGTCGTGCCCGTGCCGTTCTACAAGGCGAAGAAGGCCTGAGCCGACCTCCCTTGCGAAGGCGATTGCGATTTCACCTCTGACCAACCGATCCAGCGAGAAGAAGAGAGAGCGCCCATGTCGAACCAGTTCCCGGCGGACCTCAAGTACACCAAAGACCACGAGTGGGCGAAGACGAGCGCGACCGAGATGGTCGTCGGCATCACGCAGTTCGCCGTGGAGCAGCTCGGCGACATCACGCTCGTGAGCTTCGACGCCAAAGAGGGCGACACGATCGAGAAGGGCAAAGCCTTCGGCACCATCGAGAGCGTCAAGACGCTCAGCGATCTCTACGCGCCGGTCTCCGGGAAGATCGTCCGCCTGAACCGCGACCTCGAATCAAAGCCCGAGCTGGTCAACGAAGACTGCTACGGCAAAGCGTGGATGGTCGCCATCGCGCCCTCTGGCGACGCGGGCGACCTCATGGACGTGGCGGCCTATTCGGCGCACGTCGCCGCGAGCGGCTGAGCCGCCAACGCAGCAGGGCGTGCCGGAGGCGCACCACGCGCCGTTCTAAGGGCGCGCGCTCCGACTCGCCGACGCGTCGTTCTGCCTCACCACGCTAGCCGCTCGATGCGGCGGTTCCCGCTTTCCGCGACGAGACCACGATGGCCGCGCCGGCGAGGACCATGAGCGCGCCAACGCCACCGATGGGCGTCGGCACTTCGCCAAAGACGAGGACGCCGACGAGCACCGCCACGAGGGGTTCGAGGAGCGTGAGCGCCGACGCGTGAGCGGCGGGCACGCGGCGAAGGCCCCAAACGAAGACGAGCCCCGCCACGGCGCCGGGACCGACGGCGCCGCCCATGAGCCACGGCCAGGCCTCGCGCGCCACCGACATCCAGGCCGAGGCCGGGACGAGCGCCGCGACCAACGGGACCGCCACGAGGCCGTGATAGAACGCCAGCTCGCTGCCAGAGAAGACCGGCGCGAGGCGCTTGTTGGTGAGCACGCTCGACGCGTAGAACAGCGCGCTCGCGGCGCCCGAGGCCGCCCCGAGGATGAGCTTCGGCGACGCCGACGCCACGTGTAGCGGATCAAGAAGCAACACGAGCCCCGTGAGCGACACGAACACCGCGACGAAGGTTCGCTTGGTGACCTTCTCGCCAAGCACGAGCGGCGCCCCGAGCGCGACGAGAATCGGCGCGAGGTAGTGCGTGAGCACGGCGACGGCAACCGTCGTCAGCTGAATGGCGCGAAAGAACAAGACGACGTTGAGCGCGTCGGTGATGCCCAGCCAGACGACGCCGGCCCACGCGCGCGCGCTCGCCTTCGCCGGCGAGCGATCGCGAAGCATGGTCACGCCACCGACAACCGTCAGCATCACGAGCGCCACCGTCGACTCGAGCTCCGGAGGTATGGCGCCTCGCGCTTCCGCGCGGCGAAGAAACAGCGGCCAGAGCCCCCACGAAGCCGCGGCGCCGGCGACCATCGCGTAGCCCGCGAGGGAAAAACCACGCGGCGAGGCGTCACCCATCGCCAAAGGTGACCTCGACGATGGTGCCTCGGGTGGCACCGGCGCGAACGCTGATCACAGCGCCGAGGCGAGCCGCCCGCCTTTGCATGATGCCGAGCCCCTGCCCTTCGCGGCGATCGGGGGCGAGGCCCACGCCGTCGTCCTCGACCCGCAACGCGAATGCCGGTGTTCGCGTCAGTCGGCAAACGAGGCGCTTCGCGTGCGCGTGCTTGAGGGTGTTCGTCGTCGCCTCGCGCGCGACACGACGCAACGTGTGCGCGATGGCGGCGGGGACACCGGTGGCGCTTTCGGGCTCCTCCGCATCGAACTCGAAGGCGAGGCCGCCGGCGCGACAAGCGTCGGCCATCGGCCGACGAATCTCCCCGACGAGCGTGCGCCAGTCGGTGGGCCGAGGCGACAGGAGGCGCGTGATGGCACGCACCTCGTCGAGACCGTCCTTGATGGCGTCGCGGGCGTGCGAGCTGGCGTCGGGCGCCGGATCGGCGAGGAGGATCGCCGCGCGCGAGAGGCTCGCGCTCACGCCGTCGTGGATCTCCATGAGGAGCGCATCGCGCTGCACGTCGAGGGCGCGCCGCCGACTCTCGGCCCGCTCGATGGCCGACAGGATGCGTCGGCGCAGCTCCTCCGGCGCGAAGGGCTTGGCGACGTAGTCGTCGGCGCCAGCGGCGAGACCGCGGACGCGTTCGTCGACCTCACCGAGAGCCGAGGCGAACACCACCGGAACCGTCTCCCCTTCGCGTCGACCTCGAATCGCGGCGAGCACGTCGTACCCCGAACCGTCGGGGAGCATGATGTCCGAGAGCACCGCGTCGGGCGTGTCGTGCTCGAGCGATGCGAGCGCTTGCGCGACGGTCCCGACGCGCTCGACGTGAAAGGTCGCGCCAAGGACGCGGACCAACATGGCCGCCATGTCCTCGTTGTCTTCGACGACGAGCACGCGCTTCGCCGACGGCGCCGTGTGATCGGCCGCGGGCGGCGCGGCCCGTGCGGGGCCGGCGGCGTCCGGCGCCTCGACGGCGTCCGCGTGAAGGTCGGCGGGGCCCTCGACGCGAGGCAGCTCGAGCCGAAAGGTCGTCGTCGCCTGAGGCAAGAGCACGAGCGTCCCGCCGTTGAGCGTCGCGAGCTCGCGCGCCAAGGGGAGCCCAATGCCCGAAGAAGTGCTCCCTTCTGCCGCGAAGGTGACGAAGCGTTCGAAGATCTTTGCGCGGCGCTCCTCCGGGATGTGTCCGTCGTCGGAGACCTCCACGACGACGCGCTCATCGGCCCGGGTCACGTGAACGGTCACGACGCCGGTCGCGTGACGCAGGCCATTGGCGACCAGGTTCTGGAGAATGCGCTGCAGGTGCCCCGGATCAACGAGGGCCACGCACGCGTCCGTCGTTCGCGTGACGACGCGTCGCTCCGCGCCGGGGCGCTCGAGGAGCGCTGCGGCGTCGCGCGCGAACATGGAGACGTCGCAGCGGCGCGGCCTCCGCGCGAGTTGTCCCGCCTCGAGGCGGGCCAAGTCGAGCAACTGATCGGTCAAGTCCGTGAGGGAGCGAGCGTTGCCCTCGATGCGGAGCAGCGCGGCGGCCTCCTCCTCTTCGCGGCCGAGGGCGCGCAAGAGCGCCGCTTCGCCCCGGATGACGCCAAGCGGCGTACGAAAGTCGTGACTCAGGTTGACGAAGAGTCGCCGCCGAAGCTCGTCCTCGTGGCGCAGACGCAAGTTGGCCTCGCGGAGCGCGACGCGCGCGTCGTATTCGGAGCGCTTGAGTCGATCGCGGGCGGCGGCGGCGACGATGAGGACACCGTAACCGAAGCCGACGGCCGTCAGCACCAGCGTCAGGAGCGAGCCCTGCCCAAGAAAGCGGAGCGTCGACAGGGCCAAGACGGTGATCACGCCGATGACCGCCGTGGCTTGCCACGAGAAAGCCGCGAGGGGGCAGACGACGAGCACGGAGATGGCGAGGCTTGCGACCTTCGCGGGGAGCTTGTCGGGAGGCACCGCAGAGAGGGCCCACGCGCTGACGGCAGCCATCAGCGCCCACGCCACCACCTGCGCCGCCTCGAGCACCACGAGCGGCCTCGGCCGCCGCAGCCAAACGAGGAACCCGGCCGCGAGAACGATCTCCGGTCCGCGAACGGCGAAGGCGAACGTTCGCGAGGGGAACACCGCGAGGTCGAACCAAAGGAAACTGGCGACCCAAACCGCGATCGACGCAGCCCAGATCCACCGCGAACGCATGCGGATGGCCTCGGCCCGCTCCGAGTCGAAGCTTCCTACGGCGTCGGGCTGGTTCTCCGCGGAGATGCTGGGTGCGAGCGACTCGGCCACGATGCGAGCGGGAGTGTACACGGGAGGCGATTCGGCCCCTCAAATGACAGGCCCGATAATGACAAGCCCGGTGGGAAATCCTGGCTATAGTTCAACCGTGCGCCAGCCCGTCCTCGTCGTGGAAGACGACCCCTTCGTGCGAAGGGGCCTCGTGCGACAGATCTCGGAGGCCCCCGCCTTCGAGGTGGCCGGAGAGGCCGGCGACGTGAAGGGCGGACGCGAACTCATCGCCTCGGGCAAGGCGAAGCTCGGCATCTTCGACCTTGGCCTCCCCGACGGGAACGGAACCGAGCTCATCGCTCTCGCGACGGCCAGCGGCATGAGCGTGCTCGTCCTCACCGTTTGGGACGACGACGAGAGCGTCTTCCAAGCGCTGAGCGCTGGCGCCAGCGGCTACCTCCTCAAGAGCGACGCCGCCGCGGGCCGCGTGGCCGAGGCGTTGGCGGTTCTGCGAGACGGCGGCGCGCCCATCTCACCGACCATCGCGCGGCGCCTCATCGACGAGTTTCGGCAGAAGGCGCCGCGGGCCGAGCTCAAGGCCACGCCGGAGCTCGCAACGCTGACCGAACGGGAGCGCGAGATCATGGAGCTGTTCGCCAAGGGAGCCACCTACGACGAGGTGGGCAACATGCTCTCGATGAGCATCAACACGGTGCGCCATCACGTTCGAAGCCTCTACCGAAAGCTCCACGTTTGCTCCAAGGCCGAGGCCGTCACGGCCGCTTACCGTCGCGACTGATATGACCAAGCTCGTCCGCTTCGCCTCCTTTGCCGCCCTCGCAACCATCGCCTGCACCGACGACCCCAAGGCAGCTCCGCCCGCCGCCGCCGTCGACGCAGGCCCTCCCGCCCCCGTCATCGGCGCGCCCGTCGTTTGGACGCCTTGCCAAGAGACGTTCGAATGCGGCTCCGTGCTGGTGCCGCTCGACCACCAAAACCCCTCCGGCAAGACGCTGGAGCTTCGCTTGCTGCGCGCCCCAGCGAAGAAGCCCGCGGAGCGGGCCGGCACCGTGGTCGTCAACCCTGGCGGTCCTGGCATTTCGATGGTCACGGACCTGCCAAAACAGTACCTGCAGCTCCGCGTAGGATTTTCCCGGGCCATCGATCGCTTCGACATCGTGGCCTTCGATTGGCGAGGCACGGGCCAGAGTTCACCGGCAAAGTGCGTCGACGACGCGTTCCTCGACCGCATGCGAGCGACCGATCTAACGCTCCGAGGCGATGGATCCGCGGCCGCGGCCGAGGCGCTGCGTCAGGAATTTGTTGCAGGGTGCACCAAAAACGCGGACGCCGCGCTCCTCTCGAGCATGCACGTCGAAAACGCGGCGCGGGACCTCGACGTCATTCGGCAAGCGCTCGGCGAAGAGAAGCTCAACTATCTGGGATTTTCCTACGGCACCTGGCTCGGCGCCGTCTACACGGCGCTCTTCCCTTCGCGCGCGCGGGCCTTCGCCTTTGATGCGCCGGTGCTTTTGCCAAAGGACTTGAACGCGCAGCTCGCGCGGCGCGGCGCCGGCCGTGACGAGGGGCTCGATCGATTCTTCGGCGCCTGCGAAGCGAGCGCGTCCTGCCCGTTTCATGGCGGGAAGCCCAAGGCCGAGATCGCCGCAGCCTTTGCAGCGGTCGGCGCCAAGGTTCGAACGCCGCCGGGAATCGCGGGCGCGGGCCGCACGCTGTCGCCGGTCGACTTCGAAGGCACCGTCGCCGATGGCCTGCGCACCGGCAACTGGACCACCTTTGGCGCGACGCTCGCGGCCCTCGAGGGCGGCGACGCGACGACGGCGCTCTCGGCCGCCGACCTCGCGCTGGGCCGCTCCGCCAGCGGCACCTACGATGGTCGCTTCGAAGGACTCCTGACGGTGAGCTGCGTCGACCTGCCCTTCGACGCCAGCACCACCGTCAATTCGCTTCGCGAGACCCTGGTCGCGTCGCCTTCGGCTGGAAGCGCGCTCGCGCCATTTCCGCTCTGCGTTTCGTGGCCCTTCCAGACGCCCCGACCGCCGCCGTCGTTGGCCGGCGCAGCCGCCGCGCCGCCGGCGCTGATCATCGCGGGGCGCCACGATCCCATCACGAGCTTCGCCGACGGCGCCGCCATGGTGAGCGCCCTCGGGAACGGCTCACACCTCGTCATCTACGAGGGCGAGGGGCACGCGGCGGCGATCCATAGCAAGTGCGTCCGCGATCTCGTGACCGACTTCTTGCTCGATCCAAAAGCGCCGGCCGCGTCGACGTGCGCGGCCGAGTAGCGGTTACAGCGACTTCTTCATCTCGGCGAGGAACGAGAGCGCCTCGATGGGCGTCATTCGGTTGAGGTCGAGCTCGCGAAGCGCGTCGAGGGCCGGATGCGGCGCTGGCGCCGGCGCGGCAGGGGCCTCCGCTTCGAAGAGCCCGAGCTGCGGTGCGCGTCGTCGTTTTGGGGCTGGCTGCCCGGCGGCCGGCGCGGCCCCGCGCTCGAGCTCCGTGAGCAGCGTCCGCGCGCGCGCGAGGACAAGCTCCGGTAGACCGGCGAGCTTCGCGCAGGCGACGCCGTAGCTCCGCGACGCGGCGCCGCGCTGCAGCTTGTGGAAGAAGACGATGTCGCCGTCGTGCTCGCGCGCCGAGACGCTCCAGTTCTCGAGCGCGTCACGCGTCTCCGAGAGCGAGGTCAGCTCGTGGTAGTGCGTCGCGAACATGGCGCGGCAGCGCACCACGTCGTGAAGGTATTCGGCGACGGCCCACGCGATGGCGAGCCCGTCGAAGGTGCTCGTGCCTCGACCGATCTCATCGAGCACCACGAGAGACCGCTTGGTGGCTCGCCGAAGGACGTTGGCGGTCTCCTTCATCTCCACCATGAAGGTGCTGTCGCCGCGGGCGAGGTTGTCGCTGGCGCCGACGCGCGTGAGGACGCGGTCGACGACGCCGATGCGTGCGCGGCGCGCCGGCACGAAGCTGCCCATTTGGGCCAAGATCACGATGAGCGCCACTTGCCGCATCAAGGTCGACTTGCCGGCCATGTTGGGCCCCGTCACGAGCCAAAGGCGCGAGCGGTCGGCCTTCGCAGCGTCATCGCCCGCGTCGAGGAGCACGTCGTTGGGAACGAAACGGCCGAGCGCCGCGAGCTTCTCGACGACCGGGTGGCGACCGTCTTCGATTTCAATGGCGAGCGACTCGTCGACCTCGGGGCGCACGAAGTCGTATTTGTGCGCCACCTCCGCCAGCGACGAGGCCACGTCCCACGCGGCCAGTCGATCGGCCACGGCGCGCAGCCTCGCCGCGTGCGTCGCGAGGCGCGTGACCAGCTCGGCGTACAACTCTCGCTCGCGCTCGTCGGAGCGCTCCTCGGCGTGGGCGATCTTCGCCGCGAGCGCGTCGAGCTCGTCGGACGAGTACCGTTCACCCGTCGAGACCGTTTGCTTGCGCCGCCACGTCGCCGGCACTTTCGACACGTGGGTGCGCGTCACCTCGATGTACCAGCCGAAGACGCGCGTGTAGCGGAGCTTCAGGCTGCCGATGTGCGACTGCTCCTTGAGGCGCGTCTCGAGCTCCACAATGTGCTGTTGGCCGTCGCGCTTCATGGAGCGCGCTTCGTCGAGCTCCTTGTCCCAACCTTCGCGAATGACGCCGCCGTCGGAGACCTTGAGCGGCGGCTCCTCGGCGACGGCGCGGGAGAGCTCGCTGCAAAGGTCGGCGCACAGGTCGAGCCACGGGCCCTTCGCCGAAACCTCCAAGGCATCGCGGGCGCTCTTGTCGGGGCACTCCGTGAGTGCCTTGTTGAGCGCTGGCAGCTCGGCCAACGAGGTCCTGAGGGCGGCGAGATCGCGCGGCGTGGCGCGGCCGACGCAGAGGCGCACGGTCAGGCGCTCGAGATCCGAGACTTTCGCGAGGCGGCTTCGGACCTCCGAGCGCAGGCCCGGTTGCGTCACGAAGAGCTCGACGGCGTCGTGGCGGCGGCGCACCTCGGCCACGTTGGCGCGCGGCGACAGGAGACGGCGCCTTAGGAGGCGCGCGCCGGCAGCGGTCTTCGTCTCGTCGATGGTGGCGAGCAGCGACGACGACTTCTCACCGTCGACGGAGCGCACCAGCTCCAGGTGTCCCTGCGTCGACTCATCGAGCACGAGCGTCTCGCCGAGCTCTTGGACGACGAGGCGGTCGACGGGGAGCGCCCGGCCCGGCTCGCAGGCCCGCGCGAAGAGGAGGCACCGGGCCGCGGCCCGCAAGAGTAGCGGTGTAGGCGCCGCGCCGCTGCCCGCCGCGCCGGCTTTGCCGTTCGCCTCTTCCCCAAAGAGGCGCGACGCTTCCGCGTCACCGAGCACCGCCGCCAGTGCGCTCTTCACTTCGCGAGCGGCGAGCGCAGCATCGGTCTCGCGCACGACGACGTGAGGCCGAGTGGCGCGAAAGTCGGCCGCCACGGCCGCGGCGCCCGGCTCGACGAGCAGCTCGCGCGGCGCGAGTCGCGCCAGCACCGCGAGCACGCCGGCCGCGTCAGGCGGCGCGCACGCGGAGAGCTCGCCCGTCGACACGTCGAGCGACGCGACGCCAAAGGCGCCGCCCTCGGCGGCGACGGCGACGAGGTAGAGGTTCTCGCGCGCCTCGAGCCCCGCTTCGTCGAAGACGATGGAGGGCGTCACGACCCGCACGACCTCGCGCGGCACGATGCCCTTCACCTTGCTCGGGTCGGCCATTTGCTCGCACAACGCCACCTTGTGGCCCTGGTCGAGGAGCCGCTGAATGTACGAGCTTGCCGCGTGGTACGGCACGCCAGCCATGGGGATCTCGTCGGCGGCGCCGCGGTTGCGGCTCGTCAGCGTGAGGTCGAGGAGCCGCGACGCAAGCACGGCGTCTTCGAAGAAGAGCTCGTAGAAGTCACCGAGCCGGAAGAAGAGCAGCGAGTCGCGGTGCGCCGCCTTCGCGGCGTGCCACTGCCGCATCACCGGCGTTGCCTCGGCGCCCCCCTTGGCCATGACTCCTCAGAAGTACGGTTCGCGAACCGCGGTCAAGGTGCGAAGGTCGAAGAGCTGCAGACCCTGATTCGAAGCGTCGACGACGGCGAGCTGTCGCAGCGGCTCGATGAACTTCAGTGTTTGCGGGCTCACGGCGACGGTGCGCGCCCCGAGATTAACGGCCAAGGGCGAATATTGCCCACGTACCGCGAACGCCCACTCGAAGTCGCGCTCCGGCGGCGAATCGCCGCGCGCAGCGTCGGTCTCGTTCCACATGAGGACGGAGAACATCGGGTTTCGGAAGGCCAGCGGACTCGTGCGACTCAAGAACGCCTTGAGCGCCTCACGGCGCCGCGCCACACGAGCGCGCCACTCTTCGGCGCTGAGGCCGCTCGGCGGAGGCACCGACGCGTCGATGCCGAGGGGCCGCGGGAGCTGCGGCGCGCGGCCGTTCAAGAGCGCGTCCTCGGGACGACACGACGGAACGCACGCACCACCCTCGCCGCTGGTCATCGAGTGGAGGAAGCCGCTGACGCTGCCCTTGGCGACCCACTCGGCCCCCGCGCGCACGTTGAAGCGCACCTGCCGATGGAAGCAGCAGCGCAGGAGCTTCAAGAACGGCGCTTTGCCCGGGTCTTGCACGACGACTTCGCGCCGAGCCACGGTGGGGTTTGCCGGATCTTCGTCGCCGTAGGCGCCGATGACGAGCCGGTCGTCGTAGGCCTCGACGATGGGAAAATCGCGGCGGAGGCTCTCGTCGGAGGCGACGCCGAAGGTCCGGCTGCACAAGCCGTAGCGGGCATCGGCGGTCGAAAACTCGGGCTCCCAGCAGCTATCGCCGGCGGGCTCCTGCGTGCCCCAATAGGGGTGATCCGACGGCAAGAGGTCGTCGATGACCTGAACGTAGTCGCCGAGCTTGTGCTCGAGGCGGCGCGGCGGCGCGAGCAGCGGGCCGCCGTCGCTCGCGAGCGTCGCCGACGCGAAGGCGTCGAGGAGCTCCTTGGAGCGCTGCGACGCCACGCGCTGATCGACGACGCCCTTCTGGCACAAGAGGCCGTTGGGAACGCGCAACACAGCCGACGTGTAGTCGGGACCGTTGCCCGGTGACGTCTTCGGCTCCACGGTCGCCGTCACCTGATCGAAACCTGGGACGATACCTTCGTAGGTCAGCGTCCAGTCTTGATCGACGTGAACCTCGGGGTCTTCCCAGGCAAAGCGAACGTCGGCGGTAGCGCTCTCGAGCGGCAAGTGCGCGACGTCGAGGAGCGCCTGATCCTTGCTGAGCTCACGCCCAGCGGGGCGCGGCTCCGTCGGCGTCTTCACCTGACCGGGGTCGGGCAGCGCCGAGAACGTCGGCAGCATGAGGGGATGCCGGAGCGAGTTGGGCCCCACGGTGTTGATGGGCGAGCCCTTGGAGCGGAGCTGCGCAAGACCCGGCAAGTAGGGGATGTGAATTCCGTTGGTCGGATCGCGACGGAGGAGAAAGAGGGAGCGCGGCCGGTGCGGCGCACTGACGGGGAAGAACGCCTCGTTGGTGACGCCCGTCGACACGGCCCCGCCGTTCGACGTGTAGAACGACACAGGCGCATGGTACGGATCGAGGTCGTCGCGCGAGGCCGGCTCGGGCATCAGCGGGGCAAGGTCGCTCACGCCCAACGAGCGGACGCCGGCGCCCGAGCGCTGCGAGAAGATCGGCGGCCCGAGCGACGCGGTCTCGTCCGTTTCAACGAACCCGGCGCCGGCGGCGCGGGTCTTGACGCCCATCGGATCGGGACGGCGACACGGGGCATCCCAGTCGTCGACGTCGATGACAGCCATCTGGCCGCTGGTGAGCGTCGCAAACGCAAACACGCCCCGGAGCCGCAAGGGCCCGAGCTCGCGCAGCTCGGCGCCGGCCGGCGCGCCGAAGCGGTAATACGCGCCGGGATCGCGGAATGGGAGCTCGATGCCGCGATCGGGGTCGGCGTTCGCGTTCGGATTTGGGTTGCACAAGAGCCCCGTGCGCGCCGCCGTGAGGGGCCGATCTTGCTCGGAGACGAGCGGAAAATCGTGACGCACGAAGGCGAGCGACTCCACCGCCGACGCAAAGGCGATGCGATCCACCGGCGCGAGCGGATTGAGCTCCGGGTGGGGTCTGCGCATGGGAACGCGGGCCGCGTTCGATTGCGCCGAGGGTCGCTCGGTGACGTCGAAGACCATGATGCTGCCGTCGTGCCGGTCGACGGCGTAGAGGTAGCGCTTGTAGTCGCGCGTCGCGGGGCTCACGGCGATGGCGCCCACCGAGACGCGACGCGCGATGTTGCTCGCGCTCGTAGCCACGAGGGGCGAAAGCTCGCGGGGCCCGGCTGGGTCGCTCCAGTCGATCACGTGAATGAGCGGGAGCGCTTCGTCGGCGAGGTAGAGCGTGTCACCGTCTTTCGCCATGCGCACCGCGCGCGGCGTGTCCCCGGGCAAGGGCGGGATCGCGACGGTCCCTTCCGGTGACGCGTCGGCGCCGCCGTCGGGCGACGCGGCGTCGCTGGCGGCTGCGTCGCCCGCGCCTGCATCGGAACCGCCGTCGGGCGACCCCGTAGACTCGGACGCCGCACACGTCGAGCCGACCAGCACGGGCGTCTTCACGCCGCCGTCGACGTAGCCGACGCCGTCGCTCCAGCGCGCGCCGAGCGGCACCGCCGTCGGCATATTTCCGCTGAGCTCGACCACGGCGCGAATGGGGCACGGCGAGAGTGAGCCCGGCTCGATGCTCACCGGTCCGCTCTCGACCTTGGCGCCGACGAGCAGCGGCTCGGGCGAAATCACCGCGAGCTTCGTGGGCGAGCGGCCGACACCCGGCAAGATGACTGCGAGATCGTAGCCGCCGAAGGGGTCGCCGGGCCGCGGCATGATGGCCATCGAGGATGGCGCCTGCGGGAGGGAGCAGACCGGAAAATCGGCGATGGTGGGAATGCCCATGCCAAAGCCGTCGCCGAGAATGCCCCGCGACTCGCGGGGGTTTTGCGCAGGAGGCGCGCTCGGGAGGGCGTAGATGGCCCACTTGTTGGGCTCGGCCGTCGCCACGAAGCTGATGGCACCGTTCGGCGCCGAGACCACGTCGGTGGGCAAGGTCCCAACGGTGAGGAAGTTGATGCCTGGAGTGGACTGATCGAGGTCGACGATGCGCCCCGCCGTGAGGTCGACGACGGCGACTTCACCGCGCGCCGTCTGCGTCACTAGCCCAAAGAGGTGGTGCGTCGCGAAGGTCAGCGAGCCGGCCGGCGCGGCGGTGCAGCGATTCTGAGCCGCGGGGCGCGGTAGCGGCAAGGCGTTGCCCTGAGCATCGGCCACTTCGAGGCAGACGACGTCCATGTTCTGGGCGCGCTCGAAGGTCCGAAGCGGCACCGGGTCGACGGTGCGGCTGCAGCTGACGGCGGCGCCCCCGACGACGACGAAGACACCAGCCGTGAGCGCCGAGGCCACGCGATCGAAGCGACGCATGACCTAGAGCCCTCCCTTTGGCGCCGTAGGCTCGCCGAGGTTGTAGACGATCTGTTGATACGTGTACTTTCCCGCGATCTTCGGCACCGAATTGTCGAGGTCGAGCACCTGCACGTGCGAGTTGCGGAAGATAGCCACGTAGGCGAAGCGAAAGCGGCGAACGGTGGTGCTCACGGAATCGAAGGGCACGGCGTTGCCCTTGGCGACGTCGCCGAGGTCGAACGGATCGAAGGCCATGGCGAAGGGGCCGTCGCCGACGCGGATGATGTTCTCGACGGTGTTCGAGTTCGGGTCGAAGACGTAAATCACCGACGCGTCGAAGCACACGACGAAGACGCGCAGGCCGTAGGTTCCGTCGGTCTCGACGACGGGCGCCAGGTAGACGCGCGATGGGCCGAAGGAGAGCGGCACGCTGGTTTTGATGGATAGGAGATCGGGATCGTAGAGCGCGCCATCGACCCCCTCCTGGCCGAGCGTGCCGATGAGCAGCGACGCCGGCGAGCGGTTGGCCACGAAGACGCGAGCCGGTAGCCGGGCGCAGGCGAGGACCTGCCGGTCGAGCTCCGCGCCGGTGACGTTCTTGCCGATGCGGGCCTTGCACGCGATGCGCGGCGTCGGATCCACGGCGATGCCGCGAGAGTCGAAGTTGCCGGCGTTGGCGACGACATCGACCTGTCGTTCGCGTTGCAAGAACGGACGGCGAGGCTGCGACGGATCGCCCTGGTAGCCCTCGTCTTCGTAGAGTCGCAGCAGGTCGATCTTTGCGGCGGCGCGGCTCGTCTGGATAAACGCGGGCCGCGGCAACGCGGCGGCACACGCGGCGGGATCGCGCAGGGCGGACTTCGGGTCGTTGGCCGTGGTTCGCAGGCACGCGGGAAACGCGTCCGGGTCGTGGGGCACGGCGGCGATGCCGACGCCGCCGTTGGTGACGCCGTCGACGACAAATTGAAGCGACGGAGCCGTCGCCGGCCCGCCCGCGACCGCCGCGCCGGTTCGAAGCAAGCTCGTCTTGGTCTGCGTTTGATGCGTGACAAGGGCGAAGTCGCCCTGTTCGCTGAGGGCGAGGCCGAAGGGCTCTCCCGGCAAGGTCAGCCGGCGCGTGTTGCCGGGCTCGTCGGGGTTGTTGCCGGCACGGTGGGCGGCGTTGCAGCGGCGCTCGCCGCCTTGCCCGCAGTCGAGCCGGAAGGGATCGGCGGGGTTTTCGTTCTTGTCGCTCGCCACGTCGAGCCACGTGAGCGACGCGTCGCCGCGCACGGGAATGAAGAGCCTCCGACCGTCGGGGGACATCTGGAGGTCGGTCGCGAAGGCGCCGATGGTGGCGGAGTTCCGGAAATAGGTCTCGGAGCGCACCGGCGGCGCGCACTGCTGCCCGAGGGTGGTGGCCGAGCCCTGCGGCGGACTGGCGACGCCGCACTGCTCCAGCCCCCGCGGGTCGACGAGGCGGTCCTTCGGGAAGGTCGCCGGCGACTGAATCATCGACACGACGTCCCGACGGACGGCTACGAGATCGTACGCCTCGACGGTGCCGCCGCTCCACTGGAGGTCGAAGTTGGAGTTCGCGGCAAAGAGCACCGCGCCGCCGGGGGAAACGGCGAGACCCACCGGGAAATTGAAGCGGTCGGGCGGCGGCTCGGTGCCGTCGCCTGAGGCGAAGCAGCCTGCGAGAAAGGCAAGCGCGAGGACGCCGAGCCGAGGCAAGCGCCTCGCCACTGCGGGGGCGGGAGCGTGGCCGCGATCGTGGCCGCCGGCCCCGCTGAGGGCTCGGCTACGGGGGGGTGCGAAGCCTTTCAACGGGGCGCAGACTAGTAAGCCCGTTCCCCCGTGTCCACGCGGATTTACCCGCGCCCAAGCGGCGCCCGTCGGGGGCGCTAGAGCTAGAGCTGAACGATCACGATGCCGCGCTCGATGTCGTCCCGCTCGGGCTCCACCTGCGGGGGCCGGGGCCGCTCGAGCGGCATCTCAAGCTGCGGCTGCTCCTCGCGCCCACGCTTCGCTTCCTCTTCACGCTTCCGAATCTGTTCGATGATGAAGGGGGGGAGCATGGGGGACGCCTTCCATTCTGGCCCGAAGATGGGGGACCCTGCAAAGCGGAACCGATCCTTTCATGGTTAGCGACCAAAGCGCCAAAGGCAAGATGCGCGCAAAAAATGAGGCCTCCGGGCATGTGGGGTGGCCGGCGCCATCGCCCACGACAGACGCCCACGACGGCCCTCGAGTTTCCGATACACTCGGGGTTTCTTGCTGCGTCATTGAGTCCGCCGCTTGACGCACCGGGTCATGCCCACCATGCCGAGACCACCTCGCCCCTTCCCCGACGCTGCGCGCTTGGTCAGCTTCGCGCTCGGTACGTTGGTCTGGGTCTTCGTCTTGCTCGGCGCGCGGCCCGCCTCGGCGCGACCCTTTGACGTCATCGGCAGCGACTGGGAGGGGTGCGCCGACTTCGTGCGCCTCGCGCGCGATGACCTGGGCGACGCGAGGGTGCGCGCGCAGGACCACATCGACCTCGGGGCTTTGCGCCCCATCGACACGGTCGTCATGATTCACCCCGAGCGTTCGCTCGACGTCGGCAGCTTCGCGCGCTTCATGCGCGAGGGCGGGCGCGTGCTCCTCCTCGACGACTACGGCACCGGGGAGGCGCTCCTCGAACACTTCAGCTTGCGACGCATCGCCGCGCCGGCGAATCCGTCATCGACGATCCTCGACAACGCCCAATTGGCGGTGGCCGAAGCCGACGGCGCGCACCCCGTCGTCGCGGGCGTTCAGCGCGTGGTCTTGAACCATCCGACGGGCATCAAGCACAACGACCTCTCGTCTTTGCTCGCGATTCGCCGAACGGCCGGCGAGC
The DNA here is from genome assembly GCA_016703425.1 of Myxococcales bacterium. NCBI lineage: Bacteria > Pseudomonadati > Myxococcota > Myxococcia > Myxococcales > Myxococcales bacterium. The sequence continues at coordinate 649,807 of JADJCA010000009.1, forward strand.
CGGTCAACGTGGCCGTGGCCGGCATGGTCGGCAAGGGCCGGTTCCTCGCCGTCGGCGACCCGTCGATCGTGATGAACCGCATGCTCCGCTACCCGGGCAACCGCGGTTTCGCCCGCGGCCTCATCGGCTACGCCGCTGACCAAGACACGTGGGGCAAGCGCGACGGCTTCGTCTACGTCATCACCGGCGCCTTCGAGCAGCGCGGCACCTACGGCGACGACGGCAGCTCCATCGAGCTGGGCGAACGTCTGCGCGGCATCCGCGACATGGCCCAAACGGTGCGGCGCGACGGTCTGCCGGCGGGAGGACTCTACGCGCTGGCCGTGTTGGTCGGCCTCGGCCTCGTCCTCTGGGTGGGCAACAACGGCGCGCGCGTTCATCGGCCCGTGGCACCCCGGTTCACGCGGCCCATCCCGCTCGTCGCGCAGGGCGGCGTCGCCGGACACGTGGAGGTCTTGGCGGCGCGGGGGACCTCGCGAGCGCTGGCCATGCTGGAGCTCAAGAGCGCCCTCGAAGAGCGCTTCGCCGGCCTGCTCGAGCTCGATCGGATTCCGTCCCACGGCTCGCTGCTGAACGAGCTCGAGCGCAGCGAGTTGCTTCGCGCAGGCGAGCTCCACGAGCTGAAGGAGCTCTTCACGCGCCTCGCACACATCGAAACGCTGGTCGTCTCTCGCCGCGCGGCGGCGCTGGGCAACGTGGCGGATTCGGAGGTTCTCAAGACGGCGGCGACCATCAAGCGACTCGTCGACGCCGCCGAACGTCGAAAGCGGGACGGCAGCTCCGTTGCTTCCATGACGCAGCCGGGCGTTCCGTGAAAGAATGAGCGTTCGGTCGCGTCAGAAGGATCCCCTGTGCAAGCCAACGCCAACGAAGTCGCCGCTGCCAAAGAACGGGTTGATGACCTGAGGAAAGAGGTCGCGCGGGCGTACATCGGCTCGACGCGCGCGCTCGACCTCATGATCATCGCGCTCCTGGCGCGCGGGCACGTGCTGCTCGAAGGTGTGCCCGGCGTGGCCAAGACGACCTTGGTCAAGGCCTTCGCAACAGCACTCGGCTGCACCGGACGACGCATTCAGTTCACGCCCGATCTCTTGCCGGCGGACATCACGGGCACCTACGTCCTGTCGCCCAAGGAGCAGACCTTCGCGCTGCGCGCCGGGCCCATCTTCGCGAACGTCGTCTTGGCCGACGAAATCAACCGCGCGCCGGCGAAGACGCAGTCGGCGCTCCTCGAAGCCATGCAGGAGCGGCAGGTCACCATCGAGGGCGATCGCTTCGAGCTGCCCCTGCCCTTCGTGGTCCTCGCCACGCAAAACCCCATCGACCTCGAGGGCACCTACCCGCTGCCCGAGGCCCAGATCGACCGCTTCCTCGTGCGCGTGCCCATGGGCTACCCGCAGGCCCGTGAAGAGGCGCAGATGGTGCGCACCTACGGCATCGACCCGCCGGTCATCAAGCCGCTCCTAAACCCCGCCGACGTGATCACCCTGCAGGGCATCGCGGCGCGCATTCACGTCGAAGACGATCTCATCGACTACGCCGTTGGACTCACGGCCTTCACGCGGAGTCACCCCAAGGTGGCGCTCGGCGCCAGTCCGCGTGCGACGCTCGCGCTCGTCCAAGCGGCGAAGGCCTGGGCGCTCGTCAGCGGCCGCATCTACGTCGTCCCCGACGACATCCGCGCCGTCGCGCCGGCGGTCATCGGGCACCGCCTCGTGCTCACCGCCGACGCCGACCAAGACCCGAAGGTGCGTGGCCACGTCGTCGACGAGGCGCTCACGAAGATCGGCTACCGGCGCGTCGCCCGCGCCGGCTGAGCGCGCGCGCACGTCACGATTCACCAACTCAGTGCCTCTTGATCGTCAGCCCTGAGACCTCGACGCTCGCGCCGTGATCGGCCTCTAGGCCCACGCCACCGGACGCCAAGCCCGGCGGCAGCGTTCCCTTGAAGGTGACGCCGCCGGCGGTCACGTCCACTTTGTTGCCCTTGAGGGCCATGCGCACGTGGAGCGTTGGCGCGTAGCGAACCTCCTGGGACGGCACGATCTCCGAGCCCGCTCCCGAATCAAGCACGGCGCGCAGCGCGAGCTTCATGGTCCCCGCTTTCGGGTTTGGGTCGACGAAGAGGCCGACGCCCCGGAAGCCCGATTCGCCAGGTGCCGCACGGCCCAGCAAGCCTCCGGGGGCACCGAAGACCTTCAAGTCCGCGTCGACGACGACGTCGGGGCCCGGCGTCGCTGTGAAGATGGAATCGAAGTTTCGATCGCCGGTGCCGACGAGCCGCAGGCGCCCGTTGCTGTCGATGCCGGCCCTTGGGGTCCCGGCGAGCCGCGTGAAATAGAGCCCGGCGCCGCGCCACTCGGCGGCATCGCGGACGGCTACGCGAACCGACGGCAGCGCCGCCAAGGTGACGGCTCCGCCGTTGCGCCGCACCGCGGTGACGACGCCGGACTCACCCCGCAGGAGCTCCCACTTGGCGCCGAGGAGCGTGAACTTTCGGGCGCTGCCGTCGGGAAAGAGTTCGACCTCGGTCGCCCACACCGTCTCCGTCGTGCCGTCTCCGCTCGGCCGGCCGAGGGCGATGGCGAGGCCCGGGGATCCCTCACGCGGTGACGCGTGCGTCGCGAGGACACCGAGGGCATCGGAGAAGAGCGCCGCCGTCTCGGGCCGCCCGCTCAGGAAGCGTGACATCGCGAGATCGAGGGTGCGGGGAGCGTCGAGCAGCAAGAACGAGACGCCGAGCGCCGCCTGCGCTTCACCCTTGAGTTCGCCGCCGAAGAGTCGCGACGCGTCACCTTGGACCGCGCGCGTGTCGCGCTCGATGCGCCCCTGTAGCTCCGCCCGCCGCCCCATGGCGCGCGCCACGACGAAGGTGGAGAGCTCGCGCGCGAGGTCGACGGAGACGGGATCGGACGCGCTCGGCTCGACGTCGTCGGGGAACACATTCTCGCGGGCCGCCGGCGAGACCTTGTTCTGGCCGGCGCCGGCTTCGAGTGAATTCTTGACGCCCAGCACCGCACCGCGCGCCACGAGCTCGGGCTTCAGCTCACCGAAGTAGATGGCGCTGGTGCCGTCGCGGGCGCCAGGCATGCGAGACACAATGGCGCGCACGCGGTCGACGCGTGCGTCATCGGCAACGCCCGTGTCGAGCACGAGGACGCCGAGCTCCGTGTAAAACGAGCGCCGCGCACCGACGAGCCCGAGCCGGTCGGCCGCTTCGACGCGCATCGTCGCGCTCTCGTTCATCATGTCGAGCAGCGCGAGCTTCGCTTGAGCTCGAACACGCGTAGCGCCCGGCGGGAGCTTCACGTCGTCGCGAAGCCACTTGGCGTGCCGCTCGAGGTGCTGCGAAAGCGCCTTCGCCGCGTCGTCGTAGGCCGCGAGCGAGATGCCGTTTTGCGGTTCGCGACCGACGCCTCGACGGCCCGGCGCGCCGGCGATCTCCTTGTCGAGGTAGGCGTAGATGCGCAAGAGCTCGGCGAGCGCGTCGGTGTCGTCGGGGAGCGCGGCGCCCTGCTTCAAGAGCAGCGCGTCGGCGCGAGCGAGGAGCGCTCGCACGACAGCCAAGGCGAGCACGGGCCGCGAGGCCACCGACGCTCCGCCAAAGACGACGTCCTTGAGGAGCTGCGCGCGAGCCGGCGTGAACGCGACCTGTTGGAGCGCCTGCGACAGCGCCGCCGACGCCTCGTCGTCGGACAGGTCGGGACGCGCGATGAGGGCTCGGATCTTCGCCGGCGACGCGCCGCCGCGGGCGCCAGCGACCGCGTCGCGCACTTGCGCCAGCTCGCTCGGCGTAAGCGCGGCGTGGGCTTGCCCGCCGGCGAGGGCTAGGGCGAGGGCTAGGGCGACCAAGACGCTGGCGACGGCACCTCTTCGCATCATTCCCTCGCGATCAAATCATCCGCTCGGCTGGTGCCGCCCTTGCTCGAGACACGACTCGAGGACACGAGCGACTCAGCCGAGCGGTCATGCGATGTCAGGCTTTGCCGCCTTCGGCTTCCGCTTCGCCGTCTCCATCGTCGTCGTCGTCATCATCGTCGTCGTCATCGTCGTCGTCGTCGTCATCCGGGAGGTCCGGAAGCGAGGCGCTCGGCGGCGGCGGCTCACGGCCTTCACGTTCGGCCAGCTGCCGCGCCTTCTCGGCGGCGATCTTGGCCTGAGCGACCTTTTGCATGACCTGCGGCTTCGGCGCGAGGAGCACCGTCATGGTGCGGCCTTCCATCATCGGTCGGGCTTCGAGGTTCGCGATGTCCTCCGTGCCCTTGACGAAGTGCTCGAGCTGCTCTTGCGCCTTTTGCGGGTGCGCGATCTCGCGGCCGCGGAAGCGCACCGTGATCTTGCACTTGTGGCCCGACTCGATGAAGCGACGAGCGTGGCGAATCTTGACCTCGAGGTCGTGGTCGTCGGTCTTGGGCCGAAGCTTGACCTCTTTGATCTCGATGACCGTCTGCTTGCGCTTGGCTTCAGCGGCCTTCTTCTTCTCTTCGTACTTGTGCTTTCCGAAGTCGAGGATCTTGCAGACCGGAGGCTCTGCCTTCGGGTTCACCTCTACGAGGTCGAGGCCCTGCTCTTGCGCCATGCGAAGCGCGTCGTGTGTCGCGAGTACACCGAGCATGGAGCCATCGGCGCCGATGACGCGCACCTCCGGCACACGAATTCGATGGTTGACGCGCGTCTGAAAACCGCCGCGACCTTGTTGGCGCGGATCGAAACGGGGACGACCCATAGGCATTGGCGGACCCTGACCTCCTCTTTGGACGAACCGGGATGCTGCCCCGATGCCCCCGTGGGGTCAACGATCAACGGGCGCCCATTGGCGCTGCCGGCGCTATTTGGGGGGCGGCTGGGGCTTCGGTCCCACGCAGACGCCAACCTCGAGGAGGATGTGCATGAGCGCCTTCTCTTGCGCCAGGAACTCGCCGGTGCCTCCGATCGACGAGTCGGAGCCCTCCGTGTGGTACGTGCTGTAGAGGACGCGACCGCAGCGGTCTTGGAAGGACACCGTCGTCGGGCGGCCACCGGAAGAGACCCAAACCTTGGGCGCCTCGGTCTTCGTGGCGCCGTTCTCGTCGACGACGGGCACGGGGTTGGCGCTCTTGAGGGTCGTCCAGGCCCCTTTAACGGAGGCGCTGCCCTCGCCGATGGCGACCATCCAGTTCTTGAGCGACGGATCGTCCCAGCTCGCCGCCGCCTCGCCGCCGCCGCCCTGACATGCCGAGCCGATTTGGGCGGACTCACCTTCCCAAGTGAGCGCGCCCTTCCACCCTTGCCGAACGTATTCGTAGCTCCAGTCGGTGACGTAGAGCTTGCCGCCCTTCGCCACGAAGTCCTTGCTGGCATTCATGAGGCCGTCGTCGACGAGCACGCCACATTGGGGCGACTCGCCCAGCTTCACGGTGCCCGAGCAGGGCAGGAAGATCATGTGGTAGTTCGGAAACTCCTTCATCTTCGCGGCGGGAGCGTTGAAGTCGAAGCCCGGCTCGAACTTGTCGAACTCCTCGAGACCGATCTTCTTGAGGGAGCGCTCGACGTGATCCCAGCTCCCCGGCCAGATGAGCATCCGCGGGACCGTGTCGCCGAGCTGCGCGTTGTTCTTGCCGGGCAGGCGCGTGCGTCCATCGGGCACGACCTGCGGTCCAGGGACGACGGTGATGGTGCGGTAGCGCCGAAACTGGCCCTTCTGGACCACCAGGTATTGGTCGCCGGTGGCGTACGCCGGAAGCTCGAAGGTGCCGTCGGGCTTCGAGTACGTGAAGGCGTAGCTCGAGAGCGCGACGCACTTGTCGCAATAAGCGCCCGTCGGGATCGGCTCCGGCACCTGCGAGGTGAGGTACACGAGGGCGTCGGACACGGGGATCGTGCCCTCGGGCATCACGACTTTGCCCGTCAGCGTGCCGACGGCGGGCGGCGTGGCATCGCTCGGCTCGGTGCCGGGACCGCCGAAACCAGGCTGGCCATTGCCGACGCCGTTTCCCGCGCCGCCGTCCGCGTTGGCGGAGACCGGGTCTCGGTCGCTGGAGCCGCAGGCGGCCGCGAGGCCAATGATGGAAAATAGGAGCGAGGGGACGAGCGCGCGTGAAAACACCATGAGCCTGGAAGACGTGGCCGAAATTGCGTCCCTACACAACCTCACCTGACGTCTCCAGTGCGGTTTCGTCGAGATAAACCCCTCTCGGTCGCTGCTAGCCTCGCTTCCTATGACGGACGACGAGGCACCAAGCGCGCTCGTGCAAGAGGTCGACAGCACCGACCGCCTGCTCGTCCTCAAGGTGCGGGTCCCCGGCCAGAGCTCATGGATCCTGGCGGCCGCCACGCGGGGCGGCGGCGAGGTTGCGCTGCTCGAAGGCGATGACCGAAAGCGCGCGTGGGGCGGCCGGCTGCCGGGCGGCGCGCCGCGCATGAAGGCGCGCGAAGAATCGCTCGTCGGCGCGCGCGTCCTCGCGCTTGGGGCCCGCGAGATCCTCATCGACCAGAAGGGAACGCTCCGGCGTATCGTCGCGGAACGCGCGCGCGTCGTCGTCAGCGATGTCGACGGCGGCGCGACCCGCGAGCTCACGCCCTTCATCGACGCCTCCGATGAGGCGCGGGAGCGTTGGCTCGCGCGCGGCCGCGAGCTCGTCCTTGAAGTCGCCACGCTGGCCCTCGATCAAAGGCGCGACGAGCTTCGAGGCGCCATCGACAAGGGGGCCAAACGCATCGAGCGACGCGCCGAGGCGGTGCGCGGGGATCTAGCCAAGATCCACGAAGCCGGCGCCCTCGCGGCACAGGCTCAGTGGCTCGTGGCGGAAGCGAAACGTGCCCCACGCGGCGCCCGCGAGCTCGTCGTGACCGACTGGTCCACGGGCGAGGCGGTGCCCATGCGCGTCGCCCTCGATCCGGCGAAGGGCGCGAGCGAGCAGGTCGCCGCCATGTTCAAGCGCGCCAAGCGACTGCGCCTCGGCGCGCGCGTCGCCGAGGAGCGCCTGGCCGTCGTGGAGAAGAACCTCGCGGCGCTCTGCGATCTAAAGGCGCGGCTCACCACGAGTGAGTCGCTCGAAGAGATCGAGGGCCTCGGACGCGAGGCCAAACGTGTGGCGCCGCGCGACGTGACGCTGCCGGGCGCGGCGGCGAGAGGCGCTTCGGCGACCGGCAAAGACCGCCTTGGTCTTGGGCGCCGCGTCGCGTATCGCACGTTCCTCGCGCAGAGTGGGCGGCGCCTCTTCGTGGGGAAAGGCGCCACAGACAACGACGAGCTCACGCTCCACGTCGCGCGTCCGTTCGATCTGTGGGTGCACGCGAAGGAGCGCACCGGTGCGCACGTGATCGCGGTCCTCGAAAAGGGCAAGACGTGTCCTTCCGAAGACCTCGTGGACGCGGCGCACTTGGCGGCGCACTTCTCCGACGCTCGCGACGAGACGGTCGTCGACGTGCAATACGCCGAGCGCCGCTACATCCGAAAGCCGAAGGGCTCGCCGCCGGGCTTCGTCGTGGTGGAGCGTGAGAAGGTGCTCGTCTTGCGCGTCGACGCGGCGACAACCAAAGAGCTGCTCGAGCGTGAGGAGGTGACGTGACGCGCGCGCGCTTGGCGCTCAGTGCCAAGTGCCGAGGGCGAAGCCGTAGTTGGTGTAGCGAGGCGCGACATCGGCAACGAGACGGAGGCGCATGGGGGCGGAGCTCAAGAGGCCCAGCGGGTTGAAGACGAAGAGACGAAAGTCGACGCCCGCCGTGAAGTGTTGGCGCGGCGCGCCCTCCTCGAAGCGCGACGGCTCGACGTAGGTCCCCGTTCGCACCTTGACGTAGTGCGGCACAAGCTCCGTCTCGACGCCGAGACGCGGCGACACGGTGAGCGTCTGCCCGAAGGGAACGACCCGCTGATCGAGGAAGTCCTCGATGCCGATGGACGGACGCGACGAGGGCCCCGTCAGCAGCAAGTCGCCGGCCAGCATGACGCCTCGCCTCGACCAACTCTCCCAGCGCGCCGCGCGCTTCCGCTCGAGCCAACGGAAGTTCTGTCGCAGGGCCTCGTCCTCTTGGGCCCGAAGCGCGCGCTCGTCGGCTTCGAGTCGCGCGAGCAACGCACCGCGCGCTGCGGGCGCCGCGCTCGAGACCTCTTGCGAGTAGGCGGCGGCCCTCTCGAGTCGCGCCGACTCGAGCCGTGCCCGGAGCGGCGCTTCGTCGACGTCGGGGTCGATCCACTTGTTGTTGTCGGGGTAGCCGCCGAGGCCGAGCATGAGGCCTAGCTGCAACTCCCACGGCAAGGCGGCGCGGTCCGGCAGAATGCGGCCCACGGCGACCTCGGCTCCATCGGACCGCGTCTCGACGCCGCGGATCTTGGTCACCTCCACGGCGTCGCGGTAGCTCGCGCCGAGCCGAAGCGGTAGCCCCGCCGGTGCATAGATGCCGCCGAAATGGCCACCGATGCCGACGGAGCCGAAGTTCGGGATGCCGTCGACGACACCGAGAAACGCGCCGCGGACTCCGACGCCGAGGAGGAGCTGGCCCTCGAAGAGCGCGTAGCCGATGGAGGTGATGCCGCGGTGGAGACCGATCTGGCCGCTTCGCGTTCGTGCGCCGGCTTCACGCAAGTCGAAGGAGTTGTAGTCGAGGGCCAAGGTGGCTCCGAAGGCGCCGTATTGAGCCTGAAACCCGAAGCCGACGTTCAGCGAGTTGTCGAACCGGTTGGTCGTGCCGACGCGGCCTCGATTCTCAAAGTCCGTGTGCTGAAACGCGCCCGGGACCGTGATCGATGGGCTCAAGTCGTAGTCGAAGCGGGACACACTCCACGGAACACGGACCGCCGAGGCCGCGCTGTTCGCGTAGACCCCCTCGGTGTATTCGGCGAGCGCCGCGTAGGCGCCGCCGAGGCCGATGATGCGGGTGGCCGTGGTGACGGGGCCTTGATGAAACTGGAGCGTGTACCGGTTGTCGGTGATGGGAGGCGCTGTCGACTGGGCCGAGGCGAGGCGGGGCGCGCCCGTGAACGCGAAGGCGAACGCGAAGGCCAAGGTGACGCGTCCCATCGTGGGGCGCGAATGTAGATCGAATCGAGGCGCTCCGTCGCGCGAGCGCGCACGAACGGCGCCGCATGCGGTTACGCTGGCGGTCCAATGAGCCGACCTTCGTCACCGCCGCGCCGTGGAGATCCGGCCGCCTACGAACGCTACCTCGCGAGCATGGACGCGGCGATGAAGCAGAAGGTCGCCGTGACGGCCGCGTACCTTCTGTGCCGCGGGCGCGTCGCCGACATGGGCATGGGCTCGGGCGCCGGCAGCGAAGCGCTCGCCGCGCTCTATCCGGAGCTCGATGTCGTGGGCGTCGACCTCGATCCGACCATGGTGACGTTGGCCAAGGAGAAGTACCGCCGCGACAACCTGTCGTTCGTGGCCGGCGACATCGCCAAGCCAGTCTTCGATGATGAGAGCGTCGACGGCATCTTCAACAGCTCCGTCTTGCACCACGTGACGTCGTTCGGCGGCTACCGTCACGGCAACGCTGCGGACGCGCTCATGGTGCAGGTCAAGGCTCTCAAGGCCCACGGCGTGCTCGTCGTCCGTGACTTCGTCGACCCGACCCGTCAAGGGCGACGGCCGGAGAGCGACCTCGTGCTCCTCGACGTCTTGGACAACGATGGAGCCGCGACCGACGATCCGCGCAGCGCTTCGACGGCGGCGCTCTTTGAGCGGTTTGCGCGCGAGTTTCGGAGCCTCCACGACGAGCCCGGCTTTACCTTCGAGCGCGGAGTCGACGCGGGCCCGAAGCCGGCGCCAGGGTTTCGGCGCTTTCGAACCACTCGCAAGCTCGCCGCCGAGTTTTTGCTGCGAAAGGACTACCGCGCCGATTGGGAAGCGGAGGTGAAGGAGGAGTACACGTACTTCACCCAAGAGCGCTTCGAGCAGGTCTTCGCGTCACTGGGATTGCGCCTGCTCGCGTCGGCGCCGATTCACAACCCGTGGATCGTGAGAAACCGCCTCGACGGCAAGTGCGCGCTTTACGACGAGGCCGGCGTGCCGCTCGACTTGCCGCCCACCAACTACGTCATCGCCGGCGAGCGTGTCTTACCCGGTGAGGGCGTGCGCTTCGAGGTCGGCGCTGACGCTGCGCCACTCGGCTACCTCGAAATGACCCACTACCGAGAGCAGAAGAGCGGGCGCCTCCGCGATCTTGTGCGCAAGCCCAACCTGCTCGTCGACATCGTGCCCACCTTCACGAGCGGTCCGGAGCGCTTCGTCGTGGCTCGAATGAGCTACCCGCGTCCCCTCCTCGCGGCGGCGCCGGCCGGCGAAGACGCGCTCGACGGCGGAAGGCCCTCGCCCTACGTAACCGAACCGCTCAACGCGAGGCAGGGTGAAAAGCCCATCGGCCAAACGGTCGAAGAGGCGCTCTTCGAGGTCCTCGGCCTTGGCCCCGAGGCGATTCACCAGATGACGCCGGGGCCGCTGTTTTATCCGTCGCCGGGCGGCATCCAAGAGGAGGTGCGCACGGTCTTCGTCGAGATCGACGAGATGCTCATCGCCGAAACCGTCGCCAATTTTTCCGGCTGGAGCACGTCGGGACGCGTGCGCGCCCTCGAAGCTCGTCAGGTGCTGCGCGCCGCCCAGGTGGGCGGCTTGCCCGACGCGCGCCTCGAGCTGGCGGTGCACGCGCTCTTCGCTCAAGAAAGGCTGCCTTTGGGCCCCTACCTCGGCGAGGCCCTCGAGTTCGCGCCGGCGACGGTCCTGCCGGAACGCGTCACAACGTGGGGCGCCCTCGAAGCGCGACCGCGGCGACGCGCCTTTGCTCGCGCTTCCGAGAGCGCCGGGTTTCTCGAGCTCGCGGCCAGCACCATCCGCGAGCTCGATGGGGACGCGCGCGTCGTTGGCGAACGGGTGCTCGAGCGAGTGGTACCGCGAACCTTGTCGCCCAGCACCCTCGCGGCGGCGGTGGTGGCTCGCATCGGCGGCGAGTTCTACCTCGGCGTGGACGACGACGACTTGCCCGCGGCGCAGGCGTTCTCCGGCAGCTCGGCGTTGCTGGTCACGCCCGCGTGGCGGCTTCCCCGTGGCCTCCGCGCGCGGCGGGCTGCGCTCGAGTTTGCGCGAGAGCGCCTCCGCGCCGAATACGGCATTCAAACGGCCCGCGCCTATTCGCTCGGCGGGTCGTATCACCCCGCGCCGGGCATCACGCCGGAGGTGGTTCATCCTTACGCCTTCGAGGTGCAGCGTCAGGAGCCGACGAAGCGCGAAGGCCTCAGGTGGGTGCCGCTTCGTGAAATACGGCAGAACCTTCCGCTCGTTCCCGACATGCACCTCCGCGTCGTGGCGATGCGCGCGGCGCACGCGCTCGGCCTGCTCGATTGAGCTCAGCGGAGCGGGATGCGCAAGCCCACGAATGCCTCGCCGCGGCTCGGGGCTCCCGGTGACGGAACCACAAGCAGGATTGTGACGCCGGCCGCCACAAAAGCGGCGCCGGTGATGCCCGCGACGGTGGACGTGAGCGCGAGGGTCTTGCCAGAGCGCGCGGCGTCGAGCCCTGCCGCGTCGCAGCCGGTGTCGTCGCAACCGGCATCCACGTCGCCTTTCCGACTGAGCGCGAGCGCGCCGGTGACGGCCGAAGCGGCGAGCGCGGCGCCGCCCACGGCGAGGCCTATCCACGCGGCCTTTCGGGGCCAGGCGCTGCGCGATGGAGCGACGGGCGGCGCGGTTCCGGCGCCCTTTGCGGCAAGGGGGAGCGGTGCCCCCACGGCCACAAGCAACTCGGCGCGCTCGCCTTCGGCGACGGTGCGGCGAAGCTGCGCGTCCGCGTGTCCGTCTTTGGAGACGCGCACGCGGTGTTCACCGACGGCGACCGGCAAGGCGACGCGCAAGCTCGCCGCGTCGAGCGCAAGTCCATCGAGCTCGATGCGCGCCGAAGGGGGCAAGTCGCCGACGAGCTTGAGGCGAGGGACGCGCGCGTCGAGGCGCGCGAAGAGCTCGGCGGCGATGCGATGCCGCTCATCGGCAGGCTCGAGCTTGTCGAGCGCCGAGCGAGCGTGCTCCCACGCCGGCAGAAGCTTGCCGAGCCGCTCTTCCGCGAGCGCCAGATTCAACCGGGTGCCCGGTGCCGGGCTCAATCGCTCGCTCTCGGCGAAGAGCTTCGCAGCCGCCGCGACGTCGCCACGGCTCGCCGCGGCACGGCCTTCCCGAAAGAGCGCGTCGGCTGTGGCGGCAGGGTTGAGCGGCTCCGCCGACGCGAACGTCGTCAACGCCATGGCAGCCACAATGAGGCCAACGCCGAGCGGGAGGCCTCCACATGCAGCGCCGCGCATGATCGGAAGGTAACACCTCGCGCGCCGCCGCAAACGTGCTCGATACCGCCCTCGATGGGGTAGTCTCGGGCGATGGACGGCTCTCCCCGTCTCGTGTTCTTCGACGGCACGGGCACTCCCCAAACGTGTCCCCTCGACGCCGAGGTGATCACCGTCGGAAGTGGCAGCGACGTGAACCTCCGGATCGCCGATCCGGAGCTGGCGAGCATTCACTGCTCCATTCAGCGCGACGGAACGACCTACCTGCTCGTGCGCCACGCGTTGCCGCTCGCGGTCAACGGCCACCGGCCCCGGACGCACCTGTTGCAACACGGCGATCTAATGATCGCGGGCCGCACGGCCTTGTGGTTCCAACGGAGCGGCGCGCCCCTGACGACAACGACGACGAGCGCGTCCAAGACGCCGGGCGACGCGTCCTCGGCGACGATCGTCGATTTGTGCCACCGCCTGGTCGCTCTGGCAAAGGCCACGACGGCTCCGGCGGAAGCGTCGGTCGACGAGCCCGCGACGGCTCGCGCCAGCGAGCTTGCGACGCAGCTCCTCGACGACGCGCTCGCGCTCACGCAAACGACCTCCGGGACCCTGCTGGCGTTCACGGAAGAAGGCGACGCTTCGAGCTTTGCGTCGACGACTCGGGGCGATCTCTCGGAAGAAGAGGCGCTCTACAGCCGAACGCTACTCCGACGACTCCGCGACGGAGGCGAGCCGATCTTCGTCGCCGACACGCGCATCGACCCCGACTTGATGTCGCAGGCGAGCGTCCTCGGCGGCGCCGGGCGCACGGTCTTCGCGGCACCGGTCCGCGCCGGCGAGCGCATCCGCGGTGCCCTCTATCTGAGCCGGCGAGCCGACGCGCCGCGTGCCTCAAACGGCGACGACGCGCGCCTCGTCGAGGTCGCCACGCTTTACGCCGAGCTCGCCGCTTCGCTCATGCAAACGGCGCGGGAGCGCGCCTCGCTCGAGACGCGGCTCGACCAACTAGGCGACTCGCCGCGCGGCGAAGCGACGCGCATCCTCGGCGGTGCCGCGCCGACGCGCGAACTTGTGGCACGTGTCCGCAAGGTGGCGGCGGCGACGGTGCCGGTGCTCCTCCTCGGCGAGACCGGCACTGGCAAAGAGGTCGTGGCCCACGAGATCCATCGGCTCAGCGCGCGCGCCAGCGGCCCCTTCGTGGCGGTTCACTGCGGCGCCATCGCGCCAGACCTCCTCGCAAGCGAGCTCTTCGGGCACAAGCGCGGCGCGTTCACGCAGGCGGTCCGCGATCGCCCCGGCTTCTTTCGCTCCGCCGACGGCGGAACGCTCTTCCTCGACGAGATCGGCGACATGCCGCTCGCGCAACAAGTCGCACTCTTGCGCGTCCTCCAGGAAGGCCGCGTCACGCCTGTGGGCGACGAGGCGAGCGTCGCCGTCGACGTGCGCATCGTGTGCGCGACGAACCGAGCGCTCGAAGAAGCGGTCGCGCAGAAGGCCTTCCGCCAAGACCTGTATTTTCGCATCGCCGGCGTGACGCTGACGTTGCCGCCGCTCCGTGAGCGGGGCGGCGACGTCATCGAGCTCGCGGCCCATTTCCTGCGGCGCGAGCGGCGAGCCGCGAACCGGCCAGAGCTCACGTTCACCGATGGGGCGCTCGCGGCCATGCGCAAGGCGCGATGGGACGGCAACGTGAGGGAGCTCGAAGCCACGGTGCGACGCGCGGTCGTGATGGCGGAGGGGTCGTCGCTCACGGAGGTCGACCTGGGCTTCGGTGTCGTGCCCGACGCGAGCTTCGTGCGCCCGTTGGCGTTGGCCCGCGACGAGTACCTTAAGGAGTACGTGCGAGAGGTCGTCGCGCGCTTCGGCGGCAACCGCACCGCTGCCGCCGAGGCCCTCCTCGTGACGCCACGCACGGTGTTTCGTTACCTCGAAGAGCTCTGAGCGTTCGCTCGGAAAAACGTTTCCGCGATGCGGAAAAAGTCTTCTCGCGCGATCCACGCGAGCGACGTTGCGACGACGACGCCGCTGGGCCATTCTCACTTGTGTGAAGCCCTGGCGCGCCCGCATCGCTCCCGTCGTGTGCGTCGCGACGCTCGCGGCGTGCGAAGGCCTCATCGGCGCAGACTTCAACCGCGTCGCGCGCGAGGAGGAATCCCCCGACGACGCTAACGCCTCCGATGCGAGCGCCGCCTCCGACAGAGCAGACGATGCGCCGCCGGCGGACGCGCGCAGCAAGGACGCGGGCGGCGACGCGCAGGTATCGCTACCCGAGTGCGGCGATCGCGGCGGCCTCGACGTCACCGCGTCGTGGCCCATGCCGGGGTTTTGCCCGACGCGCCCCAACCGCTCGGCAGCACCCTCGCTGGCGGCGCCGAAACTTCGACGCCGCGTCGCGCTCGCACCCACGACCGGGTCGTCGACGTTCACGTGGTTCGCGAGCAGCGTGGCCGTCGACGGCGCGGGCGTCGCGTACGGGCTCGTGACCGAGCTGGCCGACAGCTCGCTGCGCAACTACGTCGTCGCCATCGGCGGCACCAAAGAGCTTTGGCGCACCGACGTGAGCGGCTCGCCGGCCTACGTGGTCCCCGAGGTCGGCGCACCGGTCCTCGCGGCCGGCGGCCCTATCTATGTGGCGGCGGGCAACGCGCTGGTCGCGCTTTCGCGCGGCGGCGTCGTCAATTGGACCAAACAGCTGGGCACGGCGGTGGGCGCGCCCTTGATCTTGGGCGACGGCACCGTGGTGGTCACGGCTGGCGCCTCCGTTCGCGCGTTTGCCTCCGACGGCAGCGACGCGTGGACCTTCGCGTTGGACGGGAGCGCTGCGTTCTTTCATGGCGCCGTCACCGCGACGGCGACGGGCTCGCTCGTGGTCGTGCAAGGGGCCGCCCTCGGGAGCACCGACGCGCGGCTGGTTTCGTTCAACCCCGGCGGCACGTTCAATTGGACGAAGCCGCTCGCGTCGAAGCCCTCGACGGTGCCGGCCGTCGACGGCCAGGGGCAGATCGTGGTGCGCAGCCTGACGGGCCTCTCCGTGTTCACCTCCACCGGTACCGTCGTCGCCACGAAGGGCGCCGGCAGCGGAAATGCGGGAGCGCTCTTTCCTGCGCTGACAACCACGGGCGCGTGGTTCGGCGACGGCTTCGACCTGCTCTTCCTCGACGCGTCGAACGGAGCCACCACCGCCACGCCGCTCTCTGGCCGCCGCGGCGGCCTCATCGCGACCGGCGACGGTGATCTCGTGTTCGCGCACGTCAAGACGCCTGACGCGCGCGTCGTGTCGCTGGCCCCTGACGGCGCAGAGCGTTGGGCCGTTCCCATTGATTTGAGCAGCGCCGATCTCCAGGCACCGGCGCTCGGCGCCGACGGGAGCGTCTACGTTCCCTTCGCCGATACGCTCTATGTGCTCGGCCCGTAGCGACGCCGCGCGCTTCGTCACATCCGTCGGTCGAGCGGATCCACGGCGCTCGCCGACGGCAGCGGCGCCACGGCGGACGGGGCGACGCGCAGCGGCGACCGCACGATCACCTTGCTGGGCGCAGCGTCTTGCGATGCGGCCGGCGGCGGCGCCGGCGGGACGCTCGAAACGACCGGCACCGCGCTCACACTGGCCGGCGCCGGCGGCCCGGCATCGACGGAAGACGCCGGTGCTGGCACAGGCGCACGCGTCGCAAGAAACCAGGCGACCGGCGCGACGAGCAGGACGGGGAGCCACAAGGCCCACGATGACGGGCGAGGTTGCGCAGTGGGACCTTCGCCCGCGGCACGCGCGACGGTGACCTTCGTCGACGTCTCCGCGAGCCCACGTTCGATGGCGCTGAGCGCCGAGCGCATCTCCTCCGCCGATTGAAAGCGCTCGACGCGCGAGAACTTGAGCGCTCGATCGAGCCAGGCGGCCACGGCTGGGGGGAGTTCCGGGGCCACGTCGCGAGCCGCCCTCGCCGGCTGCGTGGCGATGCGCGCCATGAGTTCTTGCGTCGTCTGCGCGTCGTGCACGAAGCGGCCGGTGAGCAGAAAGAGCGCCGTCGCGCCGACGGACCACAGATCGCTGCGCGCGTCGATGAGGTCGGTGCGCGCCGACGCTTGCTCCGGCGCCATGTAGCCAGGCGTTCCGACGGGACCTTGCTCCTCGTCTCCCCCTTCTGAGGGTCCCCCTTCTGAGAGGTCGGCGTGGTCGGCGTCTTCCGGGGCCAGCGACGCGAGCCCGAAGTCGAGCACGCGAACGGCCCCCTTCGCCTCGCGAAAGAGGTTCGAGGGCTTGATGTCACGATGCAAGACCCCCGCTCCGTGAGCGACGGCGAGGACGTCGAGGAGCGTCTCCATGGCGCGCACGACGTCTGTCCACGGGAGCCTGCCGCCGGCTTCGCGTTGCGCGTCCGCCAAGGTCACTCCCGAGAGCAGCTCGGCGACGAAGAAGGGCTGTCCGCCTTCGATGCCGTCGTCGAAGATCCGTACGACGGCCGGGTGCTCGACGCTGTTGGCGACGTAGGCCTCGCGCAGGAACGCCTCCTTGCGCCGCGGGTCGGAGGCGAGGTGCCGGTGCATCAGCTTGATGGCCACGCGGCTCTTGTTGCGGTGGGTTGCGGCGAAGACGGCGGCCGAGGCCCCGATGCCCAAGAGCGCGTCGATGTGCCACTTGCCCGCGAACGTGGTGCCGACGTGTTGGGCGGCGTCTTTGGCGAGATCCTCGCGAGTGCGCATGGCGAAAGGGCGGCCGGCGCCCACTGAATGAGGGCACCGGCCTAGGGACTAGCACACTCGCCGGTGCCGCTACCCATGATGCGACGCGCGTTCGGTTTGCCTGATGCTCCCCGTCAGCAGGGGGCTTCACAGCCATGGTCTCGCCACGGGGATCCATGCCCGTCGGTCTCTCCTGGGCGAAGGGCGCGCCCACGCGGGCGACCTGTTTTTCCAGGGCGAGGAGGGCGCCTCTCTCGATCACACGGCCGTCCCGCGCGCGGCCGCTCCTTGCTCCCTCGCCGGCATGAACTCCAAACGAACCTTGGCGGCCGCATCGATCCTCTTCGCGCTTGGGTGTGGCGATGCCGCCGCGCCTCCGGAGGAGGACTCGGAGGGGGCGCTCGAGACGGCGCCAGTGGCGTCGGTGTTTCCCGAGCGCGAGCTACGCTGCGGCGGGCTCCGCTTCTTCCTGCGCCCGATCGGGCAACCTTCCATCATGGTGTCAGAAGGCCGGGCCGGTGCGATCCCGCCCGGACTCGAAGCCTACGCGGGGCCGCGCGACGGCGTCTTTGACGTCACCACCACGCGTCGAGGCAACGACGTCTCCGTGGCGTTCAAGGCCACGTCCGCCTCGGCGTCGCGGGAAGTGCTCACCGACGGTGAGGTCACGTTCCCCGCCGCGCTCTGGAACGACACGGGGCGGGCGGCCACCGAGCGGGGCGAGCCGATCGTCGCCGCGTGGTTCGAGGCACCCATCGTCCGCTCGAACGTGCCCATGCGTGCGTTGCGGTGCGAGCAGTCGCTCGTCCCCACCCCTCAAGGCGTCTCAGGCGCGTACACCATCAGGGGGGCCAACGCCGAGCGCCTGTTCGACATGATGAACGTACCCGTGTCGGGCGGCGGCTGGCGCGACGAACCCCGAGGACACCAACGCCCGCTCGGGAGCAAGACCATCGCGACGCCCGGTGTCTTCAGCCTGAGTTGCCTGAATCACCCCGGCGAGCCCGATGTCACCGCAGGGGCCATGGGCTCCGATTCTTACATCAAGTGCGACGTCGGCATCGTCCCCCGGGCCGTAGCTCGTGAGCTTCGCGCCGGCGGCCTGGTCACCTACCGGACGGAGATCACGGAGCGCGAGAAGGCGGGTCGCCTTTTCAACGCGTTCGAGGGCCATCCTAGCGGCCGCGGCCTAGGTGTGATCATCGAAGGTCTGCACGGCCCGCGAGACGCGGTCGCGCCAGGCACTCGACTCTCGATTGAGTGCATCGACGAAGGTGACTTCAAGACGACGTGCCACCTCGAGGTGGTCACCGGAATGTCGAGCCTCGCGACCTATTGAACGTCGCAAGGTCGGTTGGCGAGGTCGCCTGGACCCACTCGGGGGCGGGGGCCCGGGGGGGGGGGAGGGGGCGGGCGGCGACCCGCGGCGGGCAGGCCTCTCAGAAGCAGGAATCGTAGCAGCCCGTGTGCCCTTGGCAGTACACGCGACCGCCGCGCGCGCAGGACTCTTGCGCGGTGTCGGGTCGGCAATGGTTCGGCCCCGCCGTCGTCTCGCACGTCTGCGTGTTCGAACACTGGCCGCACGCGAGCTTGGCCCCGCAGCCGTCGTCGAGCTGGCCGCAGGTGTAGCCGGCCTCGGCGCACGTCTTCGGCTGACACGTCGCGTTCGCGAAGTTGCCGAGCACGACCAGCTCGTTCTCGAGCGTGTAGTCGTTGTTGTTCGCGTCCTTCTTCGCTTCGGACCCCGTCTGCACGAGGCGCACGCAGGCTTTCGTCATCACGCCGTGCACCTTGAGCGGCTTGCCGGACCAATTCGCCTGCACCTTGCCGGGCACCGAGGCATTGCCGGTGCAATGACCGTTGGGGCAACCGAGCGACGGACTCCAGACGTAGTCGACGAGGAGGGCGGCGTCGTTGACGGTGCCCGGTGAGACGGCGGCCAGCTCGAGCGATTGGGACACGTAGGTCGGCGTGAGGCTCGCGCCCCAGGAGCCCTGGAATTGGTCGCCGCGCACGCGAACCTTGGGCGAGTTCCCCTGGAACGAGACGATGACGTCACCCTCGGTGCGGAGGCGGTAGTAGCGCTCGGCTTCGTCCGTGGTGAAGGTCCCGGTGACGTGCGTGAAGGGCGCGGTGACTTCACTGCCGCCCTCGCGCCACGCGGAGCAGGCCTGCCCCGCGTAACAGGCGCGCGAGCGGTGGCGGAGCGCGAAGCGTCCGGCCTTCTTCTCGAGGACGCCGCGACTCACGTCGAGCATGCCGAAGACGTCCGACGCCGTGAGCGGAGCGCCGGTGCAGCTCGCGGCGCTGAAGGGATCGGACGACGAACCACCGCCCGAGCCTCCGCCGTTGCCTCCTCCGTTGCCTCCTCCGTTGCCTCCTCCCGTGCCTCCGCCGCCGTTACCACCGCCGCCTCCCGTACCGCCGGCGTTGGTCTTGGCCAGCGAGACGGTGAACGTGGCGTCCTCCGACGCCTTGTCGCGGAAGACGACGTAGTAGGTGCCGGTGCTCTTGAGCGTGGCGACGAGCTTCGCGTCGAGCGTGCTGCCGTCCGCGTTGTCGTTGGAGACAACGTTCTTGAAGGCGCTCGTGACAATCCACCCGCGCGCGTCGCCGTCCGTCGAACGGACCCACGCTTCGACTTGGTCCCCAGCCGCGCCTTGAAAGCGAAACGCGCGGTACGTGGGCGTGCTCTCGTAGGAGACCGGTGCGCTCGTTTCCCCGTAGCTGAGCGTGCCGATGATCTCGGCCGACGACAGCGCGCGAAGCTCCGCCGTCGCGGCTGCGTCGCCGTCATCCGCATCGTGCGATGCGCTGCACGCCGGGGCCAACAGCGCGAGCGGGAGAAAAACGAGAGCGCGAGCAAAACGAACCATGGTGGACGTCCTTTCGGGGGCGATGCGAGCGCGCCCAAAGCACGACGCGTTCCACGTGCCGAATCGTAGGAAGGAGTGCGCGCACCCTCGAAGAAGCCGGAAGCTGACTTCCGACGCGCGCGGATGTGCCGGAAAACGGTTGCCGACGGCCCGGACTCAGCGCGCGTCAACCTCGAGGCGAACCAGGAGCACGCGCCGCGGCGAGGTCTCGACGACCTGCGCAGCGACGCCACCCGGCAGCGTCAGCGAATGCCCGCGCTCGGGGAAGCGGCCGCAGATGGCGAGCACGAGCCCCCCCAGCGTTGACGCGTTGGCGTCGATGGGAAGGTCGAGGTCCAGCTCTCGGTTCACCTCGTGAAGGGGCGTTTCTCCGCGCACCAAGAACGATCGCTTGGGAGGCGCGTCGACGGATGGCGCGGCCGGCGTCGGCATGATGCTCGTCGAGTGCTTCTCGTGCTCCGCCACGATCTCACCGAAGAGCTCTTCGGCCAGCGTCTCGAT
The DNA here is from genome assembly GCA_016703425.1 of Myxococcales bacterium. Classification (NCBI taxonomy): domain Bacteria; kingdom Pseudomonadati; phylum Myxococcota; class Myxococcia; order Myxococcales; species Myxococcales bacterium. The sequence continues at coordinate 670,096 of JADJCA010000009.1, forward strand.
CGACACGAGGCCCACGGGAAAGCCGCCTTCGTCGACGATGAGGCCGATCTCGGTGCGAGCGCCCTGCAGCGTGCGCAAGATGGCGACGGCGGAGGTCTCCGACGAAAACGTCGGGCAATCGCGGACGAGCACGGCGAGGTCGAGTTTTCCTTCAAGGAGCTGCGCGTAGATCTCCCGCGCCAAGACATACCCCTGCACCTCGTGATCAGGCCCGGTGATCGGGTAGCGCGCGTGGGGTGTGTCGCGCAGCGTTCGTTCCACGTGCTCACGCGACGCGTCGGCGGCGAGCCACACGACCTCGCGGCGCGGCACCATGACCGAATAGGCGCGGAGGTTCCCGAGCTCGATGGCCCGCGTCGCGATTTCGCCAGTCTCCTTATCGACAGTGCCGGCCGCCGCCGCCTCACCCACCATCAGGTGGAGCTCCTCCACCGTGACGCGCGCCTCCGTGAAGTTGGTTTGATCGCGAAACGGGCGGAGCACGAGGTTCGAGAGCTTCGTCAGAGCCCAGACGATCGGCGCGGCGAGCCGGGATAGAAGGTAAAGCGGTCGACTCACAAGCAGCGCAACGGTCTCCGCGGAGCGAAGGGCGAGCGACTTCGGCACAAGCTCACCGACGACCACCGAGAGGACCGAGACCAAGGAAACGACGAGCGCAAAGGCCACGCGCTCGGCGGCGACGACGCCCAGGCCGTGCGCGCGCAGAAACGCCGCGAAAGGTTCGTCGAGGACCAAGCCGCCGAACGCGCCCGCTGTCGCCCCCACGACGGTGATGCCGACTTGCACCGTCGCAAGGAACCGCTCCGGATCTTCGCGGAGCTGAAGCGCCACCAACGCCGCGCCCTCGCCGGCTTCGCCTAGCTCGCGAAGGCGAGTCTTGCGAACCGAGAGGATCGCGATCTCTGACGCGGAAAAGAAGGCGTTAACCAACGTCAGGGCGATGAGCACAAGGAGGTAGAGGCCCACGTTGCTCAAGGCGTGCTGCGGCTTCCGTCGGATGGCATCCCGCCCAGGGTACAGCGCTTGGCCGGCGGCGGCCGACGAACCTCGACGATTTGCGATACGCAGCCGGCTCCCCGGTGCGCAGCCGAGATGACACGAGGCCGTCGTCGTCGTAAACCAAACACGTGCACATGCGCCCCACCTACGTGGCACTCACCGCTGGGGTGGCGCTTCTTTCGTCGTGCATGTTCTTTCGTTCGTTGAGCGATCTCTCAAGCGAGAGCGGGGGCGGCGTGGGCCCGGCCGGCGAGGACGCGGCGAAGGCAACGGACGCTCGTCCGGCGGTCGATGGGAGCGCCGACGCGCCCACGACTCCATGGCCGGACGCAGGTAGTGATGGCCCCGCCGTGCTCCTCGGTGGCCCGTCGCTCTGCGACGCTGGCACTTGGCTTCTGTGCGACGGCTTCGAGGGCGCCTCGCTCGGCGCACCGTGGTACACGCCGCCAACGGCGTTCCCCGATACGGCGCGGGCGGCTCGCGGCGCCGGTGCGCTGCACGTGCACCTCGACGCTGGCGTGACCTCGGCCCCGTCGTACGTCGCCGCCCCCATCGCCTTCGCAAAACCTTGGCAGTCGACGTTCGCCCGTGTGTTCCTCTACGCGCCCGGCGGCCAACCGCTCCCGAACACCGGGATGCTCTACTTCTACTTCAACGGCGCCGGCTACCCCGGGGCCGATGTCGCAAGCCTTGGCGACGGGCGCTTTCTGTTGCGGGCACCGCCAAACTACGCTGGCGCTCCCTCGGCGCTGGCGATCCCGCGCGATCGTTGGGCATGCCTTGAGATGGAGATCGCGCCCGACGACGCCGGCATCGGTACGGTGCGCGCGTGGCTCGACACGGAGCCCTTCGACGTGTCGCTCGGCGGCGTGCCTACGACGCAGATCGACACGCTCCAAGTTGGGGTCCAGGCGACAACGACGGCGAACCTCGACCTATGGTTCGACGAGATCGCGGTCGACACCAAGCGCATCGGCTGCGCGCGCTGAAGCGCTCACACGCTGACGGGTTCGTTCAGCGCCCCAGACACTCGCGACGATACGTTCGCTCGCCCTGCGCGTTGACCGTGAAGGGAATCGTGCAATCCACACGCTTCACCTGCGGACGCGGCTTCGGGGTGGGCGTTGGGCTTGGCGTTGGCCGCGCTGACGCGACGGGCGGCGACGACGCGACCGGCGACGCCTTCGACGAGGCCGCGGGCCGAGGCTCTTCCGGAGCTGCGGACGCCGGCGGAGGCGCCACTGCGCTCGCGGGAGCGAGCGCGGCCGCGCGCGACGTGTCGTCGCTCGAAGGCGCCGGCGCCGCGGCCGACGGCGAAGCGGCGCTCCTCATCGCGAGGACGGTGGCGCCAGCGCCGAGCAACGCGACGAGCACCGCCGCCGGTACGAGCCGCGATCGGCCACGGAAGCGCGCCCAGCCGGTCGGCGTGCGGAGCATCGTGGTGCTCTCATTGACCGGATCGACGAGCGGCGACAGCACCGGCGGCGCCTTGAGATCGCTGTCGGAGTCGCTCTGAAGCTGCTCTGCGGCGCGCGCCGCGCGCACCTTCAGCGAGTGGCCGGCCACCCAATCGAGCCACTGGGCGATCTCGGACGCGAGCGCCGGCCTCACCGCCCGTTCGATGGCCTGCGCCATGTCGGCGGCCGTTTCGTAGCGCTCGGAAGGCGCGCGCGCCGTCGCGCGAGCCACCACGGTATCCAGCGCCGGGGGAATGCCGGGGATCTTCGAGCTCGGTGCCGGGATGGTTCCCAAGAGGACGCGCTCCAAGATGTGCGCCTCGTCGCCATGAAAGAGCCGCTCGCCCACGAGGCACTCCCACAAGACAACGCCGGCCGCGTAGATGTCCGTCCGGCGCGACACCGCTTGCCCGCGAATGTGCTCCGGCGCCATGTACGGGAGCTTGCCCTTCACCGTGCCTTCGCGCGTGGTGTGAAAGCGGCCCGCGGCCTTGGCGATGCCGAAGTCGAGCACGCGCACCATGCCGTCGGCGCCGACCATCATGTTCTGCGGCGACACGTCGCGGTGCACGATGTCGAGGCTCTCGCCGTAGTCGCCCTTCGCCTCGTGCGCCGCGTGGAGACCGTGCAGCGTGCCGGCGAGCACGCTCGCCACAATCGGCAACGGCAGTCGCTCGTTCTTGCCTGCGAACCGGTGGAGGAGCCGCGAGAGCGACTCGCCTTCGACGTACTCCATCACGAGGAAGAGCTCGCCGTCGGCGGCGACGACGTCAAGCGTGGGCACCACGTTGGGGTGGCGCACGCGCGCCGCGAGCCTCGCTTCGTCGAGGAACATCGACACGAACTCGGGATCGCGCGCGTATTGCGGATGCAGCCGCTTGATGGCCACGGTGCGCGTAAACCCAGCGGCGCCCGACATGCGACCGAGGTGCACCGACGCCATGCCGCCCGACGCGATGTCGCCGAGCAGCACGTAGCTGCCGATCTTCTTCATCCGTCCCCGGATGTTACCAGCGCCAGCGGCCTTTTGCGGCGTGGTAGCGTGGAGCCCGTGGAAGATGTGAGAACGCTGCTTCGCACGGCCGCCACGACGCTCCCCGACGGCACGTTCCTTGTAGAAGTCGCCGAGGGGCCCGACGTGGGGAGCGCCATCGAGCTCGACGGAGCGAGCCCGGCGCGCCTCCTCGTGGGCACGTCGGCGACGGCCGATCTGAGGCTCACCGACGCCAGCGTCTCGCGGCGGCACGTGTCGCTGGAGATCGTCGGCAACCGGCTCGAGGTGCGCGACCTGGGGTCGACTAACGGCACCTTCGTGGATCACGTGCGCGTCGGCCAGGCTTGGCTCTCGGGCGGCGAGACCTTGCGCGTCGGAGGCACCGCGCTCCGCGTCACGCACAGGGCCGCGGGGTCCGGAGCCATGGTGCCCGAGGGCGAGCACTTCGGCCGCGTGTGGGGCCAGAGCCGCGCCATGCGCCGCATCTATCCCTTGGCGCAGAAGCTCGCTGCGAGCTTCGTGCCGGTCCTCATCGAAGGCGAGACGGGCACCGGCAAAGAGGTCCTCGCCGAATCACTGCACGAGCAAGGTCCGCTCGCAGCGGGGCCCTTCGTGGTCTTCGACTGCACGGCGGTGCCGCCCAACCTCGTCGAGTCGGAGCTCTTTGGTCACGAGCGCGGCGCCTTCACGGGGGCGGTCACGTCGCGCAAGGGCGTCTTCGAACAAGCGCACGGGGGCACGCTCCTCATCGACGAGATCGGCGATCTCGACCTCAACCTTCAGCCCAAGCTCCTCCGCGCCATCGAGCGGGGCGAGGTGCGACGCGTCGGCGGCGACAAGTGGATCCACTTCGAGGCGCGGATCCTCTGCGCGACGCGGCGCGATCTCGATCGCGAAATCCAGGCAGGGAGGTTTCGCGACGACCTCTTTCACCGGCTCGCCGTCGGACGCATCGAGCTGCCGCCTTTGCGCGAGCGCGCCGGCGACGTTCGCTTCCTCGCGCCGCGCATCTGGACCGCGCTCGGTGGCGTGGGCACGCCTTCCCCACGCCTCGTCGCGCGCTGGGAAGAGCACGCGTGGCCGGGGAACCTAAGGGAGCTCCGAAACGCCGTGGCGCGAGCCCTCGCGTTGGGCGAAGACTCCGTGACGGAGGACGCGGCGGCCGCGCTGCCGCATGACGCCTACGCGTCGGGCGCGAGCGCGAGCGGCGCACCGAGCGAGGGCGACGGCGACTTCCTCGAAGCGGTGATCAACGAGGACCTCCCCTTCGCCGCGGCGCGCGCGAAGATCAACCTCGAGCTCGAACGACGTTACGTCGAGCGCGCGCTCACGGCGCACAACGGCAATGTCTCGCGCGCCGCCGACGCCTCGGGCCTCGCGCGCAGGCACTTTCAACGGCTCAAGGCGCGACGGGCGAAGTAGAGGCCCGGGGGCCCCCCCGACACGGGGGCCCCCCCCCCCCCCGGCCCCCGAGGCCGGCCCCGGGCGCCCCCCCCCCCGGCCCGCGCGGGCGCGGGGGGGGCCTGGGGCGGCCCCCCCCCCCGCCCCCCCGCCCCCCCCGCCGGCCCCCCCCCAACCCACCCCGCCCCCCCGGGGGCCCCCGCCCCCCCCCCCCCGCGCCCCCCCCCCCCGGCCGGCCCCGCCCCGCCCCCCGCCGGCGCTTTTTTCTTGGGGCCGCGGGGCCTCGCCCGCCCCCCCCCGCCCCCCCCCGCGCCCGGCCCCCCCCGCCCCCGGGGGGGGGCCCCCCCCCCCCCCCCCCCCCCCCCCCCCCCCCCCGGGGGCCCCCCCCGGCCCCCCGGGGGGGGCGCCTTTTCCCCGGCCCCCCCCCCCCCCCCCCCCCGCCCCCCCCCCCCCCCCCCCCCCCCCCCCCCCCCCCCCGGGGCCCGCCCGGCCCCCCCCCCCCCCCCCCCCCCCCCCCCCCCCCCCCCCCCTTTTTTCTCGGGCCGGGGGGGCGCGGGGCCGGGGGGGGGCCCCCCCCCCCCCGGCGGGGGCCCCCGGGGGCTTTTCCCGGGGGGGGGGGCCTCCCCCCCCCCCCGGGGGGCGGGGGGGGGGGGCCCGGGGCGGGGGGCGGCCCGCGGCCCCCCGCCCCCCCGGCCCCCCCCCCCCCCCCCCCCCCCCCCCCCCCCTTCCCCGCCCCCCCCCCCCCCCCCCCCCCCCCCGGCCCCCCGCCGGGCCCCCCGCCCCCCCCCCCCCCCCCCCCCCCCCCGCCGGGGGGCCCCGGCCCCCCCCCCCCCCCCCCGGGGGCCCCCCCCCGCCCCCCCCCCGGCGCCGGCGGCGGCCCCCGCCCCCCCGCCCCCCCCGCCCCCCCCCCCCCCGCCCCGCGGCCCCCCCCCCCCCCCCCCGGGCCCCCCCCCCCCCCCGGGCCCCCCGGGCCCGGGGGGCCCCCCCCCCCCCCCCCCCCCCCCGCGCCCCCCCCCCCCCCCCCCGGGCCGCCCCCCCCCCCCCCCGCCCGGGGGGGGGGGGGGCCCCCCCCCCCCCCGCCCCCCCCCCCCCCCCCCCGGGGGGGGGGGCCGCCCGGGGCCCCCCCCCCCCCCCCCCGCCGGGGGCCCCCCCCCCCCCGGGGGGCGGGGGGGGGGCGGGGAAAAAGGGGGGGGCAGAAGGCCGGGCGGGCCCGCAAGGGGGGGGCCGCGGGGGGGGGGAGCCGGGGGGCGGGGGCGGGGCGGCGGGGCGGGGGGGGGGGGGGGGGGGGGGGGGGGGGGGGGGGGGGGGGGGCGGCGGCCGCCCCCGGAAAAAGGGGGGGCCGGGGGCGGGGGGGGGGGGGGGCCCCCCCGGGGGGGGGGGAGGGGGGGGGGGGCCCGGGGGGGCGGGGGGGGGGGGGGGGCCGGGGGGGGCCGCCGCGGGCGGGCCCGCCCCCGGGGGGGGGGGGGGGGGGGGGGGGGGGGGGGGGGGGGGGGGGGGGGGGGCGGGCGCCCCCCGCGGGGGGGGGGGGGGGGGGGGGGGGGGGGGGGGGGGGGGGGGGGGGGGGGGCGCGGCCCCCCCCGGGGGGGGGGGGGGGAGGGGGGGGGGGGGGGGGGCGTGGGGGGGGGGGGGGGGGGGGGGGGGGGCGGGGGGGGGGGGGTAGGGGGGGGGGGAGGGTGGGGTGGGGCCGGGGGGGGGGGGGGGGGGGGGGGGGGGGGGGGCGCGGGGGGGGGGGCGGGCGCGGGGGGGGGGGGGGGGGGGGGGGGGGGGGGGGGGGGGGTGGGGGGGGGGGGGGGGGGGGGGGGGGGGGGGGGGAGGGGGGGGGGGGGGGGGACGGCCGGGGGGCGCGGCCGGGGGGGGGGGCCCCCCGCCGCGGGGGGGGGGGGGGGGGGGGGGGGGGGGGGGGGGGGGGGGGCGGGGGGGGGGGGGGGGGGGGGCCCGGCCGCCGGCCCCGGAGGGGGGGGGGGGGGGGGGGCGGGGGGGGGGGGGGGGGGGGGGGGGGGGGGGGGGGGGGGGGGGGGGGGGGGGGGGGGGGGGGGGGGGGGCGGGGCGGGCGGGGGCGGGGGGGGGGGGGCGGGGGGGGGGGGGGGGGGCGGGGGGGGCGGGGGGGGGGGGGGGCCCCGGCCGGGGGGGGGGGGGGGGCCCGGGCGGGGGGGGGGGGGGGGGGGGGGGGGCGGGGGGTGGGCGGGGGGCCGGGGGGGGGGCGGGGGGGGGGGGGGGGGGGGGGGGGGGGGGGGGGGGGGGGGGGGGGGGGGGGGACCTAAAACCTCACACGAAGCCGCGTCGCCACGCCGCCATCGGCCGTCGGCGCAACGCTCACGTTCGCCGCACCGCCCACGGCGGACGAACGCGGGCGTGTGAAGAGCCAGAGGCTCACGCCGCTGCCCAAGACGCCGACCCCTAGCGCGACGGCAGACGCCACCACCTTCGTTCGAATGGGATCCACGCGCGACGGCTCGCAGGCGTTGCCGCACTCCTTCTTGAGATCGTCGTATTCGCCTTGCGCGACGAGCTGCAGCACACCAAACGTCACGAGGCCCGCGGCACCGACCCCGCCCGCCACGTAAGCCCATGGACTCGGCCCCGGGCTCAAGGCCTCGGGTGTGGGCTTCGCGGGAGCGCCCGCGCCGGCTGAGCTCGCCGTGAGCGGCACCACCACGACGCGGCTCTTCTCGGCCTCCGCCACCAGGAGCTTCGCCTCTCCGCGTGCGCCGGCGCTCTCCACCGTGATCACGTGGGGTCCGGGATCGAGAGGGACGGCAACGCCGAGCGATGCGTCGAGCGTTTGATCGACACGAACCCTCGCGGAGAGGACGTCGTTGCCGGCACCGTCGACGGCCCGCACGACGACCGTGGGCAACGTGGCCTTCAGCTCCTCGAGCCAGCGCACGCAGTCACCCCGAACGAAGCTCGGGCACTTGGGATCGCTACACTTGACGAGCTCGTCTCTGGCCCGAAGGAGCTTCTTTTCCCTGCGGAGCGATTGCGCGGTCTCCGCTGAGACGGCGCAGGAGACATCGTCGGCACGAGCCTGCGAGGTCACCGCCGCGCCGGCGACGACGACGGCGAGAGACGCGGCGACGCCTACGCACCTGGCCAGCGGTCTCGTCGACATGGCGGCATCATATCCGGTCGCCCTCGTGGTCGGCCAAACTAGGGTGCCACCGCGCCTTGTCGGGCACGTTGTGACCCCAGGTCCATGCTCGAGCAGGCTGTTGGACAAGGCTGGAGCAAGAGGCTGAGCGAGAATCCAGAAGGGCGAGGCACCAAACCGAGAGTCCTGCACGCCCGAGTTCGGGCCGGCGCGCCCCCCCCCCCCGCGGTGGTGCTCGCCGCTTGCGGCCTATGCAGCGGCGATCCGGGCCTGCCAGCCGCCGGCCGTCTTGGCGACGACACGCTTTCGCGATCGGGGCACATCTTCAGCGATCCGCTCGAAGAGTTCTGTGGAGTAGTCCATCACCGGGCTCTCCGTCACGACCATCAACCGCAAGAGCCGCTCCGCCATGTGGCTCATCGTCTCGTGCCCACGCTCCCACCGCGACACTTGCGACGCCGTCACGTCGATGCGCCGAGCGAAGTCCGCCCCCGACAAGCCCATGGTCTTTCGGAGGAAGCGGATCTCCTCTGCCGCGAGTCGCGACGTCTGCTTCACGATGATCGTCGCGAGCGCCTTGTGGAGCTGCTCGATGCGAGGAATCGCGACCTCCTCTTCGTGGCACTTTCGGCAGCGCGAGACATCCACGTTGGCGAGGTACACGTTCGAGAGACCGCTCACCGTGTAGTGGAAGAGCGGCTCCGTCGTCGTGACCATCTTCGCTCCGCAACTGAGGCACTTCATGATTTCACCTTCCATGCCGTGACGACGACGATGACGGATTCGCTGCGTACGGCGATGACGACGACCATCCGGGCGGTCTCGACGCGATAGCGCCAGGAGCCGTTCTCGCGCTCGCCCGCACGAACGACACCGCCGCGGAGGACGTTGATAGCGTCGCCCGTCGTCTTCCGGTCCTTCTCCAGCTCACCGCAAGCATGCCTTGAGAAGGACACTGTCCCAGTGGCAAGGGCCTCCCGGATGATGCGCCGAAGCGCATCGGGCGCGACCGGCTCAGCGAGCACAGATACCGTACCACGCATTGCGGTAACCGCAAGTACCGGCTGTGCGATGCGACGGTTTTTGGCGCAGAATCAGGCACCGCGGTTCTGCCGTAGGCGCGCACAAAGCAGCGTCGCCTCGGCGGTGCGTGGCCTCCGACCGCCCGCGGAGTGCGGAATCGAGCCCGGGCCCATGCCAGCGACGTGAGCAGACTAGCGAGAGCACCACCACGTGCTCGCCGGCGACCATGCAGGACTCTTCGGCGGGGCCGTTGGAGACGTTGCGTGGCCGGGCGAAGAAAGAAGGAGGTGCAGGCTGCGGCTGGAGCCTGAGGCTCCGCAAGAGGGCAGAGGCTGAGCGAGGGGCCAGAAGGACGAGGCGCACCGCAGCAGTGGCTCCGCGCGTTGCGCGCCACCTACAATCGCATCCGCCACCGGGAGGACGAGCCATGAGCATGATCGGAAACTTTCGACGAGTGCCGGACGCGCGGCTCCTGGCTCTGCTGGAGGACCCCGAGTCGGTCGTCGACTTTTTGGACGAACAAGGCTTCTCCGACCTCGACGTCGACAAGGCGTGGCACGGGCTCCACTACCTCTTCACCGGGACCGCCTGGGAGGGGAGCGCGCCACTCAACTTCCTCGTCGCGGGCGGGCGGCCAGTCGGCGACGTGGATGTTGGCTACGGACCAGCGCGCGCCTTCCTGAACGCCGAGGTGCGCGAACTCGTTGGCGCCCTGGCCCCGCTCACGCCAGAGGTGCTGGCGGAACGTTTCAACCCTGCCGCCATGACGCACCTCGAGATCTACCCGGACGTGTGGAGCCGGGACGCGGAGCGCGACGAGAACCTGAAGTACCTCCTGGGCTACTTCGTGGACCTGAAGGAGTTCATCGAAGGTGGCGCCAAGAGCGGCGAGGGGCTGCTGGTGTTCTTGACCTGAGCGTTCACGCAGAGGCGAAAAGGCGCGCGACGCGGGCGCCCTCCGTCACCCTTCGGCGAAGACCTCTGCGACGGTCGCTGCCGTTGCCGCCTTGCGAATCCAGCGCGTGAGCACAGCGTCGTCGTTGCAGGCGGCGATCGTCTCTTGCTCCGCGGGGGAAACGGCGAGACCGCGAGCATCGAGGAACGCTAGCAGCGCCGCGACCTTCGCACCGCGAGCACCTTCCGCGAGGCCCTCCTCGCGGCCCTCTGCGCGGCCCTTGGCCTGGTGCTTCTTGGCGAAATCGCTTTGAAACTCGTACTTGCGGATGTCCATCTGCTCCTCCAGTGCTGCCTTCGCCGCGGGCGCCGCACCAGCCAGACTACTTCGTAGATGACGTCGGAATATAGCACCCCGGAGTCGCTCGCCAACGTCGCGACGGCCGCGAGCGCCGGCACCGCGAGGCGCACGACATCGGGTTCGCGGCCGTGCGCCAACACCGACAGCACCGCCAACTCCGGCGCGCGTTTGGCCTCCGCTTCGTCAGTAACATACGGAATCGCGCTCGGGCCGAGCACGAACGGTGCAAACGTGAAGTGTGGCCCCAACTCCACCGGCTTGGCGCACCACTTCGCCATCGCCTCCGTGGGCGCCACCACGAGCACGCAGACCGGACACTTGAGTCGCGCTCGCAACGTCGACGCGTAGACCGGCCACGAGTAGCGCTTCCCCAGGTCGCGCTTGAACTGCACCTCAACCACGATGCCCAGCACGGGCCGCTCCGCCCGCTCGAGCACCACCACGAGATCCGCCCGGTATTGCGTCGGCGTGATCTGCGTCAGATCGGCCGAATCCGTCCGTAGGCGCGCGCCCGACGGCACCGCGACGCCGAGGAGTCGCAAGACCTCGGCCGCCAGCGGAGGGCGCGTCTGGAACAGCGAGACGAGCACCTCGTGCCGACGGAACGAACTCATGCGAGGTCTATCGGCAGAGGCGCCGGAGAAGTTGCGTCTCGACACAAGGTGTCGCCCACGTTTTGTTGCGCCCACCCATCCCTCGGCCCCACCGCGCCTTGTCGGGAACCTCCGGCGCACCTAGCCTCCACGGGCCGGCCGCGAGACGCCCCCCATGGACCTCATCCTTACGCTCACCGGTGGCCTCACGGCGGCGTTGGTCCTCGGCTTCTGCGCCCAGCGCCTCAAGCTCTCGCCCATCGTCGGGTACCTCCTCGCGGGCGTCGCCGTAGGGCCCTTCACGCCGGGGTTCGTCGCCCATTCAGAGATCGCCCACGAGCTGGCGGAGATCGGGATCATCCTCCTGATGTTCGGCGTGGGCCTGAGCTTTCACGTCAAAGAGCTCCTCGCCGTTCGCATGGTGGCCATCCCAGGGGCGTTCGTCGGCGTCACGGCGGCGACGCTGCTTGGCGCGCTCGTCTCGCAGGCCTTCGGCTCCTCGTTCGCGTCGGGCGTCGTCTTCGGCCTCGCCATCGCCGTCGCCAGCACAGTCGTGCTCCTTCGCGTGCTCACCGACAACGAGGCGCTGCAGACGCGCACGGGGCACATGACCGTCGGCTGGCTCGTCGTCGAAGATTTGCTGACGGTGCTCGTGCTCGTGCTGCTCCCCGCGATGGCGGGCGGCAAGTCGACGACGCTCGCGGGCGCCCTCTCCGCCGTCGGCATCGCCGTCGTCAAGGTGGCGCTCCTCGTGGCCTTCACGCTCCTTGTGGGCAAGCGCTTCGTGCCGGCCCTCCTGGGGTACGTGTCCAAGACTCGCTCGCGCGAGCTCTTCACGTTGAGCGTGCTCGTGCTCGCGCTGGGCATCGCCGTGGGCTCAGCCAAGCTCTTCGGCGCGTCGATGGCGCTGGGCGCGTTCTTGGCGGGCATCGTCGTCGGGCAATCGGACTTCAGCGCTCGCGCGGCCTC